>NZ_JACYVC010000003.1:0-483863 GCF_014842145.1 Stenotrophomonas sp. CFBP 13718
AGTCCTACCTGGGTGACGCGGCCCTGCGCATCCCGCATGTAGTCGGCCACCGCCCCACCGGGATAGATCACAGAGGCAAGCCGTCCCGCCTTGTCGTAGGTGTACCGCAGAGTCGTCGCGACGTTGTTGATCGTCTGGATCTTACGGGTCACCTGACCGAAGCGGTCGTGGCAATACTGGGTAGATCCACCGGGGTGAACCACGCGCCCAACTCGACCGATGGCGAAGCGCTCTGTCGTTGCGCATGCCGCCGGTGCGACGTCGTACTGCACCGCCACGTCTTGAATGGGGTCGGGATAGGCGATGGACGTAACGCGGTTCAACGCATCGTAGCCATAGGTCGCAGTGACGCCACGCGTATCGGTACGCGTCGCCATGTTACCTGCGGCATCACGGGTCATTGTGGCGCTCCCCGTGTCCGGGCTGGAAAGGACCAGCAGGTCACCGAAGCCGTTGTACTGATAGTTGGTATGCAGTCCCTTCGGATCGGTGACGCGCGTAACGTTGTCCAGCGAGTCGTACTGCATCAGGGTCTCGGCCGCGACACCCGCGCCGTCCTGCAGCGAGCGCGCCAGACGATTCAGCGCGTCGAAGCCCTGCGTGCTGGGGCGAAGCAAGGCGTCGGTGACGAGGGTCGGATTGCTGTTGGCGTCATAGCCGTAGGTCGTAGCGTAGTCGCCCGCGTCCTTGAGCGCGGTCAGCTGGCCCAGCGTGTCGTACACCCGTGCCATCGTGCGGCGAAGCGTACCTGCATCGTCGAGCACCTTCTCCTGCAGGCGATTTCCTGAATTATCCAGAACATAGTGCAGTGTGTTTCCTGACGTGTCGGCGATGTCGGTGAGACGCTGCGCGGCATCGTACTCGTAGGTGACCGCACTGCCGTCCGGCTGGTTCACCTGCTTGACCTGGCCGGTCGGCCAGTACGCAATCGAAGTGATCCGGTCGGCCGCCGTGGTGGCGCCACGGACGATGACCTGCGTCGGCCAGCCTCGCGCATGGTAACGATAGTCGGTGATTACATTGTTCGCGTCCCGCGAGGAGAGAACCCGTCCTGCCGCGTCGTAAGCCAGCACGTCGCGCTTGTGCCCCAGACCGTTGGTGGTGCTGCGCAGATCGCCTTTGCGGAATGTGCACGCACCAGCGTTGCTGCAGCCGGCATCATCTGCGGTGTAGTACGCGTAGGTGACGGTGTCGGCCACGCCGCTGCGCGGCCCATCCACGGAGCGCAGCAGGCCAATCTCCGGGCAATCGGCTCCCACCGCCTCGCAGTAGGCAAGGGTGGTCACGCGCGACTGTCCGCTGACGAGGTCCTGCACGGTGATCGAGACCGGCTGCATCCTCGCATTGCGCGTAATACGGGTTTCGCGGTTTGCTTCGCGCTGCAGTACGACGCGATTGCTGCCGACCGCCACGTGGGTGGTCGATACGCGCTGCTCGGGCAGGCCCGCCGCTTCGGTCACCGTGTGGCTCTGCACCGCACCCGCAGCGGGATCATTGATGTCTGCATACAGGTGGCTGGTCGCCGTGCCGCGACGGTCCCTGACGCTCTGCACGCGTCTGCGGAAATCCGTGGTTTCCGGCAGGTAAGTTCGGCTGATGCTTCCCTGGGAATCGGTGATGCCATTGACCTTGCGCGGCAGACCGCTGGTGCCTGAGACCGTCAGCCCAAAGTTCGACTGCCGACCGAGCGCATCGGTCACCACGGTGCCCGTCGCGGTATAGGCCAGTTTGACACCATCCACACCGACGTCGCTCTGCGTGCAGTCGCCCGAATGCCGGCTGCAAGTGACCCGGCCCTTTTCGTCATAGCCGAACCAGCTGAATCGCTGTCCATCCTCCGCCGTTATGCCTGTGAGGTGTTGCGGGAAACGGCTGTCCTCGTAATGGTAGGTACGCGCACCACTGTCGGGATAGCTTGCCGAAGCCAACTTGCCGTTGCCGTCATAGAGATAGGAGACGACGACGGCGCCACTGATCGAGAGGGACGAGATGACCGTATCGTCCGCGGGCAGCGCGTACTGGAGCGTTACTTGTCGCCCTGTTGAATGCGTAATGGCCAGCAAGCGGCCGCGCGCGTCGTGGGTGTACTGAAGCCAAGTGCCGTCCTCGAACTCGCGCCATTGCAGTCGGCCCGCTGCGTTGAAGACCATGACTTCGTTGCGGCGCCGGAGCGTCCAGTCGGTGCCCTGCTGTGAAACGCGGTCACCACTGCCATCGTTGGCCTCGTACTCCGTGCCCTGTTTGACGAATGCGATGTGGCTGCCATCCGCCTCGACCAGGCCGACCTTCAGTTCGGTCGCGGCAGGCATCGTGGTCGTATCCACGCCCATTGCGAGCCGGATGTTGTGCGAGTGCGTCCAACCCGGACCGAAGGCACCACCGGCCGTACTGCTTTGAGAGTGGTAGTAGCGATTGAAGGTCAGCCAGCTGAGGGCGAGATCTTCCTCGGTCTCGAACTTGTCACCTGTCGTGGGATCGCAGGGGTTGCCGACCTGACACTCGTTGGTGACCGGGCCGCTCCAGTAGGAAAGCATCATTGCTGCGGCTTGTTCGAAAGCCGCGGGCATGCCACATGCCGCCTGCTCTGAGTTCCAGGCTAGGAAGCCTGCGTTCGGACAGGCTACGGTGCGCAGTCGCTGCGCGTACGCGCCTCCTGCCATGCTGGTGCAGACACCGTCAGTACCCCTGAAATACAGGATGGTCTCGAACTCGGTATCTTCGATCGTGTTGTTTACCTCGTCGCCATCGCTTGTACCAGAGAGGCGCGTCCAAGCTGGCGGTGAGACATAGGCCGCTGGGCACTGGGCGTCGCTTGCGGCGCCGAGGTAAGCCAGGAGCTGATCTTCGCTATCAAAATCCTGCTGCCCTGATCGATACACCCAGGGCGACCGGTTGATGGGCTGCGGCTTTACCCGGTATGCATAGATCGTTTTATCGCTCAGAACAGTCTGCTCGCGCACTTCCCAAGAGAAGGCACCGAACTGCTGATACATGTCGAATGTTGCCTCGATGCTGCGTTGGGCAGCCTTCTCGGTTTGCAGGGGTTGCCCGCTACTGGCGTAGGTGTGCCAGCCCTTGGTGACTTCCTGCGCGCTGGCCAGCCCAGGCGCCAGAATGAGCATAAACACAGTGGCCGCGCACATGCGCGGGACTGCCATTGAAAACGTCAACATCCTTGTCTCCATCCGTTGAGAACGTGGTGTCAGCCGCAACCAACGCAGCAGGCCGCGCGCCATCAGAACCCAGATAGGAGGTGAATGTTTGTGCCCGGCGTCTCGTTTAGCTCATTGCAGGTTTGAGACAGCCGGGTGTCGGCTGACGCGGCTGCGCCCGCCGAGCATGGCTATGCCGGTCGTCCTGATCGGCACCCTGCAGGCCGTCGCGAGCGACGTTGGCAGCGGGCTCCTGCCGCCGCCTTCGGCGCTACCCAATCAATCAGTGGACGGTGGTGCTTCCGTGAGGATCCAGGCGGTCGATCACGCCTTGCATGGCGCTGTCGAACGCGCCGTTGTCTACGTGCGGGCGCAGGCGGCCGAGGCGCACCATGACGGCCAGTTCTTCCGGGGAGGCGACGCAGAAGCGGACGCCGCGGCGGTTGACGAACAGCAGCCGCTGGGAGATCGGGCTGATCCACGACAGCTTGCCGGCCTGCAGCTTGCCGTCCTTGTCGATGAAGTCCAGCCAGATACCGATCTCCATGCGACGGAAACGATCGGCGTCGGCATTGTCGAAGTTGTCGTCATCCACCGATGCGGTCACTTCCGCAGAGGTGGGGTCGGTGGGCGGCGGCGGCGGCAGCATGCCCTGCGGCAGATCCGGCAGCGCGCGCTCCAGCTCGGGACGCGACTCGGCGATGCTCTGTAGCGTGTCATGCAGCGCATCGATCGCGCGTGCCGCGCCGTCACCGTGCACGCCGACGCTGGTGAACACCCGCCCCAGTGCCGGTTGCCAAGCCTGCAACCACGGCTTGCCGACGATCTTGCGCCGCGCCTCGGCGACTTCATCCAGCAACCCATCGGCCAGCGCCAGGGCTTCGGCCACCGATGCCCCATCGTCGCCCTCGCGCAGCAGCGCCAGGGTCAGATGATGCTGCCACGGCTGGCGCAGGAACTCGGCGATCGCCTGCGGCAGCGTCGCGTCGGCGATGCGCCGATCCAGCTCGGCGCTGGAGCGTGCACGGGCCAGTTCGAGTTTCTCCTGGCCACGCTGCGTCTCCGCCGCACGACGCTCGGCGATCTCGATACGCCGACGGTGTTGGGCCAGGAAGTCGCGGAATTCTTCTTCCAGGGTGAGGAAGATCGCCAGGTTCTCGTTGAACTCGGCGACCAGTCGTTCAATGATCTCTTCGACCTTGCCCATCAACACGCGCTCGGCCTGGCTTTCGCCGGTATTGCCTTCGCAGGCCTCGGCCAGCGAGTTGAGCAGCTTGCGCGCGGGGTGGGTCTTCTGCACGAACATGCGCCGGTCCAGCATCGCGACCTTCACGAACGGCACCACTAGGCGACCGATCAGCTCGCGTGAGCGGCCTTCCAACTCACGTTCGTCCAGCATGACGTCGAACAGCATGCCGACCAGATCGATCGCATCTTCGTCCTGCGGGTCCAACCGGGCCTGGCTGGGGTCCATGCCCAGCTGGGTCGCGTTGGACAGCACTTCGCTCTTCAACCGTTGCGCCAGTGACTCGCCGTCTTCGCCGATGGCTGCGCGCAAGGTGGCGCTGGGCGTGGCCTGCAGCAGCGAGAGCACCGACATCATTTCGCGCTGGCTCAACGGACGCTGCTGCCCCACCGCTACCTGTGCGGCGGACGTAGCGTCCTCGCGTACGTGGCGGGTCTGGCGCAGCAACTCATGCAACGCATCCAGCAGCATGCCTTGTTCGCCGCCCTGCCCCGAGGGTCCACTTTCACCGTCACCCGGCATGCCCTGCAGCGAACCGCGCTGCTGCGCCCAGCGGTCCGTGAACCGTTGCGCCCACGCCGGTGCGGCCTGGCCATCATCCTGCCCTTCATAGGCGTCCGCGCCCGGTGCCTGGCGGTGTTCCACCAAGTCATCCAGCATGCCTTGCGCGGCAGCGGCATGCTGCGGGCGCGGCGGCGGCTGTGGCTGCCGGCGTGGCGTTGCCATGTTCGGCATCACCCCCGCCTTGACCAGATGGTCGTCCACCTTTTCGTAGATCTTGCCCACCGGGCCGTGCAGATCGCGCTCGCACAACTTGATCAGGACCAGGCGGACTTCCGGAGCCAGCTCGCAGTCGGCGAACGCCTCGTGCACCGCAACGCCCAGATGTTCGGGGCTAATCGGATTGGTATCCGCATCCAGCTCCAGACCGCCGCCGATGAAACCCAGCCGCCGATCAAGGCGGCCCAGCACGGATTTGAAATCGCGCAACAGGATGGTCGCGAACTGCCGCGCCGCCAAGCGCGATTCAAGTTCATGCTCACCCACCAGGCTCAGCACTTCGTCGCCTTGCCCGGACAAGGTCACCTCGGCCGACAACGGTGTACCGGCAGCAAAGGCATCCCAGCTGCGTTCCAGATGGGCGATGAAGCCATTGCCGATATCGTCGCGCCGTCGGCGCAGCTCGCGCATGCCATCCAGGAACAACAGCTGCGAGGAGCCGGCCGTTGCGGCACGGTCGAACAGCACGTCGTCGAACCGTGCGAGCACGGTCGTGAATGCAAGCGATAGCGCGGGCAGGGTCGCTTCGCGCACCAGCATGAGCTGGGTCACGTCGCGTCCCGGCGTTCCCATCGGACTGGGCGTCACCATGCGTGAAGGCTCCCCACCTTCGGCGAAACTGGATGCTGCAGCGATGACATGACAGCTGACGCCTCCCCGGCGTCAACTGCTCGATGGTACGTCGTCCGCCCCGCCGCAGACAGTGAATCAGTCCTCACTTCCAAACCCCACGACCGGGCAACTCACAACATACGTATCGTAAGCGGTGCAGGGGCTGCAGCGCGAGCGCCATGGCGCAGGCACGGGGAAAATGGAGCCTGATGGACATCACATTCTGTCACTGGGAAGGGGAGGCCGGCACGGGCCGACTGACGCAGGCCACTATACCCGGCGACCTGTGATGAATGATTAAGCCGCGAGGCACTGGGAGCACAGGTTCCGGGCTCCGTTCACACGGGGGTGGCGCCCCCTACCCTTGCCCGTAGCTGACTGCCTTCCCGGCCCCGCCAGATGACGTCGCTATACTCAGGGTTCCGCTTTACTGACTGGCCCCCGCATGTCCGATTCTGCTGCCCTGACCGCCCTCGATGCACGCCGTTCGGTGCCTTCGCGCCAGCTGGGCGAGCCTGGCCCGGACGCCGCCACGGTGCTGCGCATGCTCGAATCGGCCGTCCGTGTGCCCGACCACGGCAAGCGCGTGCCCTTCCGCTTCCTGCAGATCGACGGCGACGCACGCGCGGCGCTGGGCGAATTCCTTGTAGAACGTGCGCAGCAACGTGACCCGCAGGTGTCGTCCGCGCAGCTGGAGAAGGACCGCCAACGGTTCAACCATGCCCCGCTGGTCATCACCGTCGTCAGCCGTATCCGCCCGGATGCAAAGGTGCCGGCCGAGGAGCAGCTGATGACGGTCGGCTGTGTCTGCTTCGCCCTGCTGCAGGCCGCACAGGCACTGGGCTTCGGCGCCCAGTGGCTGACCGGCTGGATGGCCTTCGACGCAGCCGTGCACGCCCATCTCGGACTGACCGAGGAAGAAGGGATCGCCGGTTTCATCCATATCGGCACCCCGAAAACCGAGATCCCCGAACGCGACCGGCCCGATCCGCAGGCCCTGCTGCAGCAGTGGACGGGCACGGCGTGAGCGCTGTCGAGCGGGTCGATGACCCGCTGCCGTCGAGCACGCCAACAGCTCAGCGGCCGCGCGCGCCGTTGTATCTGGTGGATGCCAGCATCTACGTCTTCCGCGCCTGGCATTCGATGCCGGACGAGTTCCAGGATGCGCAGGGCTGGCCCACCAACGCCGTGCACGGTTTTGCGCGCTTCCTGCTGGACCTGCTGGAGCGGCAGCGCCCCAGGCACATCGCCATCGCCTTCGACGAAGCGCTGGACAACGGCTACCGCAACCGGCTGTATCCCGCCTACAAGGCCAACCGCGATCCGGCCCCGGAAGCCCTGCGCCGGCAGTTCGTCCACTGCAAGGCCCTGTGCGCGGCCCTCGGCCTGCCGGTGATGGCGCACCATGATTACGAAGCCGACGACCTGATCGGCAGCGCCCTGCACGCCCATCGCAGCACCCACCACGGGTTGATCATCTCCGCAGACAAAGACCTGTCGCAGCTGTTGCTGGAGCAGGACGAGCAATGGGATTTCGCCCGCAACGTCCGCTGGGACATGCACGGCGTCAAAGGCCGACTGGGCGTGCATGCGCACCAGGTCGCCGATTACCTTGCGCTGTGCGGTGATGCGGTCGACAACATTCCCGGCATCACCGGCGTGGGCAGCAAGTCCGCCGCCGTGCTGCTGGCCCACTTCGGCAGCCTGGACGCCTTGTACGAGCGACTGGACGAAGTGCCGTTCCTGCGTTTGCGTGGCGCGGCCCAGATGGCGGTGCGACTGCGCGAGCAGCGCGAGCACGCCCTGCTGTGGCGGCAGCTGACCACCATCGCACTGGATGCACCACTGGACGGCACGGTCAGCGGCCTGTTGCGCGACGAGGTGGATCCACAGCTGCTTGACGGCCTGTGCAGCACGCTGCGCTTCGGCCCCTTGACCCGCCGGCGGCTGTTCGCCGTGGCCGGCCTCGGCGACGCCAGCGCGCCAGCCCCTTATCCCACATCGAGCGAGTTCGCATGAGCCAGCGCAACACCGAAGCCCCTCGCGTCGTCTTCGAAGGCAAGTACCAGCGCATGGTCGTGCGCGGCACTTGGGAATACAGCGAGCGTACCCACGCCGGTGGCCTGGCTGCGATCATCATCGCGGTCACCCCGCAGGACACGGTGCTGTTCGTCGAGCAGTTCCGCGTGCCTCTGCAAGCCAGGACGATCGAAATGCCGGCCGGCCTGGTCGGTGACATCGATGCAGGTGAATCCATTGAACTGTCCGCCGTGCGCGAGCTGGAAGAAGAAACCGGTTGGACGGCCGAGCACGCCGAGGTGCTGATGATCGGGCCGACGTCGTCCGGCGCGAGCAGCGAGAAGATCGCCTTCGTACGCGCTACCGGCCTGAGCCGGGTGGGTGTCGGCGGCGGCGATGACAGCGAGGACATCACCGTGCATGAGATCCCACGCGCCAACGCCGCTGCCTGGCTGGTGCAGAAGATCGGCGAAGGCTACGAGCTGGATGCCAAGCTGTGGGCGGGCCTGTGGATGATCGACCATCATCTGGATGGCACCCCGCGTGGCTGATGCCGATCTGCGCCAAGCGCCGTTCCTGCTGGGCGCGGGCGACCCGCCGGTGTTCGCCATCCACCGCCCGCAGGGCACCTCGCCGTACGTGCTGTTGGCCGACCACGCCGGCCAGTGCGTGCCGCACGCATTACGTGCACTGGGCCTGCCGCAGGCCGAGCTGGACCGGCACATCGGCTGGGACATCGGCATCGCCGGCACCACCCGTGCGCTGTCCGAACGGCTGGATGCCTGGGCCATCGAACAGACGTATTCGCGGCTGGTGATCGACTGCAACCGCCCGCTGGCGTCTCCCACGCTGATGCCTGAAACCAGCGATCACACGGTGGTTCCGGGCAATGCGGCCCTGTATGCCGCCGAGCGGCAACAACGCATCGATGCCATCCACACGCCATACCATGCGCGCATCGACGACGAGCTGGACGCGCGGCGCGCCGCATCGCGCCCGACCCTGCTGGTGATGATGCACAGCTTCACCCCCAGGATGAACGGCGTGGAGCGGCCATGGCATGCCGGCGTGCTGTACCACCGCGATACGCGCATGGCCGATGCGCTGTTGCACGCGCTGCGCGACGAGGACGACCTGGTGGTCGGTGACAACCAGCCGTACGCGGTGAGCAGCACCAGCGACTACGCCGTGCCTGTGCATGGCGAAGGCCGGGGCCTGCTGCACGTGGAACTGGAAATCCGCCAGGACCTTATCGCCGATACCACCGGCCAGCAGGCATGGGCGGACAGGCTGGCGCGCATTTTCACCGCGCTGCAGCCGGTACTGCTCGGCTGATCCAATGCCTCGGCAACGACGGCCAGGGGCCTTGGTAGTGACGGCCGCTGGCCGTCAGCCGCGGGTCCCATGACGGCCCACGTCCATCATCCCGTCATCGCGACGGACGCAGCCACAACGCCACCGCCACGCCCAGCAGCGCGAACAGCGCTGCACCGTACTGCGCACTGATCAAGCCCTGCAGCGCCTCCACACTTGAACCGGCGGCACCAGCGGTGCGGCCGGCGTTGGCCACCATCACCAGCACCGCCAGCCCCAGCGCGCCCCCGATCTGCTGCGCCGTCGCCGCCATGCCCGAGGCAACGCCCTGCTGCGCGGCCGGCACACCCTGCCCCGCGACAATCCACATCGCCGTCCAGGTCATGCCTTGGCCCAGGCTGAGCACCACGATGCCCGGCAGCAGTGCCCAGTAGGTCTGGCCATGCGGCAAGGCCAGCGCCACGCCGGCGATGCCGAGCGCGCCAGCGCCCATGCCAAGCGCGAGCACCTGCCGCGGTGAGCGTCGGCTGAGCATGCGTTCGGCCACGCTGATGCCGTAGGTGCATACCAGCGTGGGCAGCAGGAACGCCAACCCGGCCTGCAGCGGTGACCAGCCGTAGCCATCCTGGAAGTACAACGCAAGGAAGTAGTACTGCACGCCGAAGCTGCTCATGAACAACATCGTGAGCAGCATGGCCGCACGCAGGGTGCGCAGCCGCAGCAGCGCGAACTGCATCAACGGATCGCGGCTGCGCTTCTCGATCTGCACGAAGACCCACAGCAGGGCGACCGACAGCAGCAGGCAGGCAAGCGTCAGCGGCGCCGTCCAGCCCCACTCGGGCCCCTGCACCAGCGTGGTCACCAGCAGGCTGCCGCCCAAGGTCACCGTCGCGCAGCCGGCCAGGTCGAAGGAGCGACCCGAGGGCACCGCCGCATCCTGCGGCAACCAGCGTCCCGCCAACCCGGCGCACGCCGCGGCGACGGGCACGATCACCAGCAGCACCGATGACCAGCCAAAGAACTGCGTCAGCACCCCCCCGAGCAACGTGCCCAGGGCCAGCCCCGCCGCGCTGGCCATGCTCCAGATCGCCAGCGCCCGGTTGCGCGCCGCGCCCTCGGCGTAGATCGTGTTGATCAGTGAAAGCGTGGCCGGGAACAGCAGGGCCGCACCGATGCCCTGCACCGCGCGGGCCGCGATCAACATGCCTGCGCTGCTGCTCAGCCCACCGACCAGTGAGGCCAGTGCGAACAGCGCCATGCCGATGCGATACAGGCGGCGACGCCCCAGCAGATCCGCCGCCCGCCCTCCCAGCAACAGGCAGCCGCCAAACGCCACGGTGTAGGCACTGACGATCCACTGCAACTGCTGCGCATTGATGTCCAGCTGGATGCCCATCTCATGCAGGGCCACGAAGATGATGGTGGCGTCCAAGGCGATGATCAGCTGGGCCATGGCCAGCAGGGTCAGCGCGAGACGGGGCGGAAACAGCGGGATACGTGGATTCATGCCGATGGAGACTCCGGGAAGGTGCGCAGTCTCATTGATGACGCTCGACAAAGAAACCCCGATACTTCGATTTCTGTAATGCATACAGACATCAATCAAAGGTCAGCGATGGATCTCAACGCCGTGCGCATGCTGGTGCAGGTCGCCGACGCCCGCAGCTTCACCGTGGCGGCGGGGCAGCTGGGCATCAGTCAGTCCGGGCTGTCGCGTGCGATCGGGCGGCTGGAGACGGAGCTCGGCGTGCGCCTGCTCAACCGCAACACGCGCAACGTCAGCCTGACCCCGGATGGCCGTCAGTTCGTCGAACATTGCACGCCATTGTTGTCCGGTCTGGAAGACGCTGAGCGGCGTTTGGGGGACCGCCCCTGCACGCCCTCCGGCATCCTCAAGCTCACCGCGCCGTCGATGTTCGGTCGCAAGGTGCTGGTGCCGCTGGCCGGCAGGCTGATGGCCGAGCATCCGCTGCTGCAGTTCGAGCTGGTGCTCAACGATCGACTGGTCGATCTGGTGGACGAGGGCTTCGATGCCGCACTGCGCACCGGGCCGATCAGCGATGTGCGCATGGTCGCGCGCCCCCTGCGTCCACTGCACTGGGTCACGGTGGCCGCGCCCGGTTACCTGGCCCGGCACGGCGCACCCGCCACCGTCGATGCGCTGCATGACCACGTGTGCCTGGCCGTGCGCAACCTGCGCAGCGGACGGCTGGTCGACTGGCAATTCCGCGAAGACGGCCGGCTGCGCGAATTCACCGCCCCGGCGCGGATGGTGTTCGACAGCGGCGACCCGCTGGTGGAAGCGGCAGTGGCCGGTGTGGGTATCGTGCAGGTGATGGATTTCGCGGTGGCCGATGCCTTGGCGGCCGGCACGCTGCAGCGCGTGCTGCAACCCTTTGAAGGACGCAGCCGTGCGCTGTCGCTGGTCTACCCGCCGTCGCGGCAGGCGTCACCGAAGCTGAAGGTGCTGGCTGATGCGTTGTTGGCCGGCGAGTGGTGACACGGGAACGGCCGGTGGGTGACGACGAGGTGCCGTCACCCAACCGGATGCAGGTTCACCCGCATCCGTTGACGGCCAGCGGCCGTCACTACCGCGGCTGGCTCAGGCGAACGAATCCGTTGCCCGCACCAGCGCGTCCACGTTCTCGGCTTCAAACGCCGAGTGCCCCGATGCCGGGGTGATTTCCAGCTTGGCCTTCGGCCACACCTTGGTCAGGTCCCAGGCATTGGCCAGCGGGCACACCACGTCATAGCGGCCATGCACGATCACGCCCGGGATGTCGGCAATGCGATGCGCATCGCGCAGCAGCTGGTCTTCCACCTCGAAGAAGCCACCGTTGACGAAGTAGTGGTTTTCGATGCGCGCGAAGGCCAGCGCGAACTGCGGATCTTCGTGGCTGTTGACGAAGTCGTCGTCCACGTGGAGGAAGCTGGTCGCACCCTCCCACACGCTCCACGCCTTGGCCGCCGCCAACCGGGTGGCTTCGTCGTCACTGGTCAGGCGGCGGTGGAACGCCGAGATCAGGTCATGCCGTTCAACGGCGGGGATGGGCTTGAGGTAGTGCTCCCATGCATCCGGGAACAGCCGGTTCGCGCCTTCCTGATAGAACCATTCCAGCTCCCAACGACGCAGCATGAAGATGCCGCGCAGCACCAGCTCGCTTACCTTGTCCGGATGGGTCTGCGCATAGGCCAGCGCCAGAGTGGAACCCCAGCTGCCGCCGAACACCTGCCACTTCTCGACGGACAGGTGCTCGCGCAGTTTTTCGATGTCCGCCACCAGGTCCCAGGTGGTGTTGTCCACCAGATCGGCGTGCGGCGTGGACCGGCCCGAGCCGCGCTGGTCGAACAGGATGATGCGGTACTTCGCCGGATCGTGGAAACGGCGCATCTTGTCGCTGCAGCCGCCACCGGGGCCGCCATGCAGCAGTACCACCGGCTTGCCGTCGGGGTTGCCGCACTGTTCGAAATAAAGCGTGTGGCGGTCATCGACCTTCAGCGTGCCCTGGTCGTACGGGGCGATGTCGGGGTACAGCGTACGCATGCTTGGAACTCCATGGTGGTGCCCTGCGCGCGGCAGGAGAGCCTCCATTCTAGGCCGGTCGTCGACCCAGCGTGACCCGGTCGCGCTGCTCCAGGTCCTGTACGGTCTCCACCGCGTCCCACCCTGCCTGCTGAAGCAGCAGGCGGATGGCCGCGCCCTGGTCCCAGCCGTGTTCCAGCAGCAGCCAGCCACCTGCGTGCAGGTGCTGCATGGCGCCGGCGACGAGGAGCCGGATGTCAGCCAGGCCATCTTCACCGGAGGCCAGCGCGGTGGCGGGTTCGAAGCGCAGGTCACCCTGCTGCAGGTGGGGATCGTCGCTGCGGATGTAAGGCGGGTTGCTGGCGATCAGGTCGAAGCGCTGGCCCTGCAGCGGTACCAGCCAGGATCCGTGGGCAAAGCGCACCGCGGTCAACGCATGGCGCTGGGCATTACGGGCGGCCACCGCCAACGCCGCCTCACTGAAGTCGGTCGCCAGCACCCGTGCGTTCGGCCGCTCGCTGGCTACGGCCAGGGCGATGGCGCCACTTCCCGTTCCCAGATCGGCCACCTCCAGTGGCCTGTCCAACGGCAAGCGCGCCAGTGCCAGCTCGACCAGCAGCTCGGTTTCCGGACGCGGTATGAGGGTCGCCCCGTCAACGTCCAGATCCAAGGTCCAGAACCCACGGCGTCCGGTCAGGTACGCCACCGGCTCACCCTCCGCGCGGCGCGCCACCAGCGCGCTGAACCGCGCGCGGTCAACATCACCCAACGCATCGGCTGCGTGCGCGAACAGCCAGGAGCGGGCGCACTGCAGCGTATGCAGCAGCAACAGCTCCGCCTCGTGCCGGGCATCCGGGCCGGACAGCCGAGCGGTGGCATCGGCAAGGACATCACGTACTGAAACCGGGGAAGACGCGCTCATCGGACTCAACCTGCAGGGGCGCGCAGCTTAGCCCAGTGGCTGCGACGCAATCAGCTCACCCAGCGCCACCCTGTCCTGCATGGCCTGGGTGACGGGCCACCGCGTTCAGCTGCAGGTGGGGGTCTGAAATAAGCGCGACCTATCGAACAAACCGGCATTGGACCTCAGGAGCGCCGTGCGACAAGGCTTTCCCGACGCTCCGGTGGGGTGAGTCTCGTTACGACGGGCCATTTTGATAGTCAAAGCCTATTGAATAGATGCGATCAATGGATTGTCCTTATTGAATTGGAGCCGGTAATCTAGGCCCTGTCGATTCACCCAGTCCCCTTCACCCAAGAGGAATATCCATGTCCCTGATCAACACCCAGATCCAGCCGTTCGAAGCCAACGCTTACTTGAATGGCGAGTTCATCAAGGTTTCCGACAGCACGCTGAAGGGCCAGTGGTCCGTCCTGATCTTCATGCCGGCTGCTTTCACGTTCAACTGCCCGACCGAGATCGAAGACGCGGCGGATCATTACGCCGAGTTCCAGAAGGCCGGTGCCGAGGTCTACATCGTCACCACCGACTCGCACTTCGCCCACAAGATCTGGCACGAAACCTCGCCGGCCGTTGGCAAGGCCCAGTTCCCGCTGGTTGGCGACCCGACCCACCAGCTGACCAACGCCTTTGGCGTGCACATCCCGGAAGACGGCATGGCCCTGCGTGGCACGTTCGTGATCAATCCGGAAGGCGTGATCAAGACCATGGAGATCCACTCCAACGAGATCGCCCGTGACGTGTCCGAGACCCTGCGCAAGCTGAAGGCTGCCCAGTTCACCGCCGCCAACCCGAACCAGGTCTGCCCGGCCAAGTGGAAGGAAGGCGAGAAGACCCTGACCCCGTCGCTTGACCTGGTCGGCAAGATCTAAGCTGCCCCCTCGCTCCCATGCCCGCCCCGTGCGGGCGTGGGGGTGAACCCAAGACGCCGGCGCCAGCCACCGCCAGCCCCTTCCACAGGCGTCTTGGGTTCACCCCTACCCCTCGCTGGTCCGCTACCTTGTGCAGCGGCGCCACGCCCCCTGTTTGCCTGAAGCCAGGAGAAAACCATGTTGGATGCCAACCTGCAGTCGCAGCTGAAGACTTACCTGGAGCGCGTCACCCGCCCGATCCAGATCACCGCGCGCGTGGATGACGGTCCCAAGGCACAGGAAATGCTGGAACTGCTGACCACGCTGGACAGCCTGTCCGACAAGATCTCGCTGGACGTCCTGCGCGACGGCCAGGGCCGCGTGCCCTCGTTCGACCTGGGCAGCCCGAGCGAAGACATCCATGTGACCTTCGCCGGCCTGCCGATGGGCCACGAGTTCACCTCGCTGGTGCTGGCGCTGCTGCAGGTGGGCGGCCACCCGTCCAAGGCGACGGCCGAGGTCATCGAGGCGGTGCGCAACCTGGAAGGCGAGTACAGGTTCGAAACGTATTTTTCGCTCTCCTGCCAGAACTGCCCCGATGTGGTGCAGGCGCTGAATCTTGCCGCCGTGCTCAACCCGCGCGTGCAGCACGTGGCCATCGACGGTGCGCTGTTCCAGGACGAAGTGGAGCAGCGACAGATCATGTCCGTGCCCACCGTGTATCTCAACGGTGAGCTGTTCGACCAGGGCCGCATGACGCTGGAGCAGATCGTGGCGCGCCTGGATACCGGTGCTGCCAAGCGCGATGCGCAGAAGATCGCCGCCAAGGAGGCATTCGATGTGCTGGTCGTCGGCGGCGGGCCGGCCGGTGCTGCCGCGGCGATCTATGCCGCGCGCAAGGGCATCCGCACCGGCGTGGCCGCTGAGCGTTTCGGCGGCCAGGTGCTGGACACCATGGCGATCGAGAACTTCATTTCGGTCAAGGAGACCGAGGGCCCCAAGCTGGCCATGGCCCTGGAACAGCACGTGCGCGAGTACGACGTGGACATCATGGACCTGCAGCGCGCGACGGGGCTGGTGGCCGCCGGCGACGACGGGCTGGTGCAGGTGCAGCTCGAAAATGGCGCCGTGCTGAAGTCGAAGTCGGTGATCCTGTCCACCGGCGCGCGCTGGCGGCAGATGAACGTCCCCGGCGAAGACCAGTACCGCAACAAAGGGGTCGCCTACTGCCCGCATTGCGATGGCCCGCTGTTCAAGGGCAAGCGTGTGGCGGTGGTCGGCGGTGGCAATTCCGGGGTCGAAGCGGCGATCGATCTGGCGGGCCTGGTCGCCCACGTGACCCTGCTGGAGTTCGACACCACCTTGCGTGCCGACGAGGTGCTGCAGCGCAAGCTGCGCAGCCTGGGCAACGTGACCGTGCTGACCAGCGCGCAGACCACCGACGTGCTGGGTGATGGGCAGAAAGTGACCGGTCTTGTCTACAAGGACCGCATCGGCAACGATTCGCACCGGGTCGAGCTGGAAGGCATCTTCGTGCAGATCGGACTACTGCCCAATACGGAGTGGTTGGCCGACGCCATCACCTTGTCACCGCGTGGCGAAATCGTCATCGATGATCGGGGCCAGACGAGTTTGCCCGGTGTGTTTGCTGCGGGAGACTGCACTACCGTACCGTACAAGCAGATCATCATCGCCATGGGCGCCGGATCGACGGCCGCACTCAGTGCCTTCGACCATCTGATCCGCTCGTCCGTGAGCAAGAGCAGCAGCACCGTTGCAGAAGCTGCCTGACAAAAGATCCCGGACCACCGGGACCGTACGTGTCCACTGGGTCAACCACGCCATCACCCGGTATCTATCCAATGAGGTCTCAGGATGAACCTACGTGATCTGAAATACCTGGTGGCGCTGGCGGAGCATCGTCACTTCGGCAAGGCCGCGGCGGCCTGCTTCGTCAGCCAGCCCACGCTGTCCACCCAGATACGCAAGCTGGAAGACGAACTCGGGGTGTCGCTGGTGGAGCGCGCTCCCCGCAAAGTGATGCTGACACCCGCCGGCCACGACGCGGCAGCGCGCGCACGCGTGATCGTGGCCGAAGTAGAGCAGATGAAGGAGGCCGCGCGTCGCAGCCGCGACCCGGAGGCCGGTGCAGTGCGGCTGGGCATCTTCCCTACGCTCGGTCCGTACCTGCTGCCGCATGTCATCCCTCGTATCCGCGAGCGCTTTCCACAGCTTGAGCTGTTGCTGGTGGAAGAGAAAAGCGATGTCCTGCTGGCCCGACTGCGCGAAGGCAAACTGGATGCAGCACTGCTGGCGTTGCCGGTGCTGGACGATCAGCTGCATACCGAGTTCCTGTTCGAAGAACCGTTCCTGCTGGCGGTGTCCGCCCAGCATCCACTGGCGGGGCGCAAGCGGCTGGACGTGCAGGAACTGTCGGCCCAGCGCCTGCTGCTGCTTGAAGACGGGCACTGCCTGCGCGATCAGGCGCTGGAAGTCTGCCGGCTGTTCGGCGCAAACGAAAAATCGGAGTTCCGCGCCACCAGCCTGGAGACGCTGCGGCAGATGGTCGCCGCGGATGTGGGCATCACCCTGCTGCCGACGCTGTCGGTCAAGCCACCGGTACCGCGATCGGACAACATCCGCCTGCTGGACCTGATCGGTGACAATCCGCCCAGCCGCCGCATCGCCATGGCGTGGCGGCGCAGCTCGGCGATGAGTGGGTTCCTGCTGCAGTTGGCGGATCAGTTCAAACACCTGCCCGCATCGCTGTTCGCGCTGGAGGACGGGGCGCCGCCTCCGCCACGCGGCGTCGATCGCACCGCGCCGGCGCGGCTGGTCTGAGCCGCAGCGGAACAGCGAAATCCCTGGAAGCAGTCAACGGGTCGATTCCCGCCCCGTTTGTCCCCACAATAGAACGAGGCGGCGCCATCCGGTGCCGCCTTTTGTATGGTCCCTTTCCAGGAGTACTGCATGACCACCGCCAGCGGCCTGCCGCCATCCATCACCGTTTCTTCCCACGATCTAGCCCGGCTGGAGGCCTTGCTGGACTCGCCTGCGGCGAGTGCACTGCCCACTGCCGCAGCGCTTTCAGAAGAGCTCACCCGCGCCAACGTGCTGCCGTCGGCGGAAATGCCAGAAGGCATCGTCATGATGCATTCGCGGGTAGAGTGCGAAGATGAAACCTCCGGCGATACCCACGTACTGACCCTGGTGTACCCCCGCGAAGCCAATGTCGATGAGCACAAGGTCTCCGTGCTGGCGCCCGTTGGCACGGCGCTGCTGGGACTGGCGATCGGCCAGCGCATCGAGTGGGATGCCCCCGGTGGTCGCAAGTTGAAGCTGCGTGTCACCGCTGTCCACAACGACAAGCCCTGAAGAATCCCAGACCCTTTGGCCGCGCCCCACGCGCGCCCGCAACGATGGAGCTGCAATGAGCACCCCCCCGTCCAAACTTTCCCAGCTGCGCGAACTGTCTGTGGTGGTGGCCGACACCGGCGACTACGAGGCCATCAAGAAGCTGCGGCCAGTGGATTGCACGACCAATCCCACCCTGGTGAAGAAGGCGCTGGACCTGCCGGTCTATGCGACGTTGATCGAAGATGCGCTCAACTGGGGTCGGCAGCAGAGCGGCGAACGCGATGCGGTCGTCGACGCCGTCGCTGATCGGCTGACGGTGGGCGTGGGTACGCTGTTGAGCACCCTGGTGCCCGGTCGCGTGTCCACCGAGGTGGACGCCGACAAGTCGCATGACACCGAGGCGACCATCGCCAAGGCGCGTCGGTTCGTGCAGATGTACGCAGACGCCGGCGTGCCGCGCGGGAAGATCCTGATCAAGATCGCCGCCACCTGGGAAGGCATCGAAGCCGCCCGCGTGCTGCAGGCCGAAGGCATCGACTGCAACCTGACCCTGATCTTCAACCCGACCCAGGCGCTGGCCTGCAGTGAAGCGGGCGCGTTCCTGATTTCGCCCTTCGTCGGCCGCATCCTGGACTGGTACGTGGCCAATGGGCAGGCACCGGCCACCATCGACGAAGACCCGGGCGTGGTGTTCGTACGCGGCGTGTATGCCGAGTTCAAGCGCCGTGGCTCGTCGACCGTGGTGATGGGCGCCTCGTTCCGCTCGACCGCGCAGATCGAAGCACTGGCGGGCTGCGATCGCCTCACGATCTCGCCGGACCTGTTGGAAAAGCTGGATGCCGACCAGGGCGCGCTGGAGCGCAAGCTGGTCGCCGGTGCGACCGAATCGGTGACGTCCACGCCGATCGACAGCGCGCGCTTTGCGGCTGATCTGGCCGCCGACCCGATGGCAACCGAGAAGCTTGCCACCGGCATCGACGCGTTCGCCAAGGATCTGGAAAGCCTGCGGGCGCGGATCCGCGCAGAGCTGTAATTGTTTCGGGCGGGTCGAACGGGTAAGACCCCCTCGCGGTGGGCTCTCAAAGCAGACTGCTTGCTTGGGGCCGGGCGGTGGGGCTGGTCGGGGGACGGCAAAAGCCGCTCCTGCGTGCCTCGTTTCGCGCCATCCATGGCGCGGGTACACGTCATCGCATTCGCGCTGCCGCTCCCACGCTTTGCTGCGCAAACCGTGGGCCCCGTCTCACCAGCACCCACACCCCGCCGCTTCGCGGCCGCCCCTGACTCAGGGGCTCCCTCCACCCGACGGGTTACTGCCATCGGTAGCGCCGAGCCGTGCTCGGCGAAATGTTTCCGCCGACGGCCCGCTGCGCTCGCCGACCATGGGTCGGCGCTACCAGGGCACCGCCCTGGGCCCGCCGAGCCCACAGCCCTGAGGCAGTTGACTTTGCCCTGGCTTGAAAAGCGTCAGGGCGCCGCGATGCCGGTACCGATCGGGCAGCTCACCCCGGTACCGCCGATGCCGCAGTAGCCGTTCGGGTTCTTCGCCAGGTACTGCTGGTGGTAGTCCTCGGCGTAGTAGTACTCCGGTGCCGGATACACGATCTCGGTGGTGATGGGGCCGTAGCCGGCCTCCTTCAGATGCACGCCATAGACCTCTTCGCTGGCCAGCGCCGCCGCGTACTCGCCCTCGGTCAGGCAGTGGATGGCCGACCGGTACTGGGTGCCGGTGTCGTTGCCCTGACGCATGCCCTGGGTGGGGTCGTGGCTTTCCCAGAACACCTGCAGCAGCTGCTCCACGGTGATCAGTTTCGGGTCGTACACCACCTCGACGATCTCGGTATGGCCGGTCAGACCCGAACAGACCTCCTCATAGGTGGGGTTCGGCGTCACCCCTCCGGCGTAGCCGACCGAGGTGCTGTACACCCCGGGCAGGGTCCAGAACTTCCGCTCGGCACCCCAGAAGCAGCCCATGGCAAAGCGGATCCGCTCGTATCCCGCGAAGCGATCCTTCAGCGGATGACTGTTCACGAAGTGCTGGTTGTTCTGCAGTGCCAAGGGCTGATCGCGCCCGGGCAGCGCCTCTTCCGCACGCGGCAGACGCTGCTTGAAGGCGCCGATACCGAGAATCCCGTTGCCAAGTCCCAACATGCTGTGCTCCTAGGCCGGCTGCCCGGCAAGATCGTCTGTGTCTGAAATGGGGTCGTCCGGGCCGTGGCCCAAGTCCAGCCCGGCCATCACGGCTTCTGCCTCCGCACGGGCGGCGTCGGGGATGGCGACGCGCAGCACGCCGAACAACGGCAGCTCGCCCATGCCGCCCAGCAACGACTCGCCGAAGACGAACGCGGGGATACCGGCGTCCTCCAGCGCATGCTTGGCCAGGTGGGCATCAAACAGGTTGTCGGCCTTGTACACGATGTGCATGGACATTTCCTTGGATGACTGCGATCGAGCATACGCTTGCGGCATGAACGGGCCTGTGGTCCTGTCCAACAGCCCCAGGACGGACACCCAGCGGGCAGCTGGAGCGCTGACACGCTAGACTGGCGGTCTTTCTGCCCTTGATTGCCGCATCATGTCCGAGCACACCCCTGCCAGCCCCGAAACCCCCACCGACGGCACCGAGAAGCGCGATTTCATCCGCCAGATCGTGCGCGAGGACCTGGCCAGCGGCAAGCACCAGGCAATCAAGACCCGCTTCCCGCCGGAACCCAATGGCTACCTGCACATCGGCCATGCCAAGTCGATCTGCCTGAACTTCGGCATCGCCGGCGAGTTCGGCGGTGTGTGCAACCTGCGTTTCGACGACACCAACCCGGCCAAGGAAGACCCGGAGTACGTGGCCGCGATCCAGGACGACGTGCGCTGGCTTGGATTCGAGTGGAACGAGCTGCGCCACGCCTCGGACTACTTCGAGGCCTACTACCTGGCGGCGCAGAAGCTGATCCGCGACGGCAAGGCCTACGTCTGCGACCTGTCGGCCGAGGAAGTGCGCGCCTACCGCGGCACCCTGACCGAGCCGGGCCGCCCGTCGCCTTTCCGGGATCGCAGCGTGGAAGAGAACCTGGATCTGTTTGCCCGCATGCGCGCCGGCGAGTTCCCGGATGGGGCCCGCACCGTGCGCGCGAAGATCGACATGGCCAGTGGCAACATCAACCTGCGCGATCCGGCCCTGTACCGCATCAAGCACGTCGAACACCAGAACACCGGCAATGCCTGGCCGATCTACCCCATGTACGACTTCGCACATGCGCTGGGCGATTCGCTGGAAGGCATCACCCATTCGCTGTGCACGCTGGAATTCGAAGACCACCGCCCGCTGTACGACTGGTGCGTGGATCATGTGGACTTTGCCCATGACGATGCGCTGACCGCCCCGCTGGTTGCGGCCGGGCTGCCACGCGAAGCCGCCAAGCCCCGTCAGATCGAGTTCTCCCGCCTCAACATCAACTACACCGTGATGAGCAAGCGCAAGCTGATGGCGCTGGTCACCGAGCAGTTGGTGGATGGCTGGGACGATCCGCGCATGCCGACCCTGCAGGGCCTGCGTCGCCGTGGCTATACCCCGGCGGCGATGCGCCTGTTCGCCGAGCGCGTGGGCATCAGCAAGCAGAACTCGCTGATCGATTTCAGCGTGCTGGAAGGTGCCCTGCGCGAGGACCTGGACAGCGCGGCCGCTCGCCGCATGGCGGTGATCGATCCGATCAAGCTGGTGTTGACCAATCTGCCCGACGGGCACGAAGAGACGCTGACCTTCAGCAACCACCCGAAGGATGAGTCCTTCGGCAGCCGCGAGGTGCCGTTTGCCCGTGAGCTGTGGATCGAGCGCGACGACTTCGCCGAAGTGCCGCCGAAGGGCTTCAAGCGCCTGCTGCCGGGTGGTGAAGTGCGCCTGCGCGGCGCTGGCATCATCCGCTGCGATGAAGTGATCAAGGACGCCGACGGCGCTATCACCGAGCTGCGCGGCTGGCTGGATCCGGAGTCGCGCCCCGGCATGGAAGGCGCCAACCGCAAGGTCAAGGGCACCATCCACTGGGTCAGCGCAGCGCATGCGGTGCCGGCCGAAGTCCGCCTGTACGATCGGCTGTTCTCGGTAGCCAACCCCGATGACGAGTCGGAGGGCAAGACGTACCGTGACTACCTGAACCCCGAATCGCGTCGCACCGTCACCGGCTATGTCGAACCCGCCGCTGCGAGCGCCACGCCGGAACAGTCGTTCCAGTTCGAGCGCACCGGCTACTTCGTCGCTGACCGGCGTGACCACACAGCGGCCAAGCCGGTGTTCAACCGCAGCGTGACCCTGCGCGACACCTGGTCGGCCTGACACCACCGACGTCCGTGCGCGCGGCCACCACCGCGCGCCCTTGCCGCCGCCCCTGCCCGCCCGCTTCATCGGACGCGGGCTACACTGCGCGCGGCTGTTGTTGTGTTCCACCCCCGTAACCCGATGAGAGGCACCCCGCGATGCTGTATGCGCAAGTCCACCTGACCCTTCCCGCCTGGATCCATGACCAGATCGACCTGGATCAGCGCTATCCGGGCGACGAAGCCAAGGTCGCACTGGCCATCACACTGTCCCGGTTGAATGTCGATCATGCCAGCGGCGGCCCCTTCGGTGCGGTGGTGTTCGGCCCGGATGACAAGGTGATCGCCGCCGGGGTGAACCGCGTGATGCCGCACAACACGTCGCTGGCGCACGCCGAAAACATGGCCTACATGCTGGCCCAACAGCGCCTGCAGACGCCACGCCTGAACGATGTGCTGTCGCCGATCATGCTCGCCACGTCCTCGCAACCCTGCTGCCAGTGTTACGGCGCTACGGTGTGGGCCGGCATCGATCGCCTGCTGATCGGCGCCAGCGCGGCCGACGTGGAAGAACTGACGCCCTTCGACGAAGGCCCGCTGCCGGCCGACTGGGTGGGCGAACTCAACAAGCGCGGTATCGAGGTGGTGCAGGGCCTCAACCGCGACGACGCGCGCGACGTGCTGCGCGCTTACGGAGAAGCCGATGGCGCACGCTACTGAAGCAGGCAATACCGCACCAGGCGTCGGCCTGCTGTGTCTGTGCCGGCAGGGCTTCGAGCCCGAGCTGGCGGCCGAACTGTCCGCACGCGCAGGCGAATTCGGCTTCGCCGGTTATGCCCGTACCCAGCGCAATGATGGCTATGTCCTTTTCATGTGCGACGAAGCCGCCGCACTCAGTCGGATGCTGTCCTGGCGCGAGTTGATTTTCGCGCGGCAGAAGCTGGTCGTGTTGGCCGAGCTGCCGCAGTTGGATGCAGCCGACCGCATCACGCCGATGCTGGCGGTGCTGGGCGATGCACCTCGCTTTGGCGACCTGTGGGTGGAGCATCCGGATTCGGATGCGGGCAAGCCGCTGTCGGGCCTGTCGCGCGCGTTCGCCAACGCGCTGCGCCCCGCCCTGCGCAAGGCCGGCAAGCTGACCGACAAACCCAACGAGAAACTGCCACGCCTGCACGTGGTCTTCGTCGATGGCACCCATGCTTTCGTGTGCACGGCGTCACCCGCCGACAGCGCACCGTGGGCGCTGGGCATTCCCCGCCTGAAGCTGCTGCCCGACGCGCCGTCGCGTTCTGCGCTGAAGCTGGAAGAAGCCCTGCTCACCCTGCTGACGCCCGAGGAGCGCGAGGCGCTGATGAAGCCGGGCATGCGTGCCGCCGACCTGGGCGCCGCTCCGGGTGGCTGGACGTGGGTGCTCACCCGCCAACACCTGAAGGTGCTGAGCATCGACAACGGGCCACTGCGCCAGCATGTACTGGATACCGGCCTGGTCGAGCACCTGCGTGCCGACGGTTTCCATTGGCAGCCCGAACAGTCGCTGGACTGGATGGTCTGCGACATGGTCGAACAGCCGCGACGCGTGGCCGAGCGCATGGCCACCTGGTTCCGCGAAGGCTGGTGCAAGCATGCGATCTTCAACCTCAAGCTGCCGATGAAGAAGCGCTGGGACGAAACCCGCCTGTGCCTGGACCTGTTCGAACAACAGGCGGGCAAGTCACTGGTCGTGCGCGCCAAGCAGCTCTATCACGACCGCGAAGAGATCACCGTGCTGGCCTCGCCACTGCGCTGATCATCCGGGTGCTCCCGGCACTCCCGGTAGCGCCGAGCCATGCTCGGCGCCCTGACCGCCCCTGCTAGGCCTGTGCTACCAGGACGCGGGACGCGCGCGTGGCATATGCATCTCAGCGCGTGCCGCGCTTACGCTGTGGATCACCGCAGTAGCAGCTTCGACGCGCGCGTACACGCCGGCAATCTCATTCGCCGCGCAGCATTCCACGCCCATCATCCAGTCCATGGACCAGCGCAGTCCTTCTGCCTGCAGTTCCGTGCGCGTCGCTTCGTACTCGCCCTGCAGCCGCTCCAGGCTGCGGGTGAGCGTTCGCCGGCTCATGGGCTGCGCTGATTCCTGCAACTGCTCGCATTGCAGCCGATCGTGCAGTTTCTGCGCGCGGCTTGATGGCACCAGGCCGGCATTGCTGGCATTGACGACCGACAACAGCACACTTTCAACCGCCTTCTTCGCCCCGGTGTCCAACGGCGACTCGGCCCGACAGGCCGTACCGGGCCAATGGCGCTTCAGCGCGCGGAGCGGGGCGAGGCAGCTCTTTATCTTGAAGCTCATACGTTGCCTTGCAGGGCGGGCGCAGGCGCCACACGCACCTCCCAGCTGAGGTGTCGAACCGCGTGGACGACTTCACGCGTGGCCGCGATCTGCCGTGCATGGGCACTGCCGCCGCGAGCGCCGGCACTGCGCTGCATCAGGTCGCGCAGGACGTCCTGCTGCTCATGCTTCAAGGCGCGCGCGTGATTCATGATCTGCCTTGGTGTCAGCGCATGGGTCTTTGCTACGTGGGAAGCCAGCCGCTGCGCCGCAGGGCTTGTGACCACCAGGCCCCGCAGGCTCTCAGCGTTCTCCACGCGCTTGATCAACGCAACAAGCGGCTTCTGTTCGCAACCGGGAGCCGCCACCATGCGCGCTTCGGCGGCCATGCGGGCGGCGAGCGCCGGCTTGAAAACGTGGAGGAACAGGTTATTGATGTTCATGTCGGCGTACGCATGCGCGAGAAGGATCATGGGACTATGCCCACTACATGCAGCGTCGGCTTTCAGAATCCCGGCGTGACCATCCCATCCGATGTGGAGAACAGACCACCATGCTGCCCCGTGCCATCGCCCTGCCGTTGCTGCTTGCCGCGATCCCCGCGCTTGCTCAATCCAATCGCCCGGCCCCGGCCGAAAGCCAGCCGTTGCGCGATGACAGCGGCGTGGTACGCGCGCAGCCGCTGGCCGCCGGACGCGTGACCGGCAGCGTGGACATCGCCGTTCCACTGGGCGAGACACCGGTGACGGTACGCTCGGTCACCCCTGCGAGTGCGTCGGGGCAGTACCGCATCCATTTCGCACAACTGGACGTCGACGGTGATGGCTTCATCAGCCGCGAAGAAGCGCAGGCCAATCCGTCGCTGGCCGACGAGTTCATCTCGCTGGACGTGAAGCGGCGCGGGAAGCTGGACCGGGACGATCTGGCGGGCTGGTTGCTGGACTGATGCAGAAGCCGCCGAGCATGGCTCGGCGCTACCGCGGCGTTCGCCTGCGTTGACGGCGTGCCGACGAGGCGTTCGCCTGCATTGATGGCGTGCCGACGATGCGCTCGCCCGTGGCGACGCCGTGACGCCGAGCCGCGCTCGACGTCTGCCGCCGGACGAACCCGTCAGATACCCGCGGCGCGCTTCCAGAACAGCTGCAACAGCGGCGACAGCTTGCCCGTGCAGCCCAGCACGCGGCCGCGCGCCAAGGTCAGGTGCAGCTCATCGTTGGAAAACATGCGGTTGATGCCGTCGAAACTGTAAGCCGCCACCGTATTGTCGCTGCGACGCTCACGCGCCCAGCGCTGCAGCCGTTGCGGCGACAGCTGCGGCTGCCCCCGACGCTGCACCGAGGGCGCAAGCCATCGCTGCAGGGCGGCGACGTCCCGCAGCCCCAGGTTGACGCCTTGCCCGGCCAGTGGATGGACGACGTGCGCGGCATCGCCCAGTGCCACGACGCGACCCGCCACGTAGTGACGGGCAAGCTGGCGACGCAGCGGGAATGCAGCGCGCGCTGACACCAGGCTCAGCTCACCCAGGCGCCCGCCGAAGGCACGCGTCAGCTCGCGGTTGAACACGGCCTCGTCCAGCTGCAGCACGCGCTCGGCGTCTGCATCCGGCAACGTCCACACGATGGAACTGCGGTGTGCCGCCACCGGTAGCAGGGCCAATGGCCCCCCCGGCAGGAAGCGTTGCCATGCGGTGGCCTGGTTCGGCAGTTCGCTGTCCACGTACGCGACGACACCGCGCTGCTGGTAATCGTGCTGGTCCACCGTGATCCCGGCGAGCTGCCGCAGCGTGGATTCCGCGCCGTCTGCCGCGACCGCCAGCGAGGCCTCGATCCGGCGCCCATCGTGCAGCCGAAGCCGCACGCCCTGCTCGTCCTGCTCCATGCCTTCCACGCGCGCAGGGCAATGCACCTCCACCCCCGCAGCAGGAAGCGCCGACCACAGGCGGTCCACCAGCAATCCGTTCTCGACGATCCAGCCCAGTTCGCTGCGGCCAAAGCGGTCCGCGTCAAACAGCAGGTCGTCGCCGCCAGCGGCATCCCACACCTGCATGCGCCGGTACGGATGTGCGCGCCCACGGATGACCGACTCCCATACGCCCAGACGCTGCAGCAACTGCACGTTGTCCGCGGCGAAGGCAAACACGCGCAGATCCGGTTCGGTCGCCTGCCAGGGGGGCGGCTCACGCCCCTCGATCACAGCCACCGACAGGCCGACGTCGGCCAACGCCAAGGCGCAGGCGGCCCCTACGACGCCACCGCCGACGATGACCACATCGGTGCGGGGGCGGCGGCTCATGCGGCCTCCCCGCGGCACAGCCGGGGCACATCGCCACGGAAGCCCATCGCCCCACCCACCAACAGCGACTGCAACGAGGTCGCCTGCGTGGCCAGCAGGCCCAAGCTGCGCAATGGGCGCATCAGCGGTGCGTCGTTGCTGGTCAGACGGGCCAGCCCGCCGGAAAACGCAATGGTCTGTGCGCGGTCTTCCGCGCGACGCTGCGCATAGGACTGCAACAGCGCGTCACTGCCGGCATCGCCGCCGTCTTCGAGGACCTCCGCCAAGGTCAGCGCATCGCGCAGGCCCAGGTTGAAGCCCTGCGCGCCGAGCGGGTGGATGGTCTGCGCAGCGTTACCGAGCAGCACGGCCCGTTCCCCCACCAGCGCGGCGGACAGGACCTGCCGCAGCGGATAGGCCGCCCGCGGACCGGACTCCAGCAGACGCCCGGCACGCCAGCCCACCGCCGCCTGCAGCCGTGCCAGCCAGGCCGCATCGTCCAGTGCCATGACCGCATCCGCATCGTCGCGCGCCACGCCATGGACCACGCCGAAATGGCGGTCACCGCGCGGCAACAGCGCGGTCGGGCCGGTATCGGTCAGCCGCTCCCACGCCGTGCCGTCCGGTGCGCGCTGGCTGCGCACGCGTGCAACAAACAGCGTCTGCTGGAAATCATGGTCTTCCGTGCCGATGCCCAACGCGGCGCGGACACCACTTGCGGTGCCGTCCGCACCCACGACAAGCCGCGCCAGCAATATGTGTTCGCCGTCGTCATCCTGTACCCGCACCTGGCGATGGCCATCGACCACCTCGCCCAGCCCAAGGAAACGCGCCGGACGCCTGCGTACCAGCCCGGGCAGCTCCTGCAGCCGGGCCTCCAGCGCGTTGCCGAAATCACGCGCGACCACGACCTGGCCGAACCACGGCCGACCGTAGTCGGCTGCCGCCAGTTGCACGCGGCCGAAGTCCCCGGCGCGGCTCACATGGATGCGGGTGATCGGGCCCGGTGCGCTGCCCAGCTTCTGCATGACGCCCAGCGCGGTCAGCGCATTGACCGTGGCGGCGGCGAAGCTCAGGTTGCGCTGGTCGAATACCGCCGGCACTGCCGCTCCCGCACTGGCTTCCAGCAGGCAGGCACTGCGGCCGATCCGCTGCAGGGCAATGGCCAGGCTGGCACCCACCAGGCCGCCGCCGACGATCAGGACATCAACACGTTCGCTCATGGGTCAATGATACGCGTTCGGGTGGTGCCGCCGGCCGCTGGCCGACCCCAGCGCCGGGGGGCCCATGCGGTCTAGAATGGGCCTCGTTCACCTTTCCGTGCGTGCCCTGCCATGACCCCCACCGTGCACCGCGCTCTTGCGCTGACCTGCCTCGTGCTGCTGATGGCCGCCACCCGGGTGAATCATTTCGCCGCCATCCCCGATGCGTCGTGGGCGGTCTTCTTCATCGGAGGCTTTTACCTGCGCAGCTGGACGCGCTGGGCCTTCCCCCTGCTGATGGGCCTGGCGGTGGTGGTGGACTGGCTGGTGATCCGCCGCCTCGGGCTGGATTTCTGGCAGCACTACTGTGTATCGCCCGGTTACTGGATGCTGCTGCCGGCGTACTTCGCCCTGTGGGCCGGCGGCATGCTGCTGGAACGGGGTTACCAGGGCGCCACCTGGCCGGCGCTGGCCAGGACGATGCTGCTGGTGGTCGCCGCTGTCGCGGTCTGCCACCTGTTCGCGCAGGGCGGCTTCTACTGGACCACCCGCAATGTGGCCGAGCCGACGCTGGGCGGCTGGGTGAAGAACTACGCTGACTGGTTCGGCCCCTACCTGGGCACCACCGCCCTGTATGTCGGGCTGGCTGCCACCCTGCAGCTTGCGCTGGAACAGGTTGGCAAGCTGCGCCAGACCCAGCGCGACGTGCAGGGCTGAGGCGGCGATGGGTAATCGTCTGTCCCGCATCTATACCCGCACTGGCGATGACGGCAGCACCGGGCTCGGCGATGGCAGCCGGGTCGGCAAGGACGATGCGCGGGTTGCCGCCTTCGGCACGGTCGACGAAGCCAATTCCGCGCTGGGCGTGCTGCTGGCCGTGCCGCTGCCGACCGATGTGCAGTCGCTTCTGGTCCGCCTGCAGCACCAGTTGTTCGACCTCGGCGGCGAGCTCTGCATCCCAGGTCATGCCGCGATCACCGACGACGACGTCACCGCGCTCGAGCAGCAGTTGGATCACTTCAACGCCGACCTGCCGGTGCTGAAGGAGTTCATCCTGCCGGCCGGCGGGGAAGCGGCCGCACGCTGCCACCTGGCACGCACCATCGTGCGCCGGGCCGAGCGCGAGACCGTGGCCTTGTCCCGCCACGAGACCGTCAGACCCCAGGCGCTGCAGTACCTCAACCGGCTCTCCGACCTGCTGTTCGTGATGGCCCGTGTACTGGCCCGTGCCGATGGCCACGGCGAAGTGCTCTGGCAGCACGCGCGTCGCCACGCCTGACTCCACCCGGACCCCTTCGCCCATGCTGGTTTTCACCCACCCTTCCTGCCTGCAGCACGACCCCGGTCCGGACCATCCCGAATCCCCCCAGCGACTGCGCGTGGTGCTGGACGCGCTGCGCAGTGCATTCCCCGACCAGCTCGATTGGCGCGAGGCGCCGACGGCCAAGCGCGGCGATCTTGCCCGGGTACATGACAGCAGCCTGATCGATCTGGTGCTGCAGCCACAGACCGCCGATCTGCGCCAGATCGACCTGGATACGCGGACCTCGCCCGGCTCGGCCGCTGCCGCGCTGCATGCCGCCGGGGCCGGCGTAGCGGCGGTGGATGCGGTGATGCGCGGCGAAGACACGCTGGCCTTCTGCGCGGTACGCCCGCCGGGCCACCACGCTACCGCCACGACGGCGATGGGCTTCTGCCTGCTCAACAACATTGCCGTCGCCGCGGCCCATGCGCGTGACCGCCATGGCCTGGAACGCATTGCAGTCGTCGATTTCGACGTGCACCACGGCAACGGCACCCAGGACATCTTCCAGCTTGATCCGCGGGTGGCTTACTACAGCACCCACCAAGCCGGCCTGTTCCCGGAATCCGGCCTGCGCCGCGACCGTGGCGCCGGCAACCTGTTGAACATCCTGCTGCCCCCGGGTAGCGGCAGCCTGCGCTTCCGCAATGTCTGGGTCGAAGAGATGCTGCCGGCCATTGACGATTTCCGCCCACAGCTGGTCCTGGTCTCGGCCGGTTTCGATGCCCACCTGCGCGATCCACAGGCCGACCTGATGCTGGAAGCCGAGGATTTTGCCTGGATCACCACCGAGCTTCATGCGCTGGCGCGCCGCCATGCGGCCGGCCGCCTGGTGTCGATGCTGGAAGGCGGCTACGACCTGCAGGCCCTGGCCGAGTCCAGCGTGGCCCATGTCGGCAGCCTGTTGGACGGTGCCGGAACGGACGGCCGATGAACCCGAGCCGCCGATCATGAGTCGCCTTCATTGCCCCTATGCAAGGGATGGGGCAAGCTACGGATCGTTTTCGCCTGAACCATCACGCGTGCGCAAAGCTCTCCGCCTGCTGCCTCTCCCCCTCGGCATCGCCTTGTGCCTGCCGGCATTTGCCGATGACAAGCCACTGAACTGGGGGCTTTGCCCTGCGTCCGACGCGCTGCCCGCCTTTGGCGACGCGCCGCCGGCGGACAAGGCTGCCGCCGAAACCCGTACCGAACAGCCCACCGACATCGAAGGTGACGAGCTGTCCGGCACCTCGACAGTGCCGCAGTACGAGGGCAACGTCGCGCTGAAGCGCGGCGACCAGTTCCTCGGCACCGACCACCTGAGCTTCGATACCGAAACCGGCAACTACGTCGCCGACGGTAACGTGCGCTACCAGGATTCCTCGATCCGGATGGTCGCCAAGCGCGCCGAAGGCAACCAGGAAGCCGACACCCACAAGATTTCAGACATCCAGTACCAGCTGGTGTCACGCCGTGGCAACGGTGGCGCTGAATCGGTGGACCTGCAGGGTGCGGTCGGGCAGATGCATCGCTCCACCTACACCACCTGCGATCCCTCCCAGCCCATCTGGAAGCTGTCGGCGCCGCAGATCGAAGTGGACAACGATGCGGGCTTCGGTACCGCGCGCAATGCCGTGCTGCGCATCGGCAAGGTGCCGGTGCTGTGGGCACCGTACTTCAAGTTCCCGATCGATGACCGTCGACAGACCGGCCTGCTGTACCCGGAGCTCGGCCTGTCCGGGCGCAACGGCTTCGACTATGCGCAGCCGATCTACTTCAACCTGGCGCCGAACTACGACGACACCCTGACCCCGCGCTACATGAGCAAGCGCGGCCTGATGGTGGACAACGAGTTCCGCTACCTCTACGAAGGTGGCCGCGGCGAGCTGCGGACGGCCTACCTGCCCAACGACAAGCTGCGCGACAAGGACCGGGGCCGGGTCGAGTATTCCGGTTACCACAACTTCAACGCCAACTGGCAGGCACGCGCCGGGCTGGCCTGGGTCAGCGACGAACGCTACCTGGAAGACTTCGCCAACAAACTGCTGGGCGTGACCGCGTCCAACCTGCAGAGCCAGGCCGGCATCTACGGCACCGGTGAAAACTGGACCGCCGGCCTGATGGCCGACTACTGGCAGTTGACCGATTACACGCTGACCGAAGAGTCGCTGCCCTACAACCGGCAGCCGCGCCTGTTCGGCACCTGGGATCAGCCGATCCTGCCGTGGCTGGAAGTGGGCGTGTACGCCGAAGCCGTGCGCTTCGACCGCGATGACATCAACTACAAGTTCGGCCCGGAGCAGGAATATGAGCGCAACGGCCTGAGCAAGCAGTCGTTCGGCGGCTCGCGGTTGGACATCAAGCCGTATGTGACCATGCCGATCAGCGGTGCGGCCTGGTATGTCACCCCCACACTGGCATGGCGCTATACCGGCTATGACCTCGAGCAGGGCTTGGCCGACCAGATCCGGGCCACCAACCTGGCCGATGCGGGCATCACCAACCCGACGCCGGATCAGCTGCGTGGCAACACTTCGCCGAACCGCAGCGTGCCGATCGCCAGCCTGGACGCGGGCATGTTCTTCGACCGCGAGACGACGATCGGCGACAAGCCGTACCTGCATACGCTGGAGCCGCGCCTGTTCTATCTGCGCACGCCCTACCGCGACCAGAGCGAGCTGCCGGTCTTCGATACCCGTGACTTCACCTTCAGCTGGGGCCAGTTGTTCCGCGATTCGCGCTATACCGGCGCCGACCGCCAGAACGATGCCAACCAGCTGACCATGGCCCTGAGCACGCGCTTCATCGACCAGACCAGCGGTCGCGAGCGCTTCTCGGCCAGCATCGGCCAGATCCTGTACTTCGACGATTCGCGCGTTACCCTGCCCAGCAGCCCCACCCCGGTGGAGCAGGGCAAGTCCGCATGGATCGCCGACACCAACTACATGATCAACGACCGCTGGAACCTGGGCGCCACCTACCAGTGGGATCCCAAGAACAAGCGCGAAGATCTGGCCAGCGTGCGTGCGCGCTACCTGATGTCCAACGACGGCATCGTCAACCTGACCTACCGTCATCGCATCAACCCCGATGGCAGCAACCTGCTCAAGCAGGGCGATCTGTCGTTCCTGTACCCGATCAATCCGCGCTGGAGCGTGGTGGGCCGGTATTACTACTCCATCGAAGACAGCAAGCCGCTGGAAATCATCGGTGGCGTTCAGTGGGACAGCTGCTGCCTGGCCGTGCGTGCACTGGCCCGTCGCTACGTCCGCAATCGCGAAGGCGAACTCAATACCTCCTTCCAGCTCGAGTTCGTGCTGAAGGGCCTGAGCTCGCTGGGCCAGAACACGGACCGTACCTTGCGCCGTGCTATCCTCGGCTATAACCGCGACGACCTCTATCTCGTGCCCCCCAGCACCACCGGCGCGACCCGCGACGACTACGATCCGAATCTGATCCCATGACCAAAACCCTTCCCGTCCTACTCGCCTCCCTGCTGGCGGTGTCCACTGCGTCCGTGCCTTTCCAGGTACTGGCCCAGCAGACCCAGGCACTGGATCGCATCGCCGCCGTCGTCGATGAAGACGTCATCCTGCAGAGCGAACTGGACCGCGCACTGGCCAACATCAAGACCCAGTACGCCGGTCGCGAGAACCAGCTGCCGCCGGATGATGTGCTGAGCCGGCAGGTGCTGGAGCGGCTGGTGCTGGTCAAGCTGCAGGTGACGCGCGCTGAAGGCAGCGGCATCCGGGTATCGGACCAGGAACTCAACCAGGCCGTCGACTCGATCGCCCAGCAGAACGGTGGCACGGTCGAGCAGCTGCGCTCGCGCCTGGCGGCTGACAACATCGATTACGACGAGTTCCGCCGTTCGGTACGTGACGAGATCATCGTCCAGCGCCTGCGCCAGAGCTATGCCCAGAGCCGCATCAGCGTCAGCGAAGGCGAAGTGGACGCGGCGCTCAAGCAGCAGGCCGTGGCCGGTACCCAGTACCACCTGGCGCACATCCTCATTGCGACCCCTGACGGTGCCGATGCCAACCAGATCGCCACCGGCCAGCAGAAGGCCGACGGCGTGAAGTCGTTGCTCGACAAGGGTGAGCTGGACTTCAACGCGGCGGCCGTCCGGTATTCGGACAGCCCCAATGCGCTGGAGGGCGGCGACCTCGGCTGGCGCTCGATGGACGAAATTCCGCAGGCCTTCCTGCAGGTGATGCAGGGCATGAAGGCCGGCGACGTGGTCGGCCCCCTGCGCGGTCCGAGCGGCTTCCAGCTGCTGAAGCTGGTGGAAGTGCGTGATGCCAACGCCGGCGGCGCTACCGGCCAGACCGTGACCGAGTATCAGGCGCGTCATATCCTGGTGCGGGTAACCGACCAGCAGAACGATGCCGCCGCCAAGGCGAAGATCGATACGCTGCGCGCACGCATCGTCGGCGGTGCCGATTTCCAGGCCGTGGCACGGGAAGCGTCCGAAGACAACAACAGCCGCGGCCAAGGCGGTGACTTGGGGTGGTTCCCGGTCGATGCCTTCGGTCCGGACTTCGGCCGTCAGGTCGAAGGCGTGGCCGACGGTGGCATCAGTGCGGCATTCCGCACCGACGCCGGCTGGCACATCGTGCAGCGCGTCGGCACCCGGCAGACCGATGTCGGCGTTGACAACCAGCGTGCGCAGATCCGCGAAACCATTGGCCGCCGCAAGCTGGAAGAAGAGTACAACCGCTTCCTGTCCGAGCTGCGTGGCGAAGCCTACGTGAGTTTCCGCAGTGGCGACCGGGCGGAAAGCACCGCCACGCCGCCCCAGTCCTGAGCCATGCTCCCCGAGCTCGCTCTGGTACCGGGCGAGCCCGCCGGGATCGGGCCGGAGCTCTGCATCCGTCTGATCCAGCAGCCGCGCACTGATTGCCGGCTGCTGGCGTTTGCCGACCCCGTCACCCTGCGTGCCGCGGCAACCGCCCTGTCCCTTCCGCTGCAGCTGCTGCCTGAAGAGGCGCACGCCTGCCGGCCCGGTGACCTGCGCCTTCGCGCGATCCCCAACGCCACGACCAGTCAGTTCGGCATGGCCGACCCCCGCAATGCATCGGCGGTGATCGACGCCCTGCTGGGCGCGGGCCAGGCCTGCCTCGACGGCAAGCTGGAGGGCGTAGTGACCGGCCCGGTGCACAAGGCCGTGATCAACGAGGGCGGTATCGCCTACAGCGGCACGACCGAACTGCTGGCCGACCAGGCCGGCGTACGCGTGGTGATGATGCTGGCCAACCCCATCGTCCGGGTGGCCCTTGCCACGACCCACCTGCCCCTGCGCGCGGTCGCCGATGCGATCACCGCCGACACCCTCGAACATGCCCTGCGCACGCTGCACGCTGCCTTGCAGCGCGAGTTCGGCATCGCACGGCCGCGCATTGCCGTGCTGGGGCTGAACCCGCATGCGGGCGAAGACGGGCATCTGGGGCGCGAAGAGCTGGACCTGATGATTCCGCTGCTGCAGCGCCTGCGCGGCGAAGGCATGGAACTGATCGGACCGCTGCCGGCAGACACGGCCTTCCTTCCGGCCAAGCTGGCCGGGTTCGACAGCGTGCTGGCGATGTATCACGACCAGGGGCTGCCGGTGCTCAAATATTCCGGGTTCGAGCAGGCCGTGAACCTGACCCTTGGACTGCCCTACCCCCGTGTCGCGGTGGACCATGGCACGGCGCTGGACCTGGCCGGTCGCGGCATCGCCGACCCCTCCAGCCTGCAGGCGGCCACCACCCTGTGTGCGCAGCTCGCCCGGCAACGTAGACTTACGACATGAATCCGCATTCCCCCACTGGCCCGGCGTTCACCGCCCCGGCCAAGAAGCAGCTTGGCCAGCACTTCCTGGCCGACCGTCACTACATCGACAGCATCGTGCGCGCGGTCAATCCCAAGGACGGCGATCGTCTGGTGGAGATCGGGCCCGGCCAGGGTGCGATCACCCTGCCGCTGCTGCGCCAGCATCCGAAGCTGACCGTCATCGAGTTCGACCGCGATCTGATCGCACCGCTCACCGCCGCCGCCGAACCGCTGGGCGAGTTGACCATCATCCAGAGCGACGTGCTGCGGGTGGACTTCACCGCGCTCGCGCAGGCCGAGGGGGGCAGTGGGCAGATCCGCCTAGTGGGCAACCTGCCGTACAACATTTCCTCGCCGATCCTGTTCCATGCGCTGGACCATGCCGGCGTAGTGCGCGACATGCACTTCATGCTGCAGAAGGAAGTGGTCGACCGCATGGCCGCCGGCCCGGGCAGCAAGGTGTTCGGGCGCTTGAGCGTGATGCTGCAGGCGTACTGCGAAGTCACCTCGCTGTTCGACGTGCCACCTGGCGCGTTCCGCCCGCCACCGAAGGTGGACTCGGCCGTGGTGCGGCTGGTGCCGCGTGATCCGGCCACGATCGGCATCAACGACCGCAAGCGCTTCGCCGAGGTGGTCAAGGCCGCGTTCGGCCAGCGTCGCAAGACGCTGCGCAACGCCCTCAACAACGTGGTCACGGCCGAGCAGTTCATTGCGGCCGGCGTTCGCCCCGATGCCCGCGCCGAACAGCTGGAGGTGGCGGAATTCGTCGCCTTGGCCAATGCAAGCTGATTACACTGCCACGATGCACGACGAACCCTATGCAATGGACGTGGAAGTGGCCCCCCGCTTCCTCGATGACCAGTCCGCCCCCGAAGATGGACGCTTCGCGTTCGCCTATACCATCCGCATCCACAATCGCGGCGGCATCGCCGTGCGCCTGGTGGCACGCCACTGGCGCATCACCGATGCCAATGGCCACGTCGAACACGTGGACGGCGATGGCGTGGTCGGTGAGCAGCCCCGGCTGCGGCCGGGTGAAGACTTCCGTTACACCTCCGGTGTCATGCTCGGTACGGAGCACGGCACGATGCAGGGGCACTACGACATGGTGGCCGACGATGGCACCGAGTTCGCCGCCGACATCGCGCCCTTCGTATTGACCATTCCCCGAACCCTGCACTGACACGGAGGCCAGGCCATGAGTGTGTGGGCTATCGGCGACCTGCAGGGTTGCTACGACGTCACCCAGCGACTGCTGGAAAAGATCAACTTCGATCCATCACAGGACACCCTGTGGTTCGCCGGTGACCTGGTGAACCGGGGCGGCCAGTCACTGGAAACGCTGCGCCTGGTGCATTCCCTGCGCGAACACAGCGTCGTGGTGCTGGGCAACCACGACCTGTCGCTGCTGGCCGTTGGCGCGCGTTCCGAAGAGGAACAGCGCAAGGTCAACCCGGACCTGCTGCGCGTGGTCACCGCCGAAGACCGCGACGTGCTGCTGGAATGGCTGCGCATGCAGAAACTGGTGCATACCGACCGCGAGCTGGGCTGGATGATGGTGCACGCCGGCCTCGCGCCGAAGTGGACCACGCAGATGGCAGAGAAGCATGCGCGCGAGGTGGAGCAGCAGCTGCACGGCAACGGCTATCGCAAACTGCTGCGCAACATGTATGGCGACAAGCCGATCTGGGCACCCAACCTGGCCGGCTATGATCGCTCCCGCGCGATCATCAACTTCTTTACCCGCATGCGGTACTGCACACCGCGGGCACGCATCGGCATCGAAGACAAAGGCACGCCCGGCACCCAGGAGCAGGGGCTGTACCCCTGGTTCGAAGTACCCGGACGGGTGGAGCGCGACCTCAAGGTCGTCTGTGGCCACTGGTCCGCGTTGGGCCTGACCATCACCCAGGGCGTGCACGCCATCGATACCGGCGCGGTCTGGGGCGGCAAGTTGACCGCACTCCAGCTGGATACCGATGAACTGCGCGTGGTGCAGGTGCCGGGCCGCGACGTGCCCGCGCCCGTAGCCGGCGCACGGCCACCGCGTGCGCCCAAGCCCAAGCCGAGGCCGCCGTTGCAGGCACGTCAGGAGCCGCAGGAAGGCGAAGCCGCCGCGCAGGGGCAGCCGGTGGCCGGTGAGACCCGCACGCGGGGACCCCGCCGGCGTCGCGGTCGCGGCCGCGGCAATGGCGGCGGTGGCGCCGCCAGCCCTCCTCCGTCGGAATAATCGCACTTGCAACAACGCCGCCTTTCGGCGGCGTTGTTGTTTCAGTCAGTGCCCCAGCAAGGGATCATTTGCCGCCCAGTCGCTCCCACAGGAAGCTGTAAGCCAGCGCCTGCATGTGCGCGGCCTGCGCATTGTTCGCTGCGCCGCCATGACCGCCTTCGATGTTCTCGTAGTAGGTCACGTCCTTGCCCGCATCGATCATCTTCGCCGCCATCTTGCGCGCGTGGCCCGGATGCACGCGGTCATCGCGCGTGGAGGTGGTGAACAACACCGGCGGGTACGTCTTCTTCGCATCGAACAGGTGATACGGCGAGAACGTCTTGATGTACTCCCAGTCGGCCGTGTCCGGATTGCCGTACTCGGCCATCCACGAGGCGCCCGCCAGCAGGTGGCTGTAGCGCTTCATGTCCAGCAGCGGCACCTGCACCACCACCGCACCGAACAGCTCCGGGTACTGGGTCAGCATGTTGCCGGTCAGCAGACCGCCGTTGCTGCCCCCCTGCACGCCCAGGTGCGGTGCCGACGTGATCTTGCGGCTGACCAGGTCCTGCGCCACCGCGGCCATGTCTTCGTAAGCCTTGTGACGGTTCTGCTTCAGCGCCGCCTGATGCCAGCGCGGACCGTACTCACCGCCACCACGGATGTTGGCGACCACGTACACGCCGCCCTTTTCCAGCCACGCCCGCCCCATGCCACCGGAGTAGTTCGGGGTCAGCGAGATCTCGAAACCACCGTAGCCGTACAGCAGGGTCGGATTCGAGCCATCGAGCTTCATGTCCTTGGCGTGCACCACGAAGTACGGCACGCGGGTGCCGTCCTTGCTGGTGGCGAAGTGCTGTTCGATCACCTTGCCTTCGGCATTGAAGAAGGCCGGCATCGTCTTCAGGACCTCCGGCTTCTGACCGATCTCGGCCAGCGCCAGCGTGGTCGGTGTCAGGTAGTCGGTGGCGGTCACCCACACCGCATCGCTGTCGTTGCTGTCCACTGCACCGACGCCCAGCGTGCCGAAGGTCGGCGCGCCGACGAACGGGCTGGTCTTCCAGCCACCGGTGCCCGGCGTCAGCACGCTCAGGCGGTTCTTGACGTCGTCCAGCACGTTCAGCACCACGTGGTTCTTCGTCCACACCGCACCGGCCAGCGAGGTGGTGTCGGTCGGCGCGAACAGCACGTCGAAGTCACGCTTGCCTGCCAGGAAGCCATCCAGGCGGGTGGCCAGCAGCGAGCCCGCCGCGTAGGTCCTGCCCCCCACCGTCCACGGCTCACGCAGCTCCAGGCTGAGCCACTGCTTGTGCAGACCCTTTTCAGCCGAGTTCGGCGCATCGATCCTGGTCAGCGTGCCATCGTCGCCCCGCAGATACAGTTCGTTGTTGTAGAAGGCCAGTGTGCGGCTGACCAGGTTGCGCTCGAAGCCGGGCGTATCGTCATGGAGGGCCGCGATGTACATGTCATCCGGCTTGCCCTCGTACACCACCTGCGCAGCGGACAGCGGCGTACCGCGCTTCCACAACTTCGCCACGCGCGGATAGCCGGAGCTGGTCATCGAACCATCGCCGAAATCGGTGTAGACGAACACGTTGTCGCGGTCGATCCAGCCCAGCCCGCCCTTGGATTCCGGGCGGAAGAAGCCGTCCTTGATCCAGCTGCGGTTACCCAGGTCGAACTCGCGGGTGACATCGGCATCGGCACCGCCGCGCGACAGCGCGATCAGGCAGCGGTTGTACTCAGGACGCAGGCATTCGACACCATGCCACACCCAGTTTTCGCCCTCGGCCTTGTTCAGTGCGTCCAGGTCGAGCACGGTTTCCCACTTCGGCGACGCCTTGCGGTACTCGGCCAGGGTGGTACGGCGCCACAGGCCCCGCTCGTGCTGGGCGTCCTTCCAGAAGTTGTAGTAGTAGTCGCCGATCTTTTCCACGCCGGGGATCTTGGCGTCCGAATCAAGTACTTCGCGGATGCTGGCTTCCATCTGCCGGAAGGCCGGGGTCTGCGCAAGGCGCCCTTCGGATTTCGCGTTCTGTTCCTTCACCCAGGCCAGCGGCTTGTCGCCGGCGACGTCTTCCAGCCAGGCGTAGCGGTCGTCGGAAGCCGGTTCAGCGGCCATGGCGGTCCCCGCCGAGGCGGTGGTCATCATGCCGGCCAGCAGGCAGGCGGAAGCGAGTCGTGACATTGCGGTTCCAGGCAGTCATAAGCTGCAGAACGCTAGCACAGCGTCGCGCCACCGCTCCTGTGTCGAAGGTCAGGCCACCCGCGGCTGACGGTGGCCACGTCGCCGGGCCTGCGGGCGATGGCGCGACGTCCAACGGGGCAGCGGGAAGCGCAGCAGGGCCCACCACGCGGTCAGCGGCATGGCCAGCAGCCAGAGCGGCAGCCAACCCAGCCACGCGCTGCTGCCGCGCGCTGCGGGCCAGACGACCACCAGCGCCAGACCGGCCAGGGCCACATGCCTGACGCAGCGCAGCAGGCGGGGATCGACCGCTTCGGCCTTCCGGCGGGGGGGAGCGGGGTTCATCTTCGACATGGCGTTCTCCGGCATAGGGTGGTGTCCAGGCGCCGACTGTGCCCGTGTCGTTTCTCACTGGCTGCGACATCCATCGGTCAGACACCATTGACGAATCCCTCGCGCGCATTCGACCATGCTTGCGCAAGCCCTCCTGGAGCCCGCTGCCTCATGCCGTCGATCCGCCCGCTTTGTATCCTCCTGCTCACCACCCTGATCGTCGGGCCGGGTTGTGCCATGTTCCGTTCGAGCGCGTCCAGCGCCCCGGAGCCCACTGAAACCGTTGACGCCAGCGCGTTGGGAGCGCCGATCAACCTGAAGCGCTTCATGGGCACCTGGTATGTGATCGGGCGCGTGCCCAATTTCATCGAGCGCGGGCATGTGGCCAGCGTCAATGAGTACACCCTGCGCGAGCCGCAGAAGATAGGCATCACCTACCGCTACCGCGATGGCTTCGGCGAACCCGTGCAGGAGATCCAGGCGCGGGCCTCTGTCGATGAAGACAGCGGCAACCACAACTGGCGCACCTGGTTCTATCGCGTGGTCCCCACGCATTCGCGGGTGCTGGAAGTCGCGCCGGACTACTCCTGGGCGCTGGTCGGGTATCCGGGCCGCGAAATGGCGTGGATCTTCGCGCGCAAGCCGGAAATGGAAAACGCCCTGTACAAGCAGCTGGCCGAGCGCCTGCGCGACGAATACGGGGTGAACACCGACAAGCTCAAGCGCGTGCCGCAGCAACGCAGCCAGGTCGACCGCCTGGGTTACGAGGTCCCCAACAAGCGCTGAGCGCCCCCGCAGGATCCACGGTAGAGCCGCCGGTAGAGCCGACTTCAGTCGGCTGCCCTGCACCAAGCACGAGGTAGAGCCGAAGGTAGAGCCGACTTCAGTCGGCTACCGTGCGTTGACACCAGCCGACTGAAGTCGGCTCTACCCGAGCGCTGCCCGAGCGCTTCTTGTGGCCGGACTGGCGCTGGCATGTGCAACGCGCGCAAGTGCGCCTTCCCTAAAGACGTCGATCCGGCCGGGATTCAGCGCGATGCCCACCACCGCCGGGATCGGCGGAATCGGCACGATCACGAGAAAGAAGAAGGGCACCCAGCAACGCTGAGCCTTGCGAGCGCGATGCCCTCCGCACTGCCGCGGCGAAGCATAGGACTACTGCACCACTGTCGTAATAAGTGCCGCAGTGCGCGACAGCATCAGACGCGAAACCCGAGGATCTGGCTGTCGAGCAGTGATGCTGCCCGACAAAACATTTCTTCTGGAGACCATCGTGAAGCATTTACTACTCGCGGCTGCAATCACTGTTGTCCTTTCCACGAACGCCGTCCATGCAACAGAGCCCGTCGCTGCCCACCACGGTCTGCTTGACCTGGCGCAGTTACAGGTCCTGCTGGGCCTGGAGAATCCGCACCCGACTGCGGGCTCCAACCCGGACCAATCGATCGTCTGGTTCACCGACAGCGCATTGGCCGACGCCGACCGCCGTGCCACGGCAGTGGACGCCTACCGACGCGGCCACCCGGTCGCGGTGCTGCGGCAGGATCAGGACGCCGCAGTGGATACCGTGCTGCACGGTATCTTTGGCCTGTCATCTTCGGCCGCACTGACGATCTACGTGCGACATCCAGACGGTTCACCCCACCTGCATACGGTGGCCGAGCTCCCGGAGTCGATTGGCGATCGTCAGCAGCTTGCGCGCACCCTCATCGAAAGCATCGACACCGCGTCCAAGGCGCTGCGCGGACCTGGGCCGTCGACGGCGGCTCCCTCCACCGATGGCGCAGAACTCGTCGCCCTGCCCGTCATGGTCTTCACCGAAACTCAGTACGCGTCAACCGGCAATGGCGCCTTCGTCACAGTGCGCGGCGAGATCGTGCGTGATAGCGGCCGCGCCCACGACGCCTTGGTAGTGAGCGCGAAATCGACTCACAACCTGAAGCCCCATGACAACGGGAAGTCCGGCCCAAGCATCGTCGTTCCAGGCAAGTACGAGTACTTTCTCCGCCTGTTCACCCCGGACAACACCGGGACCCTGCCCAAGCTCAGTGAATCACGGCCGGCCAGCTCACCATCAACCGACCTGAACATCAGCGAGTCGCACACCACCACGACCAGTTACGGTTTCGGACTGAGTCGTGAGGTGAGCGCAGGCTTGAACAAAGAGGGTCCCTCCGTGGGGGCGAAAGCGGCCTTCAGCTTTGACTTTTCGCGCTCTTACAGCACAACCAACGCATTGTCCTTCACCGTAAAGGACTACTCGATCGGCGCCAATGCGGTGCAGACTCCAGCCCAGACCTCGCGCGTCTACTGGCAGATGCCATTGGCTTCAGCGATCGCCTCCAAGGCGGATTACTTCGGCAGGTCGCCGAGTGAAATTAAAATGACCGCGTCAATGCGGCAGGTGACCGCCGAGGGAAGCGCCGTATGGTTCATCCCCGGCACGTACACCGGCACGATGAGCCTGTCCGCCGGCGGAAAAATCGACAACCTTGGGTTCGACGGCTCTGCCATAGATCACAAGCCCGATCCATACCTTCAGCCCACTGCCTCGGTGAGCATCCGTGCGGACTCGCCTTACCTCACACGCGAAGTGACCGTCTTCATCCAGTCAAAAGCGGGCAACGGCGGCTGCCTGCGCGATGAACACGGCGTTGTGGTCCTGCGCCAGTGCCCGGATGTTGCACAGGGCAACTGGATCGAAGACCTGCATGCACAGTGGCAACTGGATACCCAGGGCCGCTACTTCAATCGGGGCTCGAAGAAATGCATGCGGATCCTCACCTCGGGCTCGGCGCCAGGCGGAGGCGGGGAGATCGTGATGCAGGACTGTTTGCTCAACCGCGACCAGCAATGGGAATGGCAGACCGACCGCATCTATACCCAACACGGGGAAGGTGAATCGGAATGGCGCATGTTCGTCGGGCCGGGCGACATCGTCGGCGTGCGCACGACCGGCAAGCCGGAGTACCAGCCCATTCCATTCAACCCCAACCATGCATTGCTCAAGCCATGGTCCAGTTACCCCAAAAAGCCGGGGAGCGCCGACTTCATCCCGAAGTTGGGCGACATCGGTCCCAACGATCCGGTATCGGACGAAACGAAACGCCTGGGCCCGCCGTTGGCGCAAGAACGCTGGGAGCTGATCGTGCTGCGCCAGTCATTGCACCGCTGAACGCGGGCTCCACTTCTGCATTCTCAAGCGGCCTGAAGGTGTCCGCCGAGACACGCAGGCACGCGGGCTTACCTGCGGCTGTAATGGGCGACCAACCGGTCGCCCAGCATCTGCAGCAACTGCACCAGCACCAGCAGCAGCACCACGGTGACCAGCGCCACATCGGTGTGCGAGCGCTGGTAGCCGTCGCGGAAGGCCAGGTCACCCAAGCCACCGGAGCCGATCGCACCGCCCATCGCAGTAAAGCCGATCAGCGCCACGGTGGTGACCGTTGCCCCGGCGATCAGGCCTGGGCGGGCTTCCGGCAGCAGTACACGCGTCACCAGCTGCCAAGTCGTCGCCCCCATCGCCTGGGTCGCTTCGATGACGCCGCGGTCCACTTCACGCAGCGCGGTTTCCACCAGGCGCGCGTAGAACGGGGCCGCGCCGATCACCAGCGGCACGATCGCGCCCCGCACGCCGAGCGAGGTGCCCATCAGCGCCAGCGTGACCGGGATCAGCACGATCATCAGGATGATGAAGGGCACCGACCGCAGCAGATTCACCACCAGTGCCAGTCCACCATAGGCAAAGGGGCGCCGGCGCATCCGCGGCGCGCCGAACAGATACAACAGCACCCCCAACGGCAGGCCGATGGCCAGCGTCAGCGGCAACGAGCCCGCCAGCATCAGCAGCGTATCCAGCGTGGCCTGGCCGATGTCGGCCCACTTGCCCGCATCGAGATGGCGGAAGAACCCGCCGTTGCTTGCGATGATCATCGACGCAGTTCCTCCACGTGCACGCCCGCCGCACTGAATGCTTGTTGCGCAGCCGCTTGGTCACCGCCGACCAGCGATACGATCAGCTGGCCATACGGGGTGTCCTTGATGCGGTCGATGCGACCGGACAGGATGTTGTAGTCCACCCCCGTCTGCCGGGCGACACTGCCCAGCAGGGGCTGGTAGGTGTCCCCGCCAAGAAAGGTCAGCCGCACGATGGTGCCGCCCACGGTATCGAAATCACGGTGCAGGATGCCCTCATCCACGTGCTCGGACTCGCTGACGAACCGACGCGTCGTCGCGTGCTGCGGATGCAGGAACACGTCGGTGACTGGACCGGTCTCCACCATGTGCCCCGCATCCAGCACCGCCACCCGGTCACAGACGCGGCGGATCACATCCATCTCGTGGGTGATCAGCACGATGGTCAGGCCGAGCTCGCGATTGATCTTCGCCAGCAATGCCAGCACCGAGGCCGTGGTCTGTGGATCCAGCGCGCTGGTGGCCTCGTCGCACAACAGGATCTGCGGCCGGGTGGACAACGCACGGGCGATACCGACACGCTGCTTCTGTCCGCCGGACAGCTGCGCGGGATACTTGTCGGCGTGATCCTGCAAGCCCACTGTCTGCAGCAGCTCGGCGACGCGCGCATCGATTTCCGCGCGCGGCGTGCCGGCCAGTTCCAAGGGAAAGGCAACATTGCCGGTCACGGTGCGTGAGGACAGCAGGTTGAAGTGCTGGAAAATCATGCCGATGCGCCGCCGCAGCGTGCGCAGCCCCTGCGCATCCAGCGCGGTGACGTCCTCGCCGTCGATCAGCAGGCGCCCACCGGAAGGCTCTTCCAGGCGGTTGATCAAACGGATCAGGGTCGACTTGCCGGCACCGGAGTGGCCGATGATGCCGAACACCTCGCCTGCCTGGATGGTCAGGTCCAGCGGCTGCAGCGCACTGACGGCGCGGCCGGCCACGACATAGGATTTGTGCAGGCGCTGGAACTCGATCACGGGGTCGACTCACCAAGGGGCGAACAGGGGGCGTGCAGCCTATCAGCACGGGCGCAGCAGCGCCCGTACCGGCAGATCGAATGATATTCCGTCTGCTTCTAAGCAGCCGTGATCGACCGTCGTTTACGGCGCTGCCGGGTACGTCAACGGCCGGAGGCGATCCGCCCGCAATGCAGATATGCGTTGGGCGTCGCTCGCCGGTCGTTGCGGAAATCGATCACCGCCATGGTGCTGCCGCGACCCGCTCCCGCAGAGTGAGCGCACCTTCAAGTCCCGCAAAGAGTGCTCCGATGATGAGCGTTGCCCCCAACTCCTCGGCGTCGCCGATCCGTGAGCGTTCGGTGCGCCCCGTCCTGGTGTCGACGCACCCTCACAGGGGTGTCCGGCTGCTCAATGGGGCCCTGCCGGCAGGCAACCGCGACGACGCCGGGGCCATCGCGCGCCCCTCGATCCGCCTAGCCACTGCATGCCAGGTGATGGACCGCTATCCGCACGCAGCGGAGCTGTTTCTGGCCGGACTGGCGCGTGATAATGGGCCTGACAGCCCACCTTCCACGCTGATCAACCTACTCGTTGCGCACGCCGAGCTGATCAGGCAGGTGGACGAGCGACTCCGCACCCTCGGTGCAGCCGGGTTGGCAATGCTGCAGCGTCGGCTGCTCCAGGCCCCCGCCTATCACGCCACGCAGGACGTCTTTGCCGGCTTTCTGTCGCATCACGACCAGCGCTCGTTTGATCGCAGCGTATGCCGGGCCGACGCGCGCGCACTTGGCGGCGAAGATGCGAAGCCGGAGGTCCGGCCGACGCTGCCGGAGGCCGCGCCCGCTCCCCTCCGCAGCAACATGCTTCGCCTGAGGTCACCCTTGGCGGCGGCCACCGGACTGCTGATGGCCAGCCGGGTCGCACCGGCGGCTGCTGTACCCGAGGAGGCCGGCCTGATGGCCGTGCAGGCAGCCTCGTCGGCGTCAGGGTCGGCGATGGCCTGCGGGCGGCCGGCGCTGGCCATGATCGGCGGTGCGCTCGCCCTGTCCGGTACCGCCTTGCTCGCGGCCACCACGCAGTGGCGGATGGCACCGGAGGGCGATGAACCCCTTCCCCTCGTGCAGCCGCGCGTAGCCGACCCACAAGCGGTCGCGGCTGCCTTGGACTATCTGGGAACCTGCCATCACGCCAACTGCGAACGGCTGCTGGACAGGCTGCTGTGGCACGGCTTGGGCGACAACCACGCCACGTCGGCCCTCTCCGAAGCCATCAGTGCGGTGGAAAGCGCCCCACTGACCAACTTGGTCGGTGCCCATCTCGACCCCGGTCCATGGCTGGGTGCGCTGGCCGAACTGGAGCTGGACGACACGCAGCGACCCGGGCCTGTCCCGACAGCGCTACGAAGCATCCGGCAAAAGCGCAGCGTGTCCGGACCACAGCATCCGATGCGCCCGCGCAGCCGACGTCTCGCCCCCCTGATCGACCAATGCAGGACGATCCGCCCCTTGCAGCAAACGCTGCCCCATGTGGAAAACGCGTTGGCATCCGTTGCCCGGCCCGACGACATCGCCCTCCTGCGGGGCCACAAACTACGCGCGCTGGGCGGATGCCTTGCTGAAGTGCGCAAAAACCTCAACACCCTGCAATCGCGACTGGAAGGGCTCAGGCAGACCATTGCCCAGCGCGATCCAACACCCACGGGCATCGATATCCCGCGTATCGCGGCACTTGACCGGCTGATCAAGCGGGTCGAACGACTGTCGACGACGACGGTCGCCACGCTGCGCATGGTCAACCAACGCATCCTCGCGGCGATGGGCTGATCCCGCTGATCGGTGGGTTGGCCCGATCCACCCCGCTCACGCTGCCTGCGTGGCCGCCTCAGGGGTGGTCCAGCGGCATCGGCGGGGCCTGCCGGTTCACCCGCTCCCGGTGCAGCAGGTAAAGCCCGGAGGCGACGATGATCGCCGCCCCACTCCACGTCCATGCGTCAGGTAACTGCTGCCAGAACAGCAGATCCCAGCCGATCACCCAGACCAGCCCGGTGTACTCCAGCGGGGCGATCATCGATGCCTCGCCCAGTTGGAATGCCCGGGTCAGGGCGATCTGCCCGAGCGCCCCTGCCAGCCCCATCCCCGCCACCAGCGGCGCATCGGCCAGACGCATCGGCACCCAGTCCGACCAGGCCAGCAAACCGGCACCAAGGGCCATGATGACCAGAAACCACACCACCATGGACTGGGACGTATCGGTACGGGTCAGCAGGCTGACGGTGATCGCGGCAATGGCGTAGGCCGTCGCGGCGACCAGCACCATCAGGCCCGGGATGGAGATGAATCCGTCCACGCCCGGCCTCAGCACCACCACGACACCCAGCAGGCCGATGCCGATGGCCACCCACCGCCGGGGGCCCACCCGCTCACCCAGCAACGGCACCGACAGCGCGGCGATGATCAGCGGCGCGACGAAGTAGATGCTGTAAGCGGTGGAAAGCGGCAGATCGCGCAGGGCGAACACGAAGCAGCCGATCATTACCATGCCCAGCACGCCGCGCAGCAGGTGCAGGCCCCAGCGGCGCGGGATCAGCGAACGCGGGCCGGCGCTGGCCAGCACCCAGACCAGCACGAAAGGCAGCGAGGCGGCACCACGCAGGAAGGTCACCTGTAGCGACGGATAGCCGGTGGAGAGCTGCTTCATGCCAGCGTCCATCAGCGAGAAACAGGCGACCGCGCCGATCATCCAGGCCACGGCACGCGAAGGGGAGCGTTGGAGGTTCATTGCCCATTATCGCGCCAGTCTGCACGGCCTTCCAATGTCGGTTGGGTAGAATGGGCGCCACTGATTACAGGAGCATTCCCATGCCTTCGTTCGACGTCGTTTCCGAAGTTGACACACACGAGCTGACCAATGCGGTGGACCAGGCCAACCGCGAGCTGACCACCCGATTCGACTTCAAGGGCGTGGATGCCAAGTACATCCTGGAAGACGAGGTGATCTCGCAGTCCGCTCCCAGCGATTTCCAGCTGCAGCAGATGACCGACATCCTGCGTGCCCGCCTGTCGGCCCGCAAAATCGACACAAAGAGCTTGGAATTCGGCGACGTGGAAACCAACGTAGCCGGTGCGCGGCAGAAAATCACCGTCAAGCAGGGCATCGAACAGAAGATCGCCAAGAAGATCGCTGCCACGCTCAAGGAAGCCAAGCTGAAAGTGGAAAGCCAGATCAACGGCGACAAGCTGCGCGTGACCGGCAAGAAGCGCGACGATCTGCAGGATGCGATGGCCCTGCTGAAGAAGACCGACTTCGACCTGCCGCTGCAGTTCGACAACTTCCGCGACTGACGCATAAAAAAGGGGACGGAGGGGATTAAGTCGTTTTCGACCAACAACGCTGGCCGATAACGACTTAATCCCCTCCGTCCCCTTTTTTCCGCAACAATGACGTTCCCCGCCAGCTTGTCGAGCCTGCCATGACCGAGTACGCGTTTCCGGCCGAAGGCCAGCCTTCCGAAGATCCCATCGCGGCCACGCGGGTATGGCTGGAACGGATCGTGATCGGTCTGAACCTGTGCCCGTTTGCCAAGGCGGTGTACGTGAAGGAGCAGGTCCGCTACGTGCTCAGTGATGCGACCACGCCGGAGGCGCTGGTGGAGCAGTTGGCCGAAGAACTGGTGCTGCTGCGCGATGCCTCGCCGGAGCAGATCGACACCACGCTGATCATCCACCCGGAGGTGCTGACCGACTTCCTGGACTACAACGATTTCCTCGACAACGCCGACGCAGCGATCGAAGCGCTCGACCTGCAGGGCATCCTGCAGGTGGCCAGCTTCCATCCGCAGTACCAGTTCGAGGGCGTTGCCGCCGACGATGCCAGCAACTACACCAACCGCGCGCCCTACCCCATCCTGCACCTGCTGCGCGAAGACAGCGTGGCGCGTGCGGTCGACGCCTTCCCCGATCCGGACGTGATCGTGGAGCGCAACATCCAGACACTGGATCGGATCGGCGTGCAGGGCTGGTGGCGGCGCCTGCGCGGCGAAGACCTGTCGTGAGCATCGTGCCCACCATTGCGCCGTGGCCGACCGCCCCGCTTGCGGGCAAGGTGGTGCTGGTCACCGGCGGCGCCAATGGCATCGGCCGCGGGATCGCCCAAGCGGTACTCGGTGCCGGGGGCCAGGTGATGATCGGGGACTTGGATGTGGACGCCGGCAAGGCATGTCTGGCGGAATGGAATCGCCCCGCCGACGCCGCGTTCCGCAAGCTGGACATCACCAGCGAATCGAGCGTGCGCAGCTTCATCGAAGCGGCGCTGAAGCGTTTCGGACGGATCGACGGCCTGGTCAACAACGCCGGTATCGCCAGCGCGCACGGCACGCCGCTGGCCGACATGACGTGGAGCGAATGGCAGCAGCGCCTGTCCTCGCTGCACGGCGCGTTCCTGTGCAGCAGACACGCGCTGCCTGCCTTGGCAGCCGATGGCGGTGGCGCCATCCTCAACATCGCTTCTACCCGTGCGCAGCAGTCCGAACCGCACAGCGAAGCCTACGCCGCGGCCAAGGGCGGGCTGCTGGCCTTCACCCACGCCCTGGCGATCAGTGCAGGGCCGGCCGTGCGGGTCAACAGCATCAGCCCTGGCTGGATCAGCACGGGCGCATGGCAGGCGCCCGCGCGGCGACGCACGGCCAAACTCTCCAAGGCCGACCACGCGCAGCACGCGGTGGGCCGGGTCGGCCAACCGGAAGACATCGGTGCCCTCGCCGTCTACCTGCTTTCAGACATGGCCGGGTTCATCACCGGACAGGACCATATCGTCGATGGCGGCATGACCCGCAAGATGATCTACGTCGACTGAAGACGGTCGGTGTGCGTTTTCTTGAAAGCCGCCAGCTCTGGTCGGTTGCACCATATGCTTCGGCGCAGACCGCCGCCGCTCAGAGCATCATCTTCATGCCTCACACGATCAACTCATTCGTCGCCCGCATGCCAACGCCCGCGTTGCAGCAACCCGATAAAAGTGCGGCCGGTGCCACACCAGCACCGTCAGTGGATACCGCCATGCCGGTCCCTGCCCAGATCAGCAACGCCGCTCCGCAGCCCATGTCCGAGAAGGCTGCATCCGCCTGGAACACCGCCAACTTCAAGATGGCCAGCGGAATGCGCTTGTCTGCTGAAGACATGGACGCCCTGCCGTGCAACTTCAACACAGCATTCCCAGTGCCGGCGCCGTGCGACCTGATGTTCATCGCGGTGACCTACGGTCAGGTGGGGCACGTGGAACAGATGCTGCGCGACGGCGCATCTGCGACGGCACCCAATAGCGAGGATTTGAGCCCAGTGGTCGCGGCAGCAACCCTCGCCGACGCTGCCATGCTGAAGGCCATGATTGCAGCCGGTGTCGACATCAACGCCGCCCAACCACGAAACGGCGCCACTCCGCTGATCGCGGCGGCAGAAAGCTCGCATGCGGACAATGTCGCACTGCTCATCAAAGCCGGTGCAGACCCGCTTGCCACCGCCAGTGACGGCAGCACCGCAATGAGCGTCAGCACCAGTCCCGCGATCAGCCTGATGTTGGAGATGGCGGGGAATCTACAGGCAGCCAACGGCTGACAAGCCCACCCTGGACTCACGCCATCCCTGAATGCCGCAGCAGCGCATCGATACTCGGCGCGCGGCCGCGGAACGCGTGGAAGTTCTCCGCCGCACTGCGGCTGCCGCCGCGACCCAGCACTTCGTCGCGGAAACGTGCGCCAGTCGCCGCCAAGGCGTCTGGCGCCTCTTCGAACGCCGCATACGCATCGGCACTCAGCACTTCGGCCCATTTGTAACTGTAGTAGCCGGCCGCATAACCGCCGGCGAAGATATGGCTGAACTGATGCGGGAAGCGATTCCACGCGGGCGGATGGTTCACCGCGACTTCCTCGCGCACGCGATCGAGCAGGCCCAGCACCGTGTCCTGTGCCGGTGCGAACTGGCTGTGCAGCAGCATGTCGAACAGGCCGAATTCCAGCTGCCGCACCGTGGTCATACCGCTCTGGAAATTACGCGCCGCCAGCATCTTTTCATACAGCGCGCGCGGTAGCGGCTCAGCGCTGTCCACGTGCGCGGTCATGGCCTGCAGGTGCGACCATTCCCAGCAGAAGTTCTCCATGAACTGACTCGGCAATTCGACCGCGTCCCATTCCACGCCGTTGATGCCGGCTACGCCCAGCTCGCCGATGCGGGTCAGCAGCTGGTGCAGGCCATGGCCCATTTCGTGGAACAGCGTGGTGACCTCATTGTGGCTGAAGGTGGCCGGCTTGCCGGCCATACCACGGCCGAAGTTGCACACCAGGTAGACCAGCGGGGTCTGCACGCTGCCATCGGCACGCACGCGGCGGTTGCGGCCGTCATCCATCCACGCGCCCCCGCGCTTGCCTTCGCGGGCGTACAGATCCAGATAGAACTGTCCGACCAGGGCACCCTGGGCATCCAGCAAGCGATAGAACCGCACATCCTCATGCCACACCGGCGCGACGTCCGCTTCCACGCGCAGGCCGTACAGCTGTTCGATCACCGCGAACAGGCCAGCCAACACCTTCGGTTCGGTGAAGTACTGTTTTACCTCCTGCTCGGCATAGCTGTAGCGTGCCTGCTTCAGCTTGTCGGCAGCGTACGCAAGGTCCCAGGCCTGCAGTGAGTCAATGCCCAGTTCTTCACGGGCAAAACGCTCCAGCTCGGCACGATCCTTGGCCGCATGCGGCTTCGCACGCGCCGCGAGGTCACGCAGGAATCCCAGCACATCGGCGGGCGCCTGCGCCATCTTGGTGGCGATGGAGTAATCGGCATAGGAGTCGAACCCCAGCAGCGCCGCCAGCTCGGTGCGCAGAGCGAGAATGCGCTCGATGTTTGCACTGTTGTCCCACCCCGCATCGCCGAATTCGGAGGCGCGCTGCGCACTGGCGCGGTACAGCGTTTCGCGCAGCGCACGGTCGTCGGCGTAGGTCTGCACCGGCAGGTAACACGGCATCTGCAGGGTCAGCTTCCAACCGGCGAGGCCCTCTTTCTCTGCCGCTGCACGCGCGGCCGCACGTACATCGTCCGGCAACCCGGCCAATCGCGCAGCATCTTCAACGTGCAGCGACCACGCATCGGTCGCATCGAGGACATTCTGCGAGAACCTGGCCGAGAGCGAAGACAGTTCTTCCTTGATCGCGCTGAAACGCTGCTGCGATGGCGCATCCAGTTCAGCGCCACCCAGACGGAAGTCTCGCAGTGCGTTGTCCAGCACCTTGCGCTGCGCTTCATCGAGACCCTGCGCCACTGCCGGCACGGCCAACGCCTGGTACTGCTGGAACAGCTTGAGGTTCTGGCCGAGTGCACTGCCGAAGCGTGTCACCCGCGGCAGGTTCTCGTTGTAGGCTTCGCGCAGCGCCGGCGTGTTCATCACCGCCTGCAGGTGGCCCACCTGGCCCCAGGCACGCCAGAGTTTCTCGGTGGCATCGTCCAGCGGCACCACGAACGACGCCCAGGTCACCGGATGCACGTTCTCTGCCGCGGTGACGGCGGCCTCCGCCTCGGCAAGCAGCACGTCCAGCGCCGGACCGACGTGTTCCGGGCGGATGGCGTCGAAACGGGGCAGGCCGGAAAAATCGAGCAATGGGTTGGTGGTGGTCATCAACGGCTCCAGGTACGGGCGCCACGCAGCGTGGCATCCCCTCCCATATGGCATCGCCGTGGGCCGATGGCAAGAGCACGGCGAGCGCCGCCGGCATTCCGCCGACGGGCTGGGTGCTTCAGGTCTTCGTCGCTATTCCAGATGACTGACCGGCAGCACCGGCAGCGATCCACCGGCCATGACGCCTTCCAGCACGGCATCGGCACCCACCACATCGATACCCATGCGCTCGTACCACGCCCGATCGTAGTAACTGTGCGCGTAGCGCTCGCCACTGTCGCAGAGGATGGTGACGATACTGCCGCCGCGCCCCGCATCGCGCATCCACTGCGCGGCCTGCAGTACGCCGATGAAATTGGTGCCTGTGGACCCGCCGACACGACGTCCCAGGCTGCGGCTGACCTGACGCATCGCGGCCAGCGCCAGGGCATCGGGCACTTTGACCATCGCATCCACGCTGGTCGGAATGAAACTGGGCTCTACCCGTGGCCGGCCAATGCCTTCCACCCGAGAGCCGCCTTCGCAGGTCAGGTGCTTCCACGGCTCACCCGCCAGCGCGGCGCAGTAACCGTCGTAGAACACGGACACCTCCGGATCGGCGCAGAGGATGCGCGTGTCGTGCCGACGGTAGCTGACGTAGCGACCCAGGGTCGCCGCGGTGCCGCCGGTGCCCGGGCTGCAGACGATCCATTCCGGGATGGGATGCGGCTCTTCGGCCATCTGCTTGAAGATGGATTCGGCAATGTTGTTGTTGGCGCGCCAGTCGGTGGCGCGCTCGGCGAACGTGAACTGGTCCATGAAGTGCCCGCCGGTCTCGCGCGCCAGCTGCTCCGACGCGGCATTCAGGCCGCAGGCGCTCTGCACCAGATGGCAGCGGCCACCGTGGAACTCGATCGCCGCGATCTTTTCCGGCGAGGTGGTGGCCGGCATGACCGCAATGAACGGCAACCCCAGCAAGCGCGCGAAGTACGCTTCGGATACCGCGGTGGAGCCACTGGACGCCTCGATCACCGGTCGGCCCTCGCGCAGCCAACCATTGGTCAACGCGTACAGGAACAGCGAGCGCGCGAGCCGATGCTTCAAGCTGCCTGTGGGATGGCTGGACTCGTCCTTGAAATAGACATCGATGCCGGGAAAACCGGGCAGATCCATCGGGATCAGATGCGTATCGGCCGAACGATTGAAATCGGCCTCGATCTTGCGGATGGCGGCTGCCACCCATTCACGCTGCGACATGGCGGGGTCTGATGTCCGTAGTGGAGCGGTGCGGAACCGACATTCTACGCCGGGCCGTCGTCATCCGCCCGCCGGTAGAATGGGCGTTTCGGCCCTGACCGGCCCGTCTTGATAAGGAGTCCCCATGACCCTCGCTACCCTGCGCACTGTTCCCGGCGTCGCCGCCCAGCCTCCGGCAGAAACAGCCGGCTTCGTCTTCAACCACACGATGCTGCGGGTGAAGGACGCCACGGCATCGTTGGATTTCTATACCCGTGTACTGGGCTACCAACTGCTCGACAAGCGCGACTTCGCCGAAGCGCAGTTCAGCCTGTACTTCCTGGCCCTGCTGCCCGCCGACACGGCGGTTCCGGAAGACGACGCGGCCCGCCGCCTGTGGATGGCTGGCCTGTCCGGCGTACTGGAGCTGACCCATAACCACGGTACCGAGACCCAATCCGGCCCGGTCTACCACGATGGCAACAGCGACCCGCGTGGCTTCGGTCACATCTGCGTATCGGTGCCGGACATCCAGGCGGCCTGCCAGCGCTTCGACGCCCTGCAGGTGCCCTACCAGAAGCGTCTGGAAGACGGCCGCATGAAGCACCTGGCGTTCATCAAGGACCCTGACGGCTACTGGGTCGAAATCATCTCCAACGCCTGACCCCGAAAAAGGGGACGGAGGGGATTAAGTCGTTTCTGGCATAGCGGTGCCAGAAACGACTTAATCCCCTCCGTCCCCTTTTTTTTGTGACGTCAGTGCGCCGCCAGGTAGATGTCCTGCAGTACGGCTTTCTCGAGCTCCAGCTCACCCAGCAGATTCTTGACGATGTCACCCAGGCTGAGGATGCCTACCAGCGTCGTGCCATCAGTGACCATCAGGTGGCGACGACGCGAGTACGTCATCAGCGACATGGCCTGCTTCAGGGTCGCCTCGGGGGCGATGCCTTCCAGGCCGGTGGACGGCACACTCGAGATCACCCGACGGCCGGCCTGCGGACCATCATCGGCGACGCAGCGCACGATGTCTTTCTCGGAAATGATGCCGACCGGTACACCGTCCTTCATCACCACCAGGGCAGCGATCTTGTTCGCACTCATCTTGTGCGCGGCTGCACCGATGGTGTCTTCCATATCGATGGTGATGACCGTTTCTTTCTTGGATTGCAGAAGCTCGCGAACGTTCATTCTTGTTTCCTGTTGCAGTTCACTGATTCAAAAAATGTGCTCTGCCGGTGCGCCCCACCGCGGGACCGGACCTTGCAGCGCACGTCTGGTGCAACGCGAACGAGGCAGGTTCAACGACGCGACCCACACCCCGGCCAGCTCGATTCTACGACTGCGACCATCGGTCACTATCGGCTTGGATAGGACTGTATGTCGTGGAGACTTGCCAACAATCCAGAGAATGGCACCGCGGGTGAAACCGCCGCTGAATATCGGCGGTGACGTGCACTCAAGATTGGTCGTCCGCTGCCGCCATGCGGACAGAACGGTGCTGTTCTGTCCCAGTTCGCGCGCAGTGGACCGCGTGACGCGTGTGGCTCGACCCGGCTGGTGCCTGCACCGATGACATGCAGCGTCCTGCCTCCGCCTGCTGCAGCGCCATGGTTTACACCCCCGCCGGCCCCCATTGTCTGGGCAGCGCACGGTACGTGATGCCGTTGCTCCCCCTCCTCCCCCGGATTTTTTCCATGTCCCGACTGTTCTCTCCGTTCCAGCTGAAAGGCGTGACCCTGCGCAATCGCATCGCGGTACCGCCGATGTGCCAGTACTCCGCCGTCGATGGCGTGCCCAACGCATGGCATTTGGCGCATTACACGGGGCTGGCCCGTGGCGGTGCCGGCCTGGTCATCGTGGAAGCGACCGGCGTGTCCGCAGAAGGTCGCATCACCCCCGGCTGCCTTGGCCTGTGGAATGACGCCCAGGCTGACGCACTGGCCCCGATCGCCGCCGCCATCGCCGAGACCGGCGCGGTACCGGGCATCCAGATCGGCCATGCCGGACGCAAGGCCAGCGCCAACCTGCCGTGGGAAGGTGACGACCATATGGCCGAGGACGATGCGCGCGGCTGGCCGACCCTGGCGCCGTCGGCAATCGCTTTCGGTGGCGGGCTGTCCAAGCTGCCGCAGGAAATGACCCTGGACGACATCAAGCGCGTACAGGCGGACTTCGTATCGGCCGCCGAACGGGCACGCGATGCGGGCTTCAAATGGCTGGAACTGCATTTCGCGCACGGCTACCTGGCGCAGAGTTTCTTCTCCGCCTACAGCAACCAGCGCGATGACCAGTACGGTGGCAACTTCGACAACCGGGCCCGCTTCCTGCTGGAAACGGTCGCTGCCGTACGCGCGGTGTGGCCGGCCGACCTGCCGCTGACCGCGCGCTTGGGCGTCATCGAGTATGACGGCCGCGATGAAGAGACCGTCGCCGAATCCATTGAACTGGTACGGCAGATGCGCGAACGCGGGCTGGACCTGCTCAACGTCAGCATCAACTTCGTCATCCCGACCGGCGTGGTGCCGTGGGGCACGCCGTCCTTCCTGGCGCCGATTGCCCAGCGCGTGCGCGATGAAGCCGGCATCGCAGTGGCCGTGGGCTGGTGCGTGGATGGCGCCGAAGCGGCCGAAGACATCGTGCAGAAGCAGCAGAGCGACCTGGTGATGATCGGTCGCGCGCACCTGGCCAACCCGCACTACCCGTACCAGCTGGCGCAGGAGCTGGGCGTCGAGAACCCGGCCTGGACCACCCTTCCCGCCCCGTACGCCCATTGGCTGGCGCGCTACCGCGGCCCAGGCCGCGCCTCGGCCCAGTAAGCGAACGACAAAAAGGGGACGGAGGGGATTAAGTCGTTTTCGGCCTAGAGGCCGAAAACGACTTAATCCCCTCCGTCCCCTTTTTTATTCGACGGTCACGCTCTTGGCCAGGTTGCGCGGCTTGTCCACGTCGGTGCCGCGGGCCAGGGCGGTGTGGTACGCGAGCAGCTGCACCGGGATCGTGTGCACGATCGGGCTGAGCACGCCGGCATGGCGCGGCGTGCGGATCACGTGCACGCCTTCGGATTCGACGAAATTGCTGTCCTGGTCGGCAAACACGAACAGCTCACCGCCGCGCGCGCGCACTTCCTGCATGTTGGATTTGACCTTCTCCAGCAGGCTGTCGTTGGGTGCGATCACCACCACCGGCATGTCTTCGTCCACCAGCGCCAACGGACCGTGCTTGAGCTCGCCGGCCGGGTAGGCCTCGGCGTGGATGTACGTGATTTCCTTCAGCTTGAGCGCGCCTTCCAGCGCGATCGGGTAATGCAACCCACGGCCCAGGAACAACGCACTGCTCTTGCGCGCGAAGCGTTCGGCCCATGCAGCGATCTGCGGCTCCATGTTCAGCGCATGCTGCACGCTGCCGGGCAGGAAGCGCAGCTGCTCGAGATACTCCGATTCCTGTGCCGCATCCACGCGACCCTGCAGCTTGCCCAGCACCACGGTCAGCTGGAACAGCGCCGCCAGCTGGGTCGTAAACGCTTTGGTCGACGCCACGCCGATTTCCGCACCGGCACGGGTGTAACAGACCAGTTCGCTGGCGCGCGGGATCGCGCTTTCCGGGACATTGCAGATCGACAGCGTATGCAGGTGGCCAAGCGACTTGGCGTATTTCAACGCTTCCATCGTATCCAGCGTTTCGCCGGACTGCGAAATCGTCACGATCAGGTGCTTGGGATTGGCATACGCCGCGCGGTAGCGGTACTCGCTGGCAATCTCCACGCTGCACGGCAGTCCGGAGATGGATTCGATCCAGTAGCGCGCGGTCAGGCCGGCGTAATAGCTGGTGCCACATGCCAGGATCTGTACGCCGGTGATGCCCGACAGCACCGCCTGAGCGTTCTTTCCGAACAGTTCCACCGGGAAGCCACCGGCGTCGATCGCCGCTTCGATGGTGTCACCCAGCGCGCGCGGTTGCTCGTGGATTTCCTTCTGCATGAAGTGACGGTACGGGCCGAGTTCCAGCGAGGCCAGCGACACGTCAGACAGGTGGACATCGCGCTGCACGGGGGCATCGTCGTGGCCATACACCTGCACGCCGTCGCGCCGTACGTCGGCGGTGTCGCCCTCTTCCAGGAAGATCACCCGCCGCGTGGACGAGATGATCGCCGACACGTCCGAGGCAACGAAGTTCTCGCCGTCGCCGATGCCGACCAGCAGGGGGCAGCCCATGCGTGCGCAGACAAAGTGATCGGGCTCGGCACGGCTCATCACCGCCAGCGCATAGGCACCGGTCAGTTCCTTCACCGTGCGCTGCAGCGCGGACAGCAGGCTGTCGCCGCCCTTCAGGTGGTGGTGCATCAGGTGGGCGATGACTTCGGTATCGGTCTGCGACTCGAATACATAGCCGAGCGCACGCAGCTTTTCACGCTGCTCTTCGTGGTTTTCGATGATGCCGTTGTGCACCAGCGCCACGCCCTCGCTGATATGCGGATGCGCATTGGCTTCGGTCACGCCGCCGTGGGTGGCCCAACGGGTATGGCCGATGCCCAGCACGCTGCTGAAGCCCTCTGCATCGGCAGCGGTGGCCATCTCCGAAACGCGACCGGTCCGGCGCACGCGGCGGATATCCGGCTGCTCACCCTGCTGCAGCACCGCGATGCCGGATGAATCGTAGCCGCGGTATTCCAGTCGCTTCAGTCCTTCGATGAGGACAGGCACCACATCGCGACCCGCAATCGCACCCACGATCCCGCACATAGACGCACATCCTTTGGTGTTGAGCTCCGCATTCTAGCGTGGCTCTCCCTGCGCCTCTGTGTGTCCGCTTAACGAAAGTGTCCGGCCCGGTGTCCGCGGACAGGCGGACACCGCGGCACGAAGCGTAACTCCCTGATCCAAAAGGACTGAACAGTTGGCACGCTCTCTGCTTCCCTGAAGGCAGACCGACCACCCAGGCCCTTCGATGATCCGCGACACTTCCGCCCAGGACCAGATTGTTTCCACCCGTGCGACAAGCGGCCGCGCCGCGCTGGTGCGCCGCTACCGCTGGCCGGCACTGGCCGCCGTCCTGGTGCTGGCCGGGATCGGTTTCGCGGTGCACGGATGGCTCAACGCCAGTCGTTCCTTCGACAGCAGCCGCGTGCGCGTGGCGGAAGTACAGCGGGGCGACCTGGTGCGCGACATCGCCGCCGAAGGTCGGGTGATCGCGGCCAACAGCCCGATCCTGTACGCCATCTCCGCCGGTACGGTGAACCTGAAAGTGGTGGCCGGCGACGTGGTCAAGCAGGGCCAGGAGCTGGCTGTGATCGACAGCCCCGAACTGCGCAGCAAGCTTGCCCAGGAAGAGGCCACCCTGGCGGGCCTGGAAGCGGAGTCCAGCCGTGCCGCACTCGATGCCACGCTGACCCGTGCCAAGTCCCGCAAGGACACCGACCAGGCGGGTATCGAAAAGGTGGCTGCAGAGCGCGACCTGCAGCGCTACCAGCGCGGCTTCGATGGCGGCGCGGTGCCACAGATCGACCTGGCCCGCGCGCAGGACAGCCTGAAGAAGGCCGATATCAGCCTGCTCAACGCGCAGACCGATGCCAGCCTGCAGGGCCAGGGCGCGGACCTGGACGCACGCAACAAGCGCCTGCTGGCCGACCGCCAGCGTGCGGTGGTATCGGAAGTGAAACGGCAGGTGGATGCGCTGACCCTGCGGGCGCCCTTCGATGGCCAGGTCGGCCAAGTGCAGGCCGTGCAGCACACCAACCTGATCGCCAACGCACCGGTGCTGGGCGTGGTCGATCTGTCCAACTTCGAGATCGAGATCAAGGTGCCGGAGAGCTTCGCACGCGACCTGGCGATCGGCATGCCCGCCCAGTTGACCAGCGGCAGCGGCGAACCCTTCCCCGGCGAAATATCCGCCGTCTCGCCCGAAGTGGTCAGCGGTGAGGTCAACGCGCGCGTGCGTTTTGCCGACAAGCAACCGGCCGGCCTGCGCCAGAGCCAGCGGATGTCGGTGCGGGTTCTGCTGGACACCCGCAAAAACGTACTGAAAGTAGAGCGCGGCCCCTTCGTCGAGCAAAGCAGCGGACACGCCTACGTGATGGAGGGCAGCACCGCCGTGCGCCGCCCCGTGGAACTGGGCGTGAGCAGCCTGGGCGAAGTGGAGATCCTGTCCGGCGTGCAGCCGGGTGATCGCATCGTGGTCGCCGGCAGCGACCTGTTCAAGGACGCCGAGCGCGTTTCCATCAACTGATCCATCCCCTACGAATCCTGGAGAGAACCATGCTTGAGATGCGCGCTGTCGCCAAAGTGTTCCGTACCGAACAGGTGGAAACCCATGCCCTGCGTTCGCTGGATCTGAAGGTCAACGAGGGGGAGTTCGTCGCCGTCACCGGTCCGTCGGGGTCAGGCAAGACGACCTTCCTCAACATCGCCGGCCTGCTGGAGACCTTCACCAGCGGCACCTATCTGCTGGACGGCCAGGACGTCAGCCAGCTGGGTGATGATGCACGCAGCCGCCTGCGCAACCAGAAGATCGGCTTCATCTTCCAGGGGTTCAACCTGATCCCCGACCTCAACCTGTTCGACAACGTGGACGTGCCACTGCGTTACCGCGGCATGTCCTCGACCGAGCGCCGCGAGCGCATCGAGAAAGCACTCGGCCAGGTCGGCCTGGGTTCGCGCATGAAGCACTATCCCAACGAATTGTCCGGTGGCCAGCAGCAACGCGCCGCCATTGCCCGCGCCCTGGCGGGCAGCCCGCGCCTGCTGCTGGCTGACGAACCCACCGGCAACCTGGACAGCCAGATGGCCCGTGGGGTGATGGAACTGCTGGAGGAAATCAACGCCGCCGGCACCACCATCGTCATGGTCACCCATGATCCAGAGCTGGCTGCGCGCGCGCAGCGCAACGTGCATATCGTCGACGGCCAGGTCACCGACCTGCTGCGCGAACCGGTCCTGGCCACCGCCCGGCGCGTGGCCGCGGTCAACGAGTGAGGTCTGCCATGTTCGCCTACTACACCCGGCTGGCCCTGCGCAGCTTCCGACGCAACAAGGTGTTGACCGCCCTGATGGTGGTCGCCATCGCGCTCGGCATCGGCGCCTCGATGACCACCCTCACCGTATTCCATGTGCTGTCCGGCGACCCCATTCCCGGCAAGAGCGACCGCCTGTTCTACGTGCAGGTCGACCCACGTCCGCGTGCCGGCTTCGTGCCCGGTGAAGAGCCCGAAGAGCAGATGACCCGGTTCGATGCCGAAGCGCTGTTGCGCGACAAGAAAGGGATCCATCAGGCGGTGATGACCGCCGGCGGCGCGACCATCGTGCCGCAGAGCAGTACGCTGAAGCCGTTCTCGCTGGACTCGCGTTACACCTCGGCCGATTTCTTCCCGATGTTCGATGTGCCCTTCCAGTATGGCAATGGGTGGACGGCCACCGACGATGAAGGCCGCAGCCGCGTCGCGGTTCTGTCCAAGGCGCTCAACGACAAGCTGTTCAACGGGGCCAACAGCGTGGGCCGCGAAGTGAACGTCAGCGGGCATTCGATGCGCGTGGTCGGCGTACTGAAAGAATGGCAGCCCGAGCCGCGGTTCTTCGATCTGTCCACCGGCGCCTACGGCAACGAAGAAGACGTGCTGCTGCCGTTCTCCACGTCCGTCGAGTTGAAACTGGGCAGCAGCGGCAACATGAGCTGCTTCGGCGAAGGGTCGCCCAGCGGCAGCAGCTCGGACCTCAATGCACCGTGTACGTGGCTGCAGTATTGGGTGGAACTGGATCCGGCCAAGGTCGATGACTACCGGCAGTATCTGTTGAACTATTCGGACCAGCAGCGCGCCGCCGGCCGCTTCCAGCGCCCGGCCAACGTCAAGCTGTCCTCGGTGATGGAATGGCTGGATTTCAAGAAGGCCGTTCCCAGTGACGTACGGCTGCAGCTGTGGCTGGCGCTGGGCTTCCTGGTGGTGTGCCTGATCAACACGGTCGGCCTGCTGCTGGCCAAGTTCCTGCGCCGTAGCGGTGAAATCGGCGTGCGCCGCGCGCTTGGCGCCAGCCGCGGGCAGATCTTCCTGCAGTGCGTGGTGGAGGCGGGCGCGGTGGGCGTGGCCGGTGGCCTGCTCGGCATCCTGCTTGCGTTGGCCGGGCTGTATGCCGTGCGCCAGCAACCCGTGGAGTACGCAAAGCTCGCTCATCTGGACGGCACCATGCTGCTGCTTGCACTCGGCCTGACCCTGTTCGCCAGCCTCGCCGCCGGCCTGTTGCCGGCGTGGCGCGCCATGCAGGTCACCCCCGCCATCCAGCTCAAATCGCAGTAAGCACGAGACCAAGGAACCTGCATGGACATCCGCCCCATCCTCAGCACCCTGCGCCGACACAAGACGGCCGCCTCGCTGATCGTGCTCGAAGTCGCCCTGACCTGCGCCATCGTCTGCAACGCGTTGTTCCTGGTCAGCCAGCGCATCGAGAAGATCAGCCAACCCAGCGGCGTGGCCGAAAAAGAGCTGATCGTGGTGCGGGTCAGTGGCATCGGCAAACAGACCGATGCCATGGCCCGCACGCGCGAGGACATCGCCGCCCTGCGCGCCGTCCCCGGGGTCACCCAGGTATCGCGCGCCAACCAGTTGCCGTTCCGCAACAGCTCGTCCAACAGCGGTATCTCGCGTACGCCGGAACAGGAGCGCCCCACGATCCACGCTGCCATGTACAGCTTCAACGAAGGAGCCCTGTCGACGCTCGGACTGAACCTGGTCGCCGGACGCGACTTCCTGCCCAGTGAGTACGTGGACCGCGAGAAAGCGCAGAGCGGCGAAGGCGCGGGCAAGGCGGTTCCGGTGATCATCACCCAGACGGCCGCTGACGGCCTGTCGCCGGGACAGACGGCATTGGGCAAGACGTTCTATTCCGGCGACCAGCCACTCAACGTGGTCGGCATCGTGCAGAATCTGGCCACACCCACCGGCTGGGGCGACAACACGACGATGTCGCTCATCATGCCGCTGCGGACCGACTTCACCGAAGGCGTCTACCTGCTGCGGTCCGCCCCGGAGCGTCGCGATGAGGTGCTGAAAGGCGCGCTGGCCGCGTTGGAACGCAATGATCCCAACCGCCTGGTCCGCGAGAAACTGACCTATGAGGACCAGCGCAACGACTTCTTCAAGAACGATCGCGCCATGGTCGGCTTGTTGATCACCGTCTGCGTTGCCCTGCTGGTGGTGACCGCATTGGGCATCGTCGGCCTGGCCAGCTTCTGGGTGCAGCAGCGCAGCAAGCAGATCGGCATCCGCCGTGCGCTGGGAGCGACCCGCGGGCAGATCCTGCGCTACTTCCAGACCGAGAACTTCCTGCTGGCCACGGTCGGCATCGTGCTCGGCATGCTGGCGGCGTATGCCATCAACCTGGCCTTGATGAATACCTATGAGCTGCCCCGCATGCCGCTGATCTACCTGCCCATCGGCGCCGTGCTGCTTTGGCTGCTGGGACAGATCGCGGTGTTCGGGCCGGCGCGGCGGGCCGCTGCGGTACCGCCGGCGGTGGCCACCCGCGGCAGCTGAGGCACGGCTGGCGCGGCTTGTATATCCTGCTGCCATGATGTCCGTAGCGCCGCGCCCCGGCCGGCGCCTACGTTCCGCCGAGCACGGCTCGGCGCTACCAGAAGCTGCTCAATGCCTGCGATCCTGATCATCGACGACAACACCAGCGTGGCTACCGCGCTGGACGTGCTGTTTTCCCTGCATGACATCGATACCCTCCAGGCCACCTCGCCCGAACAGGGGCTGGCGCTGCTGCGCGAACATCCGGTGGACCTGGTCATCCAGGACATGAACTTCACCGAGGACACGACATCGGGCGAAGAAGGCGAAGCCCTGTTCGCGCGCATCCGTCAGGCGCACCCTGACCTGCCGGTGATCCTGTTGACCGCGTGGACCCATCTGGGCAGCGCGGTGGATCTGGTGAAGGCAGGGGCAGCCGACTACCTGGCCAAGCCCTGGGATGACCGCAAACTGCTGACCACGGTGAACAACCTGCTGGAGCTGTCCGAGGCACGCCGCGAGCTGGACCAGCGCCGCCAGCGTGAGCAACGCCAGCGCACCGATCTGCAGGCCCGCTACCAGCTGTGCGACGCCGTGTTCGCCGATGCCGCCAGCGAGCGCGTCATCGCGCTGGCCTGCCAGGTGGCGCGCTCGACGTTGCCGGTACTGATCACCGGTCCCAATGGCGCAGGCAAGGAGAAGATCGCGCAGATCATCCAGGCCAATTCGCCGGTGGCCAAGGGCCCCTTCGTCACCGTCAACTGCGGCGCACTGCCCGCCGATCTGATCGAAGCAGAGCTGTTCGGCGCCGACGCCGGCGCGTACACCGGTGCCAACAAGGCGCGCGAAGGCAAGTTCGAAGCCGCCGATGGCGGTACGTTGTTCCTCGATGAGATCGGCAACCTGCCATTGGGCGGCCAGATGAAGCTGCTGCGCGTGCTGGAAACCGGCCGCTTCGAGCGGTTGGGTTCCAACCGCGAACGGCAGGTCAAGGTGCGCGTGGTCAGTGCGACAAATGCGGATCTTGCCGCGATGATCCGCGACGGCACCTTCCGCGAAGATCTGTACTACCGCCTCAATACGGTCGAGCTGGCGTTGCCGCCGCTGGCGGAGCGGACCGGCGACATCGCACCGCTTGCCGAGCACTTCCTGACCGATGGCAAGCCGCTGTCACCTGCAGCCCTCAGCGCCCTGCAGCGCCATGCATGGCCGGGCAACGTGCGCGAGCTGCGCAACGTGATCCAGCGTGCCGAGCTGCTGGCGACCGGTCCGCGCATCGAGGTGGCCGACCTCAACCTGCCACGCGCACCGGCCAACGTGCGTAGCAACAGCGCGGCGCTTGACCCGGATCGCAAGCGCATCGAAAGCGCGCTTGCCAGCAACCACGGCATCATCGCGCAGGCCGCGGCGGAGCTCGGGCTGAGCCGACAAGCGTTGTACCGTCGGATGGATCGCTACGACATCCCCCGCGAATGAAGCCGCGCTCCCTCACCGTTCGCCTGTTCCTGCGCCTGCTGCCTGTGCTCGCCCTGGCGGCGGCGCTGCCGTGGCTGCTGGCCTACTGGATGGACCACGGCTGGGCCGTCGCGCTGCTCTCCGGCATCGTCCTGCTGTCGTTGATGTGGATCAGCCTCAGCCGCGCCATCGCGCCGGTACGTTCGGTGATGCGCGCGTTGTCCGGCGTGGTCAGCAGCTACAAGGACGGCGAGTTCAATTTCAGCGTGCACTGGCCGGCACAGGATGAGCTGGGCCATCTGGTGCAGGCGCACCGCGAGCTCGGGGATGTACTGCGCGAGCAGCGGCAGTCACTCGTGCAGCGCGAACTGCTGCTCGACACCATGGTGCAGAACACGCCGGTGGCGATGCTGTTGCTTGCCGCAGGCGGTGACGGCGTGCAGCGTGTTGTGTTCTCCAACCTGGCCGCACGCAAGCTGCTGCACGGCGGGTACAAGCTGGAAGGCCAACGTCTGCTGGAACTGTTGGAGCAGATGCCGCTGGCGCTGCGCGACGCCATCTCGCGCGGCGGCGACAGCCTGTTCGCCGTGCGCGAGGAAGAGAGTGATGACGAAGATGACGAGCAGATCTACCATCTGTCGCGGCGCGCATTCCACCTCAATGGGCGACCACACGACCTGCTGCTGATCCGCCTGCTGACCGCTGAACTGCGGCGGCAGGAAGTACAGACCTGGAAGAAAGTGATCCGGGTGATAAGCCATGAGCTCAACAATTCATTGGCTCCCATTGCCTCGCTGGCGCACTCCGGCGGTGAACTGGTCAGGCGCGAACGCTTCGACCGCCTGCCGGAGATCTTCTCGACCATCGAAGATCGGGCGCGTCACCTGGAAGGCTTCATCCGGGGCTATGCGCGCTTTGCCAAGCTGCCACACCCGCAGCTGCAGACAGTGCACTGGGCACCGTTCCTGGCCAGCCTGCAGCAGCAGATCCCCTTCCAGATGGATGAAATTCCCGACGACCTGCACAGCCGCGTGGACATCGCCCAGCTGGGGCAGGCGTTGTTGAACCTGGTGAAGAACGCGCACGAGGCGTGTGCCGAGTCTGATCCCCCCAACGACGACGTGCGTGTGCAGCTGACCCGCCTGCCGCAGTGGATGCGGCTGGACGTGCTGGACCGCGGCAAGGGCATGAACGAGGCCGTCCTGCAGAACGCATTGATGCCCTTCTATTCGACCAAGCGCAACGGTACCGGGCTGGGCCTGGCGCTCACGCGGGAGATCATCGAAGCGCACGGTGGGCGTATCGCGCTGCAGAACCGCACGGACGGCGGCCTGTGCGTGTCGCTGCTGTTGCCGGTGAACTGACGGCAAGCGATTGCGGGCGTGGGGGAGCGTGGGACGTGGGACGTGGACGTTGGACGTTTGACGTGGACGTGGGCCGTGGGCCGTGGGCCATCGACGTGGGGCGTGAACCGTGGGACTTCACGCTTGGTAGAGCCGACTTCAGTCGGCTGCCGTGCGCCTGCAGCCGACTGAAGTCGGCTCTACCGGGGATGCCTTGCAGCCGACTGAAGTCGGCTCTACCTGCCTACTTTTTCTGCGGGCGCTGCCAGCCTTCAACCACCTGCTGGCGCACGCGCGCGACGGTCAACTGGCCGTCCGGCGCGGTTCGCGTGATCACCGATCCCGCGGCAATGGTCGCGCCCTCGCCGACGAGCACGGGCGCCACCAATGAGCTGTTGGATCCGATGAAGGCGTTGTCACCGATCGTCGTCTGTGACTTGTTCACCCCATCGTAGTTGCACGTGATGGTGCCCGCGCCGATGTTCACCTTGCTGCCGATCACCGCATCGCCCAGATAGGTCAGATGGTTGGCCTTGCTGCCTACGCCCATGCGGACGTTCTTGGTTTCCACGAAGTTCCCCACGTGTGCCCCGTCGGCCAGCACGGTGCCCGGACGCAGCCGTGCGAAGGGTCCGATCTGCGCCGCGCCCTCGGTCACCACGCCTTCGATGTCACAGTGCGCGCGTACCTCGGTACCCGGGCCCAGCTTCACGTTCTTCAACCGCGTGAACGGTCCGATGACCACGCCATCGGCCAGCTCGACGCGTCCTTCGAGGATCACGTTGACGTCGATCTGCACATCACGGCCGACGGTCACATCGCCGCGGATGTCCAGCCTTGCCGGGTCCAACACGCGGGCACCCTGCTCGCACAGCGCACGCACCGCACGCTGCTGCCAGGCGCGCTCAAGCTGGGACAGCTGCCACGGATCATTGGCGCCTTCGGCATCCTGCGGATCAGCCACCAGGGACATGTCGGCCGCGGTGTATTCATTGGCAGCGAACGCGAACACGTCGGTGAGGTAGTACTCACCCTGCGCATTGGCGTTGGACAACTGTGAAAGCCAGCGCCGCAAGGCGGTGGATTCGGCGGTGATGATGCCGGTGTTGATCGTACGGATCCTGCGCTGCTCCTCGCTCGCATCTTTCTGCTCCACGATGGAGCCGACCTTGCCCTCCGCGTCGCGCACGATGCGACCGTAGCCGGTGGGATTCTCCATCTCCGCTGCCAGCACGGCCAGCCTGCCTGGCTGCGCCAGCAGGTCGCGCAGGGTCTGCGCACGGATCAGCGGCACGTCGCCGTACAGCACCAGCACCTGCGCGGCGTCAGGCACGTCCGGCATGGCCTGCGCGACCGCATGGCCGGTCCCGAGCTGCTGCGCCTGCTCCGCCCACAACAGGTCGGGCTGGTCGGCGAACCGCGCACGCACGGCGTCCCCGCCATGACCGTGGACGATGTGGATCGCAGCGGGCTGCAGTTGGCGTGCCGTCGCGATCACGTGCGCCAGCATGGGCTGGCCCGCGACCGGCTGCAGCACCTTCGGCAATACCGACCTCATGCGCTTGCCCGCGCCGGCGGCCAGGATGATCACGTGCAGGGCTTGGCTCATGGAATAACGGTGTCCGCAATGGTGTGCCGACATTCTAGAACGCAGCCCGTTAACATGCGTCACGCGCCCTGCATCCCGTGTCCATGTCCCTGCTCCGCCAAGGTGGTTCCTACCTCATCGTCGGCCTGGTCCAGCTTCTGCTGGACTGGTGTGTGTTCGTGGCGGTGACCGCAATGGGCATGCCGGTGGTGCCGGGCAATGTCATCGGTCGCGCCAGCGGCATGCTGCTGGGCTTCTGGCTCAACGGGCGTTACACGTTCGCCGATCAGGGCAGGCAGCGGCTGGGGTGGCGGCGCTTCGTGCGCTTCATCGGCCTGTGGGCGGCGGTCACTGCAGTGAGCACCGTGCTGGTCGCCGCCGCCCACGACGCATTGGGACTGCAGTACGCCTGGTTGGCCAAGCCGCTGGTGGAAGGCCTGCTGGCGGCGCTGTCGTTCCTGTTGATGCGTTGGCTGGTGTTTCGCTGAAGCAAGCGTGCTTCCGGCTCCGCGCGGTGCGCTCGCCGAGCATGGCTCGGCGCTACCAAGGCGAGGCCCACGCGCAGACCCGCCCGGTACGCCGAGACGGGACTGCTACCGGCCCAGGCGCGCCGCCAGGCCCTCGCGCCACAGCTGCAAGGGGCTGAATCGTAGTGTCACCTCGTGCGTGCCCGCGGGTACGCAGACGGCACGGAACAACCCGTTGGCGCGCAGCACGTCTGTCGCCTCCCCGTTGATCTCCGCCCTCCAGCCCGGGGCGATCACATCGTTAACCACCAGCCACGCGGGCGCGTCAGCGTGCACCCGCACCGTCATCGTGCTCGCCGCATGGTGCTGTTCCAGCACCTGCAGCGCACCGCCTCCGGCCTCCGGGCAGAGGCCCCGCTGCGTGCCTTGCGGCAACCACAGCGCGGCACCGAAGTCGGTCTCGTTGAAGGCCGCCGCGGGCGGCAGGTCCTCTTCATGCCAGCGCACCTGGCGCGGGTTGAGCAGGCGCGGCAACACGCTGTCACGACGCAGATACTGCAGTTGATCATCGTGGGCGCGCGAGCCGGGGAAGGCACCCGGCGCGAGCACCCACCGCACACCCAGCAGGTCATACAGGGGCGCGTTGAAGTCCGCGGTCCACGGGGTGTCCGGTTTGTCCTGCACGTTCTCCAACGGATCGCCGGGCATGCCGACCATCCGCAGGTAGCGCGCATCCAGCAGCGGGTTATAGCCATTGGCCAACGGCAGCGCGTGCACGGCCGCACCGTTCGTCAACGGACCGATGCCGAAGACCAGGGCACGCTGCGGCCCGGAGGCGGTGCGCTGCGCGGACAACAGCTGGTACGCACTCTGCGCCGCACCAGCGCGGCTGGCGGTGAGCACGGGACGGGTCGCACTGCGTGCGTTGAATGAGGTGCTGACGTTGAACACCAGCAGATCGAGCAGAACCAGCCCGAGCACCCAGCGTGCGGGCGCACGATGCCGACGCAGCTGGTGGACGGCCAGCGTCCCCAGCACCGCACTCAGCGCCATCCAGGCAAACCCTGGTAACCGGCCAGTGCTGACGATCAGCCAGCCGCTGGCCACCGCCAGCAGACCCGTCACCAGCACCGATGGCCAATGCGGTCGCAGCCCGTGATGGGCGAGTGCAACCTGCAAGGCGGACGCACCCAACCATGCCGCTGCGGGCACCGCGAGGAACAGCGCATCGGACGGTCGACGGAACAGGTCCAGCCCGGGCAGCCACTCGAACAGCAGCGGGAACACCGGCGTCGCGCCCCCCAAGGCGAACAGGACCGCAAAAACGAAGACCGCCAACGCGATGCGCGCCTGCGTGGGCGTGCGACGAATGACCTCGCCGCCCCACGCCAGCCAGACCGCCAGCGGGACGGCACCCACGTAGAGATAGTCGGTCGTGATATCGCCGAATGCCCAGCTGTCACCACGGCCCTGCGAGAAGATGTTGCCTGAAAGCAGGGTGGCAAGGGACTGCCACTGGATGGCCCCGGGCAGCGCGGTGTCGAGCGTCACGCCATCGCGATTGGTCTGCGCCAGCCACGCGAATGTCGACAGCCACTGCGGTGCGCTGATCAGCGCAGCCACTGCCCCCACCACGGCCAACTGAAGGAACAGGCGCACGCGCTGGCGATCAGCGACGACGAGCGCGCCCACCGAATAAAGCGCGCACGCGAGCACGATCAGATACGTGACCTGGGTCAGCTGCAGCGCGCACAGCCCGCCGACCACGCCGGCCAGCACGGCATGCCGCCACTGCAGATGGCGGCGCAGCTGGTCCAGCGCCAGCCACAGCCAGGGCAGCATGCAGTAACTGACGATCATCGGGGTGTGCTGCAGGCGCGCCGCCGCGACCCCTCCGAACAGGAAGACCAGAGCGAACATCAGCTGCGGCAAGCGCTGCATGCCGTGATGCGCCGCCAGTTTCAACGCCCCCATCCCCGCCACCAGCACATGCAGCAGGATCACCACCGTGAACCAGTGCAAGGACGTCGGTGCCAGCAGCATCGGCAGCACCACGGTCGGCTGCAGGGTCATCATCTGCGGATCGGCCAACTGCGGGTATCCACCGTGCAGGTAGGGATTCCACCAGGGTAGCTCGAGCTGCAGCAGCTGCTGCGCGGTGAAGCTCACTGCCGGAAAGAACTGCTGGACCGCATCGAAGGGAATCGTCCATACGCCAAGCAGCCAGGGCAGGCAGAGAATCAGCCAAAGGGCGCTCCATGCGAATCCCAGCGTCTGCCGTAGTCGGGTCCAGCGGCTCGTCGCCGCCGTCGTGCTGATCATCTGCTGCACCCGTGCTTTCCTTGCTTTGTCAGCGCGCGCCGCCCGTTTCGGGGCGACAAAGATCAATCATAGCCCGCACCAACGCGACATGCCCGAGGGGCTCCTGCATGCTGCGATCCACCGCCTCGGCAACCGTCTTCGTGCAGCCCGGCTGGCCGCGCTCCGGGGCGATGTCGGGCCATAGCGCCAGCAGCTTTTCGTCTGCCGCGTCGATGAGGCGACGCAACGCCTCCAGCGAAGGCGCGGGCGGTGGCACCTCGCCTGCCGCATAGCGATGGAACGCGACATGCTGGATCAGCTTGTTGGCCTCGATCAGCTGGCGGTAGAAGTGCACGACGGCCTCCGCGTCCAGGCCCAGCTGGGTCGCCTGGACACGCTTGTCCTGCAGCACCTGTGCTTCGCGGATGGGATCTTCCACCGGCCGCGCGGCGGGGTACTTGAACGCGGCCACCTCATGCGCGATGGCATTGCGCTCGGCGGCGACGGCAACGAAGCGATCCATCGGAGTCGCCTGCGCGGCAGCAGGCAGCAACGTCGCGAGCAGCACTGCCCGGCAGCAATGGAGAACAGGCATGGCGCACCTTCCGGAAGAAGAAGCACACAGGGTGGACCCCGTGGGTGTCCAGCACGAGGAACCGGCGCACAGTTCGCGCCGGCATCATGGACGACGCACGGAAAATACAAACGCCGGCACAGGGCCGGCGCAGGTGAAGCGGTCGCGTGCAAGCGCGGCGCCCAATCGGGTCGCCGCCGCCCGGCAGCGGTCAGTGCTTCAAGTTCTTGCGCAGGCGTTCAAGCGCCTGCAGCTGGGCGGTCACTTCGGCCAGCTTCTGCTGGGCTTCGGCGATCTCCATGCCTTCGCCGCGATTGGCCAGCATGCGCTCGGCTTCTTCCTTGGCCTTGCGTACGGCGGCTTCATCGATGTCCTGCGCGCGGATGGCCGTATCGGCCAGCACGGTTACCACCTGCGGCTGTACTTCCAGGATGCCGCCGGTGATGAAGAAGTCCAGCTGCTCGCCATTGGCCTGGGTGACCACGACCTTGCCCGGCTTCAGGCGGGTGATCAGCGGTGCGTGCTTGGGCGCGATGCCCAGCTCGCCCAGCTCACCGGTGGCCACGACCAGGGTCGCTTCACCCCGGAAGATTTCCTGCTCGGCGCTGACGATGTCGCAACGGATCGTGCTCATGCAAATCTCTTCACTGTTCGCGGCGGCACGATGCCACCGGGGAGGAGCCACGGCGCGGGCGGGTGCCCGGCGCCGGTGTCAGGTCGGGCAGGATCGCTCCCGCCCGTCCCGGATCAGGCCTTCTCGGCCATCTTCTTGGCCTTCTCGACCGCTTCTTCGATGCTGCCGACCATGTAGAACGCCTGCTCCGGCAGGTGGTCGAACTCGCCATCGACGATGGCCTTGAAGCCACGGATGGTGTCCTTCAGCGACACGTACTTGCCCGGCGAGCCGGTGAACACTTCGGCCACGTGGAACGGCTGGCTGAAGAAGCGCTCGATCTTGCGGGCGCGGGTCACGGCCTGCTTGTCTTCTTCGGACAGTTCGTCCATGCCCAGGATCGCGATGATGTCCTTCAGTTCCTTGTACTTCTGCAAGGTCTGCTGGACGCGCTGGGCGGTGTCGTAATGCTCGTGGCCGATGACCAGCGGATCCATCTGGCGGCTGGTCGAATCCAGCGGATCCACGGCCGGGTAGATACCCAGCGAGGCGATCGAACGCGACAGGGTCACGGTCGAATCCAGATGGGCGAAGGTGGTCGCCGGCGACGGATCGGTCAAGTCATCGGCCGGCACGTAGACCGCCTGGATCGAGGTGATCGAGCCGTTCTTGGTGGAGGTGATGCGCTCCTGCAGGACGCCCATCTCCTCGGCCAGGGTGGGCTGGTAGCCCACGGCCGACGGCATGCGGCCCAGCAGTGCCGACACTTCGGTACCGGCCAGCGTGTAGCGGTAGATGTTGTCGACGAACAGCAGCACGTCCTTGCCCTTGCCCGACGCGTCCTTCTCGTCGCGGAAGTACTCGGCCATGGTCAGGCCGGTCAGCGCAACGCGCAGACGGTTGCCCGGCGGCTCGTTCATCTGGCCGTACACCATCGCGACCTTGTCCAGGACGTTGGAGTCCTTCATCTCGTGGTAGAAGTCGTTGCCCTCACGGGTACGCTCACCCACGCCGGCGAACACGGACAGACCGCTGTGCGCCTTGGCGATGTTGTTGATCAGTTCCATCATGTTGACGGTCTTGCCGACGCCGGCGCCGCCGAACAGGCCGACCTTGCCGCCCTTGGCGAACGGGCACATCAGGTCGATCACCTTGATGCCGGTTTCCAGCAGCTCGGTGGCCGGGGACTGGTCTTCGTACGACGGCGCGGCACGGTGGATTTCCCACGTGTCGCTGGCGGTGACCGGACCGGCTTCGTCGATCGGGCGACCCAGCACGTCCATGATGCGGCCCAGCGTGCCCGCGCCGACCGGCACGGAGATGCCGCGGTTGGTGTTGGTGGCGACCAGGTTGCGCTTCAGGCCATCGGTGGAACCGAGGGCGATGCAGCGGACCACACCGTCGCCCAGCTGCTGCTGGACTTCGAGGGTGATTTCGGTGTTGTCGACCTTCAGTGCGTGATACACCTTCGGCACCGACTCACGGGGGAACTCGACGTCGACGACCGCGCCGATGATCTGAACGATCTTGCCCTGACTCATTGCTGCATCCTCTAAATGTGTGCTTTGGACGTGCGCGTCAGACTGCTGCTGCGCCGCCGACGATTTCGGAGATTTCCTGGGTGATCGCTGCCTGGCGGGCCTTGTTGTAGACCAACTGCAGGGTTCCGATCAGCTTGTTCGCGTTGTCGCTGGCCGCCTTCATCGCCACCATGCGTGCCGCATGCTCGGAAGCGACGTTCTCCAGCACGGCCTGGTACACCAGCGACTCGATGTAACGCGTCATCACGTGCTCCAGCACGGTCGCGGCATCGGGTTCGTACAGGTAGTCCCAGTCGTGGTGAGCGACCTGCTTCTCAGCCGCCGGCAACGGCAGAAGCTGGTCGAAGCTGGCGGTCTGGGTCATGGTGTTGACGAAGCGGTTGTACACCAGGTACACGCGGTCGACCTTGCCCTCGGTGAATGCATCAAGCATCACCTTGATCACGCCGATCAGCGATTCCAGCCGCGGCACGTCACCCAGATGGGTCACGCTGCCGACCATGTTGACCTTGATCCGGCGGAAGAAGGTGGATGCCTTCTGGCCGATGGTCACCATGTCGACTTCAGCGCCCTTTTCCTGCCACGCACGGGCTTCGCCCAGCGTCTTGCGGAACAGGTTGTTGTTCAGGCCACCCGCCAGCCCGCGATCAGACGAGATCACGATGTAGCCCACGCGCTTGACCTGCTCGCGCTCGGCCAGGAACGGGTGCTGGTAGTCGGTGCTGGCCTGGGCCAGGTGACCGATCACCTGCTTCATCGCCTGCGCGTACGGACGCGAGGTCTTCATCCGCTCCTGCGCCTTGCGGATCTTGGAGGCCGAGACCATCTCGAGCGCGCGCGTCACCTTGCGGGTGTTCTGCACGCTCTTGATCTTGGTTTTGATTTCGCGTCCGCTTGCCATCTCTTATTCCCGTATGTTCAACGGTAGAGCGGGGACTGTCCCCGCTCCACGTGCGCTGTTACCAGCTGCCGGTGGTCTTGAACTCGGTGATGCCCTTCTTGAAGGCCTCTTCGATGTCCTTGTCCCAACCGCCGGTGGCGTTGACCTTGCCGATCAGCTCGCCCTGGGTGTTGGCGAAATGGGCGTGCAGGCCTTCTTCGAACGCCAGCAGCTTGTTGACCGGCACGTCGTCGAGGTAACCCTCGTTGACGGCGTAGATCGACAGCGCCTGGTTGGCGATCGACATCGGCGCGTACTGCTTCTGCTTCATCAGCTCGGTGACGCGCTGACCGCGCTCCAGCTGCTTGCGCGTGGCTTCGTCCAGGTCCGAGGCGAACTGCGCGAACGCAGCCAGTTCACGGTACTGGGCCAGCGAGATACGGATGCCGCCTGACAGCTTCTTGATGATCTTGGTCTGGGCCGAACCACCCACGCGCGACACCGAGATACCGGCGTTGACGGCCGGACGGATACCGGCGTTGAACAGATCGGTTTCCAGGAAGATCTGACCGTCGGTGATCGAGATCACGTTGGTCGGCACGAACGCAGATACGTCGCCGGCCTGCGTTTCGATGATCGGCAGTGCGGTCAGCGAACCGGTCTTGCCGGTCACGGCGCCGTTGGTGAACTTTTCCACATACTCTTCAGACACGCGGGCGGCGCGCTCGAGCAGGCGGGAATGCAGGTAGAACACGTCGCCCGGGTAGGCTTCGCGGCCCGGCGGACGCTTCAGCAGCAGCGAGATCTGGCGGTAGGCGACAGCCTGCTTGGACAGATCGTCGTACACGATCAGGGCGTCTTCGCCGCGATCCATGAAGTACTCGCCCATGGTGCAGCCCGCGTAGGCGCTGATGTACTGCATCGCAGCCGATTCAGAGGCGGTGGCGGCGACGACCACGGTGTGGGCCAGCGCGCCGTTCTCTTCCAGCTTGCGCACGATGTTGGCCACGGTCGATGCCTTCTGGCCGATCGCGACGTACACGCACTTGATGCCGGTGTCTTTCTGGTTGATCACCGCATCGATGGCCAGGGCGGTCTTGCCGGTCTGGCGGTCACCGATGACCAGCTCGCGCTGGCCACGGCCGATCGGGATCATGGAGTCGACCGACTTGTAACCGGTCTGCACCGGCTGATCGACCGACTTGCGCCAGATCACGCCCGGGGCCACACGCTCCACCGGAGCGGTCAGTTCGGTGCCCAGCGGGCCCTTGCCGTCGATCGGCTCGCCCAGCGCGTTCACCACGCGGCCGAGCAGCTCCGGACCAACCGGCACTTCGAGGATGCGGCCGGTGGTCTTGGCCACGTCGCCTTCGCGAAGGTTCTGGTAATCACCCAGCACCACGGCGCCGACCGAGTCGCGCTCCAGGTTCAGGGCGAGGGCGAAGGTGTTGTTGGGCAGTTCGATCATTTCGCCCTGCATCACGTCGGCCAGGCCGAAGATGCGCACGATGCCGTCGGACACGCTGGTCACGGTGCCTTCGTTGCGCGATTCCGCGGCCAGCTTGACCTTCTCGATGCGGTTCTTGATCAGTTCGCTGATTTCGGAGGGATTGAGCGTGGTTGCCATCGTCGAGTCCTAGTGCCGGCGGTAACGCCGGACGTTTAATTGAATTCAGTTAGCGAGTGCGGTCTGCAGACGGGCAAGCTTGCCCTTCAGCGAACCGTCGATGACCACGTCACCGGCGTCGATCACGGCGCCGCCGATCAGCGACGCATCCACCGCGGTGGACACATCCACTTCGCGGCCGAAGCGTTTGCGCAGCGCAGCCTTGATCGCCTCCAGTTCACCGGGCGACAGTTCGTTGGCCGAGGTCACCGTGGCCTTCACCACGTGTTCGGCTTCGGCGCGCAGCTGGTCGTACATGCCGGCGATTTCCGGCAGCAGCGGCAAGCGGCGGGCATCGGCGAGGATGGACAGGAACCGCGAGAAGGTCTCGCTGCGCTGGTCCGGGGCGAGCAGCGCGACGGCGTCGTCGCGGCCCAGCTCCGGGTTGGCGAGCAGGGCCGACACGCGAGGGTCGGCGGCGACATGGGCGGAGAACGCAAGCGCATCCGTCCACGGCGCGAACGCGCCTTCGTCACGCGCGGTCGCAAAGGCGGCGCGGGCGTAAGGGCGGGCAAGCGTGAGGGCCTGGCTCATATCAGATCTCCGAAGCCAGCTCGTCGAGCAGCGCCTTGTGGGCGTTGGCATCGATTTCGCGCTTGAGCAGCTTCTCCGCACCGCTTACGGCCAGCGCGGACACCTGCTTGCGCAGCTCCTCGCGGGCACGGTTGGCGGCGAGGTCGATTTCAGCCTGGGCCAGTTCTTTCTGGCGGTTGGCTTCGGCGATCGCTTCATTCTTGGCGGCTTCAACGATCTGGTTGGCGCGCGCGTGGGCCTGGTCAATGATTTCATTGGCCTTGCCGCGTGCATCCTTCAGGGCTTCGTTGACCTTGTCCTGGGCCTGGGCGAGATCTTTCTGGCTGCGATCGGCAGCGGCGAGACCTTCAGCGATCTTCTGCTGGCGCTCTTCGATCGCATTCATCAGCGGCGGCCAGATCTTGGTCGCGATGATCCAGATCAGGGCTGCAAAGGCCAGGGCCTGGGCGATGAGTGTAAAACCGATTTCCATTTTATTCGCTCAGTCGGTGGTGACGGGGTGGAAGTGCCGCCCGGTGGGCGGCACCCCCGAACCTTCATCCGATACCAGGCACCAGCGGTGCCCGGTCGTTTCACAGAGGCTGGATCAGCCAGCCACTGCCGGCAGGCGCGAGACGAACTCGCCGACCAGCGGGTTGGCGAAGGCGAACAGCAGGCCCACGGCGACCGAGATGATGAACGCGGCGTCGATCAGGCCGGCGGTGATGAACATACGGACCTGCAGCACCGGGATCAGTTCCGGCTGGCGCGCGGCCGATTCCAGGAACTTACCGGACATGATGGCCAGACCCAGGCCTGCGCCCAGCGCGGCCAGGCCGATCATGATGCCGACGGCGAGGACGGTGGAGCTCTGGACCTGGGCGAGATTGGTCAGGACGGCGAAGTACATGGTTTTCTCCGGGAACGTGATTGCTAAGGGATATGGAAACTAACGGATGAAGGGTGCAGCGAAACTCAGTGACTGTCTTCGGACAGGCTCAGGTACACGATGGACAGCATCATGAAGATGAAAGCCTGCAGCGGAATCACCAACAGGTGGAACAGCATCCAGCCGAAGCCGGCGAAGGCGCCTGCGAACATGCCGGCGATACCTGCACCGCCCAGCACCCAGATCAGCAGGAAGACGATTTCCCCGCCGAACATGTTGCCGAACAGTCGCATCGCCAGCGAAATCGGCTTGCTCAGCCACTCGACGATGTTCAGGATCAGGTTGAACGGCAGCATCCACTTGCCGAACGGCGCGGTCAGGAACTCCTTGGTGAATCCACCAATGCCCTTGGAACGCAGTGCGAAGAACAGCATCAGGAAGAACACGCTGATCGACATGCCAAGGGTGGCATTGACGTCAGCGGTCGGGACCGGCTTCCAGTACGGCACACCGAGGGCTTCCAGCGGCATGGCGATGAAATCGGCCGGGATCATCTTGATGAGATTCATCAACAGGATCCAGAAGAAGATCGTGATCGCGATCGGCGTCACCAGCTTGCTGGTGCCGTGGTAGGTGTCCTTGGCCTGCCGGTCAACGAACTCCAGGCAGATTTCCACGAAGGCCTGCCACTTGCCCGGCACGCCGGCCGTGGCATTGCGGGTCGCCATCCAGAAAGCGAAAACCATCACCAGACCCATCAGGACCGACGTGGCGATGGTATCCAGGTGCAGCGCCCACGGGCTGCCATGCCCAACGGTGAGGTTGTGCAGGTGATGCTGGATGTAGGAGGTGGGTGTCAACGCCTCGCCTGCCATGTGTCCGGAACCTTAGTTATTTAGAAATTCGATCAACGCCTGGCCAGAGCCAGGACCTGAAACATCAAGCCAACCGCGATACCGGCCAGGAGTGCCAACGCGGGCAGCCTGAATACCAGAAATCCAACGATCAGCACACCAAACACCACCGCCCACTTGGCCACCACCGCGATGATCAGCCGTGCCATTGCCGAGCCTGCCGCCTGTACACCGCCCCCCAGCGCCATCCGTGCCGCCACCCAGCCACCGGCTGAAACCGCAAGCCCGGACAGCAGTGCGCCCAGCGCATGCTTCGGACTCACCAGCAGGAAGCCAAGGGCCAGGACAATCACTGCCGCCAGCGGATAGACCGCGGCGCGCAGCATCAGTCGCCGACCCGGATCAACGGAATTCAGCACAGAGACGTCCCGCACATTGGAGTGGAAAGGCGTGAGGCAGCAGCGTGGTGCCTCGTCGAGCCGCCAAATTATAGCAATGGGACAATTTGCGAGACAACCGCTGCGTGTTCATACCGGATCGGTGCAAGTTACGGGATGGCCGGGATTTTTCCATCCGGGGGCGGGACAATCAGGCCCAGCGGGGGTCGTGGCCATGTCGCAGTGCAGCATTGAACTTTGGTCGCGGACCGGGGTCCAACCCCTCGACCTGCCCTCTCTCATCCTCGTCGGCGCAGTTTGCAGGTCGGTAACCGAGTCCCGCCACTGCCTGGCGGGACTTTTTTTCTCTTCATCGGTGCCTGCCGGCGCCCCTTGGCGCGCTGTGCATTAAGCCTTTTCTGACGCGTTCTCCACCATACCTTCACGAATGGTGGACGCGGCGATAGCGATAGTGGCGCAACTTTCGTTGAACCACTGCAAGGATTTCGCCGATGCGCTCCGCTCCCACCCTGCTTGCTCTCTCGCTGGTCGCCGTCTGCGCCGGCTTCGCATCTACCGCGCACGCTGCTGAAGGCGACGACCGCTTCACGCTGCGCCTGGGTGCGATGAATATCGATACCGATAACACGATCCGCGGCAGCACCACCATTGCCGGCCAGGACGTGAATCTGAACGAAGATTTCGGCATGGGCGGCAAGGAATGGGAGCCGCGCGTGGATGGCGTGTTCCGCTTCAGCGACCGCCAGCGCCTGATCTTCGACTACTTCAAGTGGGACAAAGACCGTCGCGAGACCCTGAACGACGGCATCGCGTTCGGCGACATCAACGTGCCGGAAGGCAGCTTCGTCAAGGCCGAACTGAAGTATCAGGTCGCCACCCTGGTGTATGACTACTCCGTCGTCGACACCGACCGCTTCGACCTGGGCCTGCAGATCGGTGCCGAGTGGGCACAGATCAGCGCCAAGGGCTTCGCGGACCTGGGCACCGTCTACAACGGCCGCTTCCTGGATGAAAAGGAAAACGGCGTGGCTCCGGTGGTCGGCGCGCGCATGACCTTCAATCCGGCGGATCGTTGGATGATCAATCTGCAGGGCCAGTACCTCAACACCAGCTGGGGCAACTTCGACGACTACAAGGGCGACCTGAGCCGCGCCAACGCGATCGTCGAGTACCGCCTGACCGATACGTTCGGCATCTTCGCTGGCTATGACTGGTTCAAGCTGGACGTCGATCAGCGCGGCAGCGACGGCGTGATCGGCCTGAAGCAGGAGTTCAAGGGTCCGGTCGCGGGCGTCAGCCTTTCGTTCTGATCCAGCGCGCCGGCCTTGCCGGAACGCATTGAATCACCAGGACGCCCCGCCTTGTGCGGGGCTTTCTGCTTTCCGCCTGCCGGGGCTGCGGAGACCGTTGAACGAAAAGGCCCCGGCAGTGCCGGGGCCTTCTTCATTGCCGTTCGCGCAGCAACGAACGTTACTTCTTCTTCGGCATGTACAGATCGGTGATCGTGCCGTCGTAGATTTCCGATGCCATCGCGACCGATTCGCTGAGCGTCGGATGCGCATGGATGGTGTGGCCGATGTCCTCGGCTTCCGCACCCATCTCGATGGCCAGGCCGATTTCCGCCAGCAGGTCGCCCGCATGCACGCCGACGATGGCGCCGCCGATGATCCGATGGGTCTCTTCGTCGAAGATCAGCTTGGTGAAGCCCTCGGTGCGGCCGATGCCGATGGCCCGCCCGCTGGCGGCCCACGGGAATTTCGCTACGCCGACCTTCAGGCCCTTGGCCTTGGCTTCGGTCTCGGTCACACCCACCCACGCGATTTCCGGATTGGTGTAAGCCACCGACGGAATCACCCGCGCGACCCATTCCTTCTTGTGGCCGGCAGCCACTTCCGCCGCCAGCTTGCCTTCGTGCGTGGCCTTGTGCGCCAGCATCGGGTTGCCGACGATGTCGCCGATGGCGAAGATGTGCGGCACATTGGTGCGCATCTGCCGGTCCACCGGAATGAAGCCCCGGTCAGACACCTGCACACCGGCCTTGTCGGCATCGATCTTGCCGCCATTCGGCGAACGACCCACGGCCACCAGTACGCGGTCGAAGGTGCCCTTCTGCAGCGCGGGCGTCTCACCCTCTGCGGCCGCATCGAAGGTCACGGTGATGCCGGTCTTGTCGGCGCTGACGCCAGACGCCTTGGTCTTCAGATGGACCTCGACACCCTGCTTCTTCAAGCGGTCGGCCAGCGGCTTCACCAGATCCTTGTCGGCACCCGGCATCAGCTGGTCCATGAACTCGACCACGGTGACCTTGCTGCCCAGTGCGGCATACACCGTGGCCATTTCCAGGCCGATGATGCCGCCGCCCACGACCAGCAGCGAGCCCGGCACCTCGGCCAGTTCCAGCGCGTCGGTGGAGTCCATCACGCGCGGGTCGTCCCACGGGAAGTTCGGCAGCTTCACTGCCTGCGAGCCGGCCGCGATGATGCACTGCTGGAAACGCAGCAACTGCGTGCTGCCGTCTTCGGCAGTGATCAGCAGCTCGTTGGCCGACACGAAGCGGCCCACGCCCTGCACGGTGCGCACCTTGCGCTGCTTGGCCATGCCGGCCAGGCCCTTGGTCAGCTGGCCGACGACCTTTTCCTTGTACTGGCGCAGCTTGTCGAGGGTGATCTTCGGGGCGCCGAACTCGACACCGAAATCACCGGCGTGGGCGACTTCATCGATCACCGCAGCCGCGTGCAGCAGCGCCTTCGACGGAATGCAGCCCACGTTGAGGCAGACACCGCCCAGGCTGGTGTAGCGCTCGACCAGCACCGTATCCAGGCCGACATCGGCCGCGCGGAAGGCGGCCGTGTAGCCGCCGGGGCCGGAGCCCAGCACGACCATGGCGCATTCGATGTCGGCGGCCTTGCCCGAGGACAGGGCCGGCTTCGGTGCAGTCGGCTCGGCCGGCGCACGATGCGACGGCGTCACCGGCGGCTTGCTGTTCGGTGCGGCGACGGCGGCGGGTGCGGCGGCCTTGGCCGGTGCAGCGGGGGCTGCGCCCTCGCCTTCGGCGTCCAGCACGACCACGATCGCGCCTTCAGACAGCGTGTCGCCCAGCTTGACCTTGATGTCCTTGACTACGCCAGCGGCCGAGGACGGCACTTCCAGCGTCGCCTTGTCCGACTCCAGGGTAAGCAGGCCCTGGTCTTTCTTCACCGTGTCGCCAACGGCGACCAGTATTTCGATCACCGGCACATCGCTGTAATCGCCGATGTCGGGAACCTTGACTTCAATCGTGGCCATGGTGGTTTCCTTCATGCCCGCGCGGGAAGGCCGGCGGGCGTCTGCTGCAGTTCGTCACGCGGCCGCGCGCATCGCGGCGGCCACACGGAGGGGGCTTGCGGGCTCGATCAGAGCAGCACGCGGCGCATGTCGGCCAGCACCTGCGACAGGTACGTGGTGAAGCGTGCGGCCAGTGCGCCATCGATGACGCGGTGGTCGTAGCTCAGCGACAGCGGCAGCATCAGCTTGGGCGCGAACTCCTTGCCGTTCCAGACCGGCTGGATCGACGACTTGGACACGCCCAGGATGGCCACTTCCGGCGCGTTGACGATCGGGGTGAACGCCGTGCCACCGATGCCGCCCAGCGAGCTGATCGAGAAGCAGCCACCGCTCATGTCGGCCGGGCCGAGCTTGCCGTCGCGGGCCTTCTTGGCCAGTTCGCCGGATTCCTGCGCGATCTGCACCACACCCTTCTTGTCGACGTCACGCACCACCGGCACGACCAGGCCGTTCGGGGTGTCAGCGGCGAAACCGATGTTGAAGTACTTCTTCAGGGTCAGGTTCTCGCCGCTGGCATCCAGCGAGGCGTTGAACTCCGGGAATTTCTTCAGCGCCGCAGCACTGGCCTTGACCAGGAAGGCGAGCATGGTCAGCTTGATGCCGGCCTTCTCGTTTTCCTTGTTCAGGGCCACGCGCAGAGCTTCCAGATCGGTGATGTCGGCCTGCTCGAACTGGGTGACATGCGGGATCATCGCCCAGTTGCGGGCCAGGTTCGCGCCGGAGATCTTCTTGATGCGCGACAGCGGCTGGACTTCAACCTCGCCGAACTTGCTGAAGTCGACCTTCGGCCAGGGCAGCAGGTTCAGCCCACCACCGGCGGCGGCCGGTGCAGTGGCGCCGGCAGCAGTACCGCCGGTCAACGCGGCCTTGACGAACTTCTGCACGTCGCCCTTGGTGATGCGCCCACCCTTCTCGGTGCCGCTGATCTGCAGCAGGTCCACACCCAGTTCACGGGCGAACACGCGTACCGCCGGGGTGGCATAAGGCACCTTGGCCGGCAGCACACTGTCGGCATTGAACTGCACCGGCGGGCTGGTCGGCGCACCGGCAGACGGCGCGCTGGCCATTTCCCGCTGGGCCAGCTTGTCCGGCTCTGCCTGCACAGCCACCGGCTCCACCTTGGTGGCGGTTTCGGCGGCTTCGTTGGCGGCGGCATTGGCCTGGGTCGGAGCCGGTGCAGCGCTGGCAGCGCCTTCGGCTTCGATGATCGCCACGACCTTGCCCTGCGACAGGTTGTCGCCGACCTTGACCTTGATTTCCTTGACCACACCGGCGACCGACGACGGGACTTCCATCGTCGCCTTGTCGCTTTCCAGCGTCACCAGGCCCTGGTCCTTCTTCACCGTATCGCCCACGGCCACCAGGATCTCGATGACCGGGATATCCGAATAATCACCAATGTCCGGCACCAGCGCTTCAACGGCACCACCGCTGGCAGCGGGTGCGGGCGCAGCGGCCTGCGCGCTTTCAGCAGCGGCCGGGGCAGCGCTCTTGGCCGGCGCCGGCGCGGCAGCGGCCTGTGCAGGGGCGGCCTTGGCAGCCGGGGCGGTATCGCCTTCCGCCACTTCGATCAGCGCCACGACCTTGCCCTCGGACAGGTTGTCGCCGACCTTCACCTTGATTTCCTTGACGACACCGGCCACCGACGAGGGGACTTCCATCGTGGCCTTGTCACTTTCGAGCGTGACCAGTCCCTGGTCCTTCTTGACCGTGTCGCCGACGGCGACCAGCACCTCGATTACCGGGATATCGCTGTAGTCACCGATATCGGGGACGAGGGCTTCCTTGATTTCGGCCATGGGGATAACTCCGGCAATCTGGTGTAGGGAATCCTCTATTGTGCGGCCAGCACGCCCCCCTCGCCAACCGTTGATGGCGTTTTCAGTCCGCACTGTCCCGGGACACGCTGTTGTGCCTGCGCCGTTGTGTTGCAGCGACGCGCCGCACGGCGCCACCAGTCGGTGGCGTATTGTCCGCATCGAGCCAGTCGACCAATGCCCTGACGTCGTCGTTTTCGATGCTCGCCTGGGCCAAGCCGCGCTACCGCAGAGCGTCGGCCACGGGCTGCCAGGCCTGCTGCAGTGCGCCCAGCGAGGCGCCCGCATTGGCGGGACTGGTCGATGGCAAGGCCAACACCGGCACCTGCGGATTCCCACCGACCGGCACGATGAAGCGCAGGAACGCGCGATGGGCCGCAGCGCCGTTGCACGCGATCAACCGCAGATCGCGCAGTGCCGCCACCGCCGGCCCCAGCGCGTTGGGCACTTCACTGCCGCGCACGATGTCCGCATCCAGGCTGCCCCGGCGTCGACACTCCCCGATCACATCCCACACGCCGATGCCAGCTTTGTGCAGCTGCTGCAGCCTCTGCGGGTAGGGCGCGGAGGGCTCGACACCCGCCAACAGCGCCATCAAGGGCCAGAAACGGTTGCGTGGATGGGCGTAGTACTGCGCCTGGCGCAGGGACGCTACACCGGGCATCGAGCCGAGCACCAGCACCCGGCAATCCGCCCCGATCTGCGCGGACAGGCCGGTACAGACGTCGATTTCAATCACATTTCCACCATCTGCATGAACTGACTTGACTGCCGAAAACACGGAGTTTGCAAGGCTGTACGCGACTTGGCTGAACGCATCCAACTATTTTTTAACGTCCGTAGGAATTGATTCATGTGCGGAGGAATACGTTGATGCCCACCCCGCCACGGGGGCCTTGTAACAGTAATCGAAGGAGATACCCCCATGCGTAAGATCAATATCCTGACCCTGTCCCTGCTGACCAGCGCCGCTTTTGCACCGGCCGCGTTCGCGCAGGACTACACCACCACGGCTGCACCGGCAGACAGCAGCTACACCACGGGCACCGACACTGCGTCGGGCAAGCATTTCGCCGTCGTCGGCGGTGTCGCCCTGCTGCAGCCGAAGAATGACCCGATCGACGGCATCCGCAAGTTCGATGGTGGCCCGGCGCCGACCCTGAGCCTGAGCTACTACATCAACGATAACTGGGCCGTTGAACTGTGGGGCGCAGCCGACAAGTTCAACCACCGCGTGCGCGGCGTCGGCAACGAACGCCTGGGCACGGTCGAACAGCAGCCGATCGCGCTGAGCGGCCAGTACCACTTCGGCCTGGCGGACAACGTGTTCCGTCCGTTCGTGGGCGTGGGTTACTACGAGTCGAACTTCAGCAATGAAGACCTGGTCGCACCGGGCGTCACCCAGCACATCGGGCTGGAAACCGCCAAGGGCGCCATCGGCACCGTCGGCGTTGACATGAACATCAATTCCACTTGGTTTGCCCGTGCGGATGCGCGTTACATGCACTCCCGTCCGGAAGTGAAGGTGGGCGGTCAGGGCACCGGCGCGGACGCCAAGCTGGATCCGTGGACCGTCGGCTTCGGCATCGGCGCACGCTTCTAAGCACCTCCGGTAGTAAAGCGTCACAACGCAACGGACCCTTCGGGGTCCGTTGTCGTTTCTGAGATGTGGCCCACGACGCATAGCCATATACGTCATATATCAAAAGCCCTGCAGCGCAACGGCTTTGACCCCTGCATGGGGCACGGGGAACGAAAATTTAATCCTCCTTGGAATCGATTCATGTTGCGCGGCTTACCGTTTTCGCCGCGCCCCGCAGAAGGGGGCTCACCCACTTCCAGATTCAGGAGCTACCCCATGCGATCCATTACCACCCTGCCGCTGTCCCTGCTGATCAGCGCCGCTCTGGCCCCTGCGGCGTTTGCCCAGAGCCCGTCGACCACGGTGGAGCGCCCGGCCGGCACCGACGCTGTCGCCGCCAATGAAACCGCGTCCGGCAAGCACTTCGCCGTCGTCGGTGGCATTGCGCTGCTGCAGCCGAAGAATGACGCCGTCAAGGGCGTTTCGCAGAAGACGGATGGCGGCTCGGCGCCGACCATCAGCCTCAGCTATTACGTCAATGACAATTGGGCCGTTGAACTGTGGGGTGCTGCCGACAAGTTCGACAACACCGTGAAGGGTCCGGCCGGCACGCGCATCGGTACGCTGCAGCAGCAGCCGATCGCATTGAGCGGCCAGTACCACTTCGGTCAGGCCGACAACGTGTTCCGTCCATTCGTGGGCGTGGGCTACTTCGAATCGAACTACAGCAATGAAAAGCTCGCCGTGCCGGGTGCTGTCGGCCACGTCGGCCTGGAGACCGCCAAGGGTGCGATGGGCACCGTCGGCGTCGACATGAACATCAACTCCACCTGGTTCGCCCGCGCTGATGCGCGCTACCTGAATGCCCGATCGAAGGTCACCGAGAGCGGCGTGGACAGCGGCCGCAAGGCCAAGATGGATCCGTGGACCGTCGGCTTCGGCATCGGCGCACGCTTCTAAGCCTCCCTGCCAGACAGCGTCGCAACGCAACGGGCCTTTCGGGGCCCGTTGTCGTTTCTGCGGCATGACGCGTCAAGGGCACCGGACCACATGCGCCACGCTCACGCGTATGCGCACCGCGTACAGGCCTTGGCCATCGGATGGGAGGTTTCTGCCACCGCCGGTGCGTTAGGCTCGCACCACCAAGGCGGAGCGCAGGCAAGGTCACCCGATCATGTTCGATGTGCTGGTGGTGGGCGGTGGCATAAATGGCGTGGGCATTGCCCGTGACGCTGCCGGCCGCGGACTGAAGGTGGCGCTGTGCGAACAGCACGATCTGGCGGCCCACACCTCCAGTGCCAGCTCGAAGCTGATCCATGGCGGCCTGCGTTACCTCGAACACCGCGCATTCGGCATGGTCCGCAAGGCGCTGGCCGAACGCCAGGTGCTGATGCGGCTCGCGCCGCATCTGGTCCATCCCCTGCCCTTCGTGCTGCCCCACGAGCCGCACCTGCGTCCTGCGTGGATGATCCGCCTGGGGTTGATGGTGTATGACCGTCTGGCTCCGCGCGGGGAGACGTTGCCACGGTCGCGGCGCGTCCCTCTGCGCGGCACTGCCCTCGGCGCGCCGCTTCGCGACAGCGTCACCCGGGGCTTCCTGTATGCCGACGCGCAGGTCGCCGACGCACGGCTTGTCGTACTGAACGCGCTGGATGCCCACGAACGCGGGGCGTGCATCTGGACCCGCACCACCTGCCTGCAGGCCTGGCGCGAACCCAGTGGATGGTGCGTCGATCTTCGCGACGAGCGCGGTCAGCTGCATAGCGTGCAGGCCCGCATGCTGGTCAATGCCACCGGCCCTTGGGCCTCGCGCTTCACCGAGGACATCAGCCTCAGTCGCAGCACGCCGCTACGGCTGGTGCAGGGCAGCCATATCGTGGTGCCTGCGCTGCATGACCATGGCCATGCGTACCTGCTGCAGCAGCCGGACGGGCGCATCGTGTTCGTCGTTCCGTTCGAAGACCGCTTCAGCCTTATCGGCACCACCGACGTCGATTTCGACGAAGATCCGGCGCGTGTGCGGATAGACCCGGCGCAGCGTGACTACCTGTGCGCGGCGGTCAACCGCAGCTTCCGGCGGCAGATCGGTGCAGACGATGTCCTGTGGAGTTTCAGCGGTGTGCGGCCCCTGCTGGATGATGCGCATGCCGCTGCCAGTGCAGTGACGCGTGACTATCGCCTGGACCTGGATGTCGAGGGCGCTCCCCTGCTCAACGTGCTGGGCGGCAAGCTGACCACGTTCCGCCGCTTGGCCGAAGAGGCGGTGGACCTGCTGGTGCACGAAGCCGGTTCGAATGCGCCGGCATGGACCGCAGAGGGGCCCGTGCTGCCTGGCGGCGACCTTGGCACACCGGCCCAGGTGAGGCACTGGTTGGCCACCCGCTGGCCGTGGCTGCCTGCGCCTTTGGCTGCACGCTGGGCGCGCAGCTATGGCAGCCGCGCGGCACGCATCCTCGGCAACGCGGAATCACTGGAAGCGCTCGGCACGCACTTTGGTGCGGATCTGCATGAAGCCGAGGTCGAGTACCTGTATCTGCATGAGTGGGTCCGCCACGTGGACGATCTGCTGTGGCGACGCACGCTGCTCGGGCTGTCGCTGGATGCCGTGCAGCAGCACGACGTGGCGCAGTGGCTGGCCGCCCGCGTGGCGCGCGACCCCACACCCGCCCCTCGCTTCGACGTCCCCAGCCCGACGACAAGGAGCACACCATGACCCGACAACCGTTGATCGGCGAACTGATTTCCGAAGCCGTTGCGGTGGCGATCATCATCAGCATCGGCTGTTCGGCCGCCGCGATGTACCTGCTGTACGATCCCAGCCCGTATCAGAACGCCTACTGGGGGCTGTGCATCACCTGGGGGCTTGCCGTGAGCCTGGCGATCTACACCACCGCGTCCATTTCCGGCACCCACGCCAATCCCGCGGTCACCCTCGCATTGGCCCTCTACCGCGGTTTTCCCTGGTCGCGCGTGCTGCCGTACTGGGCAGCGCAGGTGCTGGGCGCGATGGTCGGCGCGGCGATCGTCTACCTGCTGTACGCGCCGGTGATCGACCATTACAACGCGCTGCACGGCCTCACTCGTGCGGAGGGGGGCGCGGCCGGCGTCTTCTTCACCGCACCCGGACTGGCCGTCACGCCCCTGCATGCGCTGAGCAACCAGGTCATCCTCACCGCCCTGCTCGTGTTCGCCATCTTCGCCATCACCGAGCGTTACAACGAGGCCGCTCCGGGCGCCAACAGCGGTGCGCTGATGATCGGCCTGCTGGTCGCCTGCATCGGGGCCTCAATGGGCTATCTGGAGGGCTGGGCCATCAACCCCGCGCGCGATTTCGGCCCGCGTGTGTTCGCGTGGTTGAACGGCTGGGGCGCCGCCGCGTTGCCTGCCGAAGATCACTACTGGTGGATCCCGATCCTGGGCCCGCTGGCCGGCGGCGCGGTCGGTGGGGCGGCTTACCAGTGCCTGATCCTGCCGTTCCTGCCCGCGCGCCAGCGCGCCAGCGACGCGCACGGCGTCGGCACGGACAGCAGCGCACAATGAAACCAGCACACCCTCGCCCATTCCCGCGCCTCGACCAGGAAGCCTGCCATGGAAGCTGATTTCATCCTCGCCATCGATCAGGGCACCACCAGCTCGCGTGCCATTCTGTTCGACCGCCAAGGGCGCATCGCCGGTTCGGCACAGCGCGAATTCGCGCAGATTTTCCCGCAGCCGGGATGGGTCGAACACGATCCGCGCGAGATCCTCACCAGTGTCTATACCACCATCACCGAGCTGCTCAATCGCCAGCAGATCGACCCGCGCCGCATCGCCGGCATCGGCATCACCAACCAGCGCGAAACCACCGTCGTATGGGACAAGGCAACGGGGCAACCGATCCACAATGCGGTGGTCTGGCAGTCGCGCCAGAGTGAGGCGATCTGCGAGCGCCTGAAAGCCGAAGGCCACGAGCCGATGATCCGCGCGAAAACGGGGCTGCTGGTGGATGCCTATTTTTCAGCGACCAAGATCCGCTGGATCCTGGACCATGTAGAGGGCGCCCAGGCACGTGCCGAACGCGGTGAACTGTTGTTCGGCACCATCGACAGCTGGCTGATCTGGAACCTCACCGGCGGCGCGGTGCACGTGACCGACATGACCAACGCCGCCCGCACACTGTTGTTCGACATCCACGCACTGTGCTGGGATGACGAACTGCTGGCGCTGCTGGACATCCCGCGGGCCATGCTGCCGGAGGTGCGCGGCAGCAGCGAAATCTACGGCCACAGCCGTGCGCAGTTCTTCTTTGATCGGCAGATCCCCATCGCCGGCATCGCGGGCGACCAGCAGGCCGCCCTGTTCGGCCAGGCCTGCTTCGAACCGGGCATGGCCAAGAACACCTACGGCACCGGCTGTTTCATGCTGATGCACACCGGCAACAAGGCGGTGGCATCGCGCAATGGCCTGCTGACGACCATCGCCTGGAACGTCGATGGCCAGGTCGAATACGCGCTCGAAGGGTCTATCTTCGTCGCCGGATCAGTGGTGCAGTGGCTGCGCGACGGGCTGCGCATGTTCGGCAAGTCCGGTGATTGCCAAGCGTATGCCGAACGCGTGCCAGACACGGGTGGGGTGTATCTGGTGCCCGCGTTCGTCGGCCTCGGTGCACCGTACTGGCGAAGCGACGTACGCGGCGCCATGTTCGGCGTTACCCGCGGCACCACCAAGGAACATTTCATCCGTGCTGCGGTGGAATCGATGGCCTACCAGACACGTGACGTACTGGCTGCGATGCAGGCCGATGCCGGCATCGAGCTGAAGGAGCTGCGCGCCGATGGGGGTGCCATCGCCAATGACTTCATGGCGCAGTTCCAGAGCGACATGCTCGGTGTGCCCGTGCTGCGGCCCCAGGTGGCAGAGACGACGGCACTGGGTGCGGCCTACCTGGCAGGCCTTGCCACCGGATTCTGGGAAAGCAGAGAGCAGATCGCCGCGCTGTGGGGGGTGGACCGGCGCTTCGAACCGACGCTGGATCCGCAGCGCCGTGAAGCGCTGTATGCCGGTTGGCAGCGGGCCGTCAACGCGACCCTGGCCTGGTAACGGCGGATGCCGCGCATGCGCCGAGCCCTGCTCGGCGCACGCAGCGGCGATGGTGCGATCAGAACGCCGGCAGGACGGCGCCCTTGTACTTCTGCGCGATGAATTCCTTCACCTGCGGGCTGGTCAGCGCCGCTGCCAGCTTCTGCACGCGGGCGTCGTCCTTGTTGTCGGCGCGCGCGACAAGGAAGTTCACGTAGGGCGAATCCTTGCTCTCGATCGCCAACGCATCCTGGGTCGGGTTCAGACCCGCATCCAGCGCGTAGTTGGTGTTGATCAACGCCAGATCCACCTGGTCCAGCACCCGCGGCAACATCGCCGAATCGAGCTCGCGGAACTTGAGGTGCTTCGGGTTCGCGGTGATGTCACGCTGGGTCGCCAGCGCGTTTTTCGGATCCTTCAACTGGATAACGCCGGCGTTGTGCAGCAGGATCAGCGCACGGCTGTTGTTGCTGGGGTCGTTCGGAATCACCACGTCGGCACCATCACGCAGTTCGTCCAGCGACTTCACCTTGCGCGAATAGGCACCGAACGGCTCGATGTGCACGCCGACCACGGTGACCAGGTCGGTCTTGCGGTCGCGGTTGTAGGCATCGAGGTAGGGCTCGGTCTGGAAGTAATTGACGTCCACCTGCTTCTGCACCAGCTGGTCGTTCGGCTGCACGTAGTCGTTGAACACCCGCACGTCCAGCTCCACGCCCTGCTCTTTCAGCATCGGCTTCACTACGTCCAGAATTTCCGCGTGCGGCACGGCCGTCGCGGCCACCACCAGCTTCTGCGACGCATCGCCGGATTTGCCACAGGCACTCAGGGCCAACGCGGCGACAAGGGACAACAACAGGGTCTTCTTCATCGTATGCGGTATCTCGGGGGGAGGGTCATTCGTAGTTGCTGAGTGCCAGCGCCAACAGGCTCTTGGCCTGTTCGCGCAACATCACCGGTTCGATGATCTCGGCATCGGACCCATAGTGCAGCACATCCATCAACAATTCGCGGGAAACGCTGTACGGCACTTTCAGCTCATAGCGTCCGTCGGCCAGGTAACGGCCCTGCTGGTTGGCGTGCCAATGCTCGTCGGCCACCCAGCGGGCGGCCTTGGCGCTGAAAAGGATCGTCGCCCAGCCCTTCGGCGCGCCGGAAAAGATGCCATAACTGGCACCCAGCTGGGCGTCCAGCTCGTCGTCGTCGACATCGGTGGCCGGTGCATCCACGACCCGCGCCTTGTTGATGCGGTCCACGGCGAAGCTGCGCAGCGCCTCGCGGTCGTGGTCCCAGGCATCCAGGTACCAGTTGTCGCGATAGTGGGTCAGCCGCTGCGGCGATACGATGCGGCGAGTCGGCTGGTCCGTGGAGCGGGCGCGGTACTCAAAGGCCAGCTGCCTGCGTTCCAGTACCGCCGAGGCCACGCTGCGGAAGCTGCCTTCATCGAACTTGCGTACCCGGTGCGGAATCACCCGCACCCGGTCCACCGGCCACGTGGATACGCCGGCCTGGGCGGCAAGCAGGCCCTCTATCCGCTGCTGCAGCGGGGCCAGCACCGACGACAGGACGCCGCCGCCGGTACGCGCCAGCAGGTGCTGCGAGGCCAGCAGCGCATGCAGTTCTTCCGAACTGAGCCACAACCCGGGCAGCTCGAACCGGTCGCTTTCATCGGCCATGTAGCGGAAGCCCGCTTCGCCGTCACCTTCGATCGGCGCCATCAAGGCGTCGCGCAGGAACGCCAGGTCGCGGTAAACAGTCGCGCGGGAACAGCCAAGCTTGTCCTGCAGCGTGGCCACCGTCACCGGGTAGCGGGCAGACTTCAGCAGACGATGCAGGGCAGTGATGCGTTCGTATCGGTCCATGGCTCCGATTATGTCCGAGTCGCGGCCGTTGTGGCGGCCATGATCGGCTATCGTGTCGGTCCCCCACGCCCCGGTCGGCCCCGTATGCGCGCTCCGCTCCCCCTCATCGCGTCCTTGGCAGCCGCCCTGCTGCTGCTCAGTGGCTGTGAGCAGCGCTCGCCGCCTGCCGATGCTGCGCTCCCGGGCGCCGTGCCCGCCGCGCCGGCCCAGGCGCCTGCGGTGGATGCGGACCCGGCACAGGCCGTGCTGCGGGCGAGCCAGCGGTTTGCTGCGCTGCGCAGCTTCCACGCTGAGATGCGTCTGCACGGCGCGCAGGCCGGCCAGGTGGTGCATACCACCATGGACTTCGTCGCCCCGGATCGCTACCGGCTGGAAGGGCCCGGCGGCGTGCAGACGATCATCGGCAACACCTTCTTCCTGCAGTCCGAGGGCCGCATCGAACAGGTGCCGGTTCCCGACGGCCTGCTGCAGCAGTGGCGCAGTCCGCTGCCTTCCGAGGCGGGCCTGCAGGGGCTGACGGTCGAAGCGGGCGGTACGGCCGATATCGACGGCACGGCCACGCGCCTGTACCGGGTGGAGGGGCCGACGGGTAGCGGCGAGACCCTGCAGTACTGGATCGGCGCCGATGGCCTGCCGCGGCAGGTGCAGCGCGATGGTTTCAACAAGGACCAGCCCTACCGGATCACGCTGCGCTATTCGCGCCTGGACGATTCCACGCTGCAGGTGCCCCTGCCCTGACGTCGGGTGGGTTCAAGCACTGAATGGGCGACAGCAGAAACGCTGACTGAAGCACGCGTTGGACTGCGGTCGAGACGCGCGCGGGTTGACGTTATCATCACGCCCTGCGTTCCACGCCCGCCCCCCGGAGAATCCTGATGTCCCTGCGTGTTTACCTGCTGTTTCCCCTGTTGCTGGTCGCCCCTGCGGCATTCGCCCAGGATCCCGCCGAACTGGCGGCGATGACCTCCCCGTGGAGCGGCAGTGGCGGCGAACTGGGCTTCGCGTCCGCACGTGGCAACAGCACCACCGAAAGCGCCAATGGCCGGCTGCGCCTGCGTTACACCGACGACGACTGGGTGCACAGCATGGACCTGTTCGGCCTGCGTTCGCGCTCCGAGTCGATCCAGACCAGTGACGATGGCACCGAAACCAAGGTGAGCAACACCACCGCCAACCGCTATACCGGCAGTGCCGGCAGCGCGTTGCAGCTGGGCGAACACCGGCAGATCACCGCGACGGTGCGTTACGAGCGCGACGACTTCGCCACCTACGACCGGCAGAGCTCGTTCGGTCTGGGTTACGGCACCCGTCTGTGGGGCAACGACCGCTTCTCGCTGGATGCACAGATCGGCCCCGGTGTGCGTCGCACCCACAGCACCGAAGACGATGAAACCCGCACGGGCCTGATCGGCCGCGGCTTCTTCGACATCAAGTATTCGCTGACCCCGAATACCGACCTGGTCAACACGCTGCTGGTGGAATCGGGTTCGTACAACACCTTCGCGCAGAACGATTTCGGCGTGTCGGTCAGCATGAACGAACACTTGGCGCTGAAGGCAGCATGGCAGGCGCGCCACAACAGCGACGTCGGCATCGACAAGCAGAAGACCGACACGCTGACCACGATGAACGTGGTCTACAAGTTCAAGTAAGCCCCGCCTGCGATTTCGGGTAGCGCCGAGCCATGCTCGGCGAGCGCGAAGCGCGGCATGCGTGCAGATCGGTGTTCCCGGTAGCGCCGAGCCACGCTCGGCGAGCGCGAAGCGCGGGCTGCGTGCGGACCGGTGTTCCCGGTAGCGCCGAGCCATGCTCGGCGAGCGCGAAGCGCGGCCTGCGTGCGGATCGGTGTTCCCGGTAGCGCCGAGCCATGCTCGGCGAGCGCGAAGCGCGGCATGCGTGCGGATCGGTATTTCCAGCGCGGCAGAAGCAGCCGACTGAAGTCGGCTCTACCGGCGCATTGCGCGGCCGGGGCATCACATGACCCGGGCACATCGCGCGACCCGAGGGCATCACACGACCCGGGCACATCGCGCGACCCGCCACATCACACCGCTAGCAGTTCGCCTGCGCCGCCATCGAGCAGCATCTGCGCTACCTGCTGTCCCAACGCCTCGGGGTCGGCGCCCGGGCCCACGGCCTCGGCGCGCACTGCGCGGCCATCGGCCACACCGCCGACCAGCCCCTGCAGATGCAGATCGTCGCCCTGCCACACGGCAATGGCCGCCACCGGCACATGGCAACTGCCGTGCAGCGCGCGGTTCATCGCCCGCTCGGCCTCGACGCAGCTGCGCGTGGTGGCATCGTCCAGCGCTGCGAACAGCTGCATCACCGCCGGCTTGCCGCCATCACACTCCACCGCCACCGCGCCCTGCGCAGGCGCAGGCAACCACTGCGGTGCCGTCAGCCGCGCCATGATGCGCTGCCCCAGCCCCAGCCGTTCCAGCCCTGCTACCGCCAGCACGATTGCGTCGTAGCCGCCGTTGTCGAGCTTGGCCAACCGCGTATTGACGTTGCCGCGCAGGTCCAGCAGCTCCAGATCCGGGCGCAATGCGCGCAACTGGGCCTGGCGGCGCAGCGACGACGTGCCGACGCGTGCGCCCAGCGGCAGCGCATCCAGCGATGCGTACAGATTGGAGACGAAGCCATCGGCGGGATCATGCCGTGGCAGGATCGCCGGCAGCACGAACGGCGCATCGAGTTCCATCGGCACATCCTTCAGCGAGTGCACCGCGCAGTCGGCTTCACCGCGCAGGATGGCCAACTCCAGTTCTTTCAGGAACAGGCCCTTGCCGCCGATGGCCGCCAGCGAGCGATCCAGCACTTCATCGCCGCGGGTACTCATGGGTATCAGTTCGACGTGCAGGCCGGGATGGGCGGCCTGCAGGCGCTCGGCGACGTGTTCGCTCTGCCACAGGGCGAGCGGGCTTTTGCGGGTAGCGATGCGAAGGGTTTCCATGCCGTCATTATCGCGCATCGGGAAATGGGGCGAACGGGTGTGACCCCCTCGCGGCTGGCTCTGACAGCAGGTTACGTGCTTGGGGCCGGGCGGTGGGGCGGCGCGGGGGACGGCAAAAACTGCGTCCTGCGTGCCTCGTTTCGCGCCATCCATGGCGCTCGACGCCCCCGCCCCGTCCCACCGCCCGGCCCCCTGACAGATTCCGTGGCCGCCCGCCGCGTATGAAAAAAAGAAGAAAAGCGGTAGCGCCGACCCATGGTCGGCGAGCGCAGCGGGGGGTTGGCGGAAACATTCCGCCGACCATGGGTCGGCGCTACCGTTCCACATGCCCCGACAGGTTCCGCAGCCACCATGGACCTGTCGAAGGCGGGGCGGGGTGGGTTGGCGGGGGCGTTGAGCGCCATGGATGGCGCGAAACGAGGCACGCAGGATGCGGATTTTGCCGTCCCCCGCGAAGCCACCCCGCCCTGCCAACAAGCAGCCCTGCAGCCTTCGCTTTTGACCTTGACGTTGACGTTGACGTTCTTACAGGTGACGCAGGTCCTGGCGCAGGGTCGCCACGCAGCGTCGGCTCACTTCCAGCGGTTGCTTGCCATGCCGCAGCACCGCCTGCACCTGGCCGGCTACGCCGCGGCGCAGCTCGATCAACTCGTGGCGGGCGACCAGGCAGTTGCGGTGGATGCGGATGAAGCGGCTGGCGAACTCTTCCTCCAGCGATTTGAGCGATTCCTCGATCAGGTCTTCGCCCCGCGCGTGATGCACCACGACGTACTTTTCTTCCGCCTGCAGGTAGTGGATGTCTTCCACCGGAATCAACCGCAGGCCGCCGCGCAGCCGTGCACAGAGCACGGTGCGGGCGCGGCCATCGCCGTTGCCCTGCGACTCGCCCCGGCCGGCCAGGAAGACACGCGCACGCTCCACCGCCGACGCCAGCCGTTCGGGCCGCACCGGCTTCATCAGGTAATCAATTGCCGCGGCCTCGAAGGCGGACAGCGCATGCGCGTCGTAGGCCGTGCAGAACACTACGGCCGGTCGTGGCTCGAAGGTGGCCAGGTGGCGCGCCGTCTCCAGCCCGTCCAGGCCGGGCATGGCGATATCCAACAGCACCAGGTCCGGCTGTAGTTCCGCGCAGGCATGCAGGGCCTGCTCACCGTTGGCCGCCTCGGCCACCACCGAAACACCGGGAAGCTCGGCCAGCAGCGACTGCAGGCGCTCACGCGCCAGCGGCTCGTCATCGGCGATCACTACCCTCACGTGGCTCCCCTCTGGTGGACCGGAATCAACGGACCGGTATGGTGATGCGGCATTCATAGTAGCCCCCGCTCCAACCCGCCGTCATCCGCGCCCCGGCACCGAAGCGCCAGGCCAGCCGGTGGGCGATGTTGTGCAGGGCATGGCCGGCGCCCTGGGTCAGTGCCAGCGACGGCGCATCCGGGTCCGGCGCCGGGTTGCGGATCAGTATCTGCAGCAGCCCCTCCGCGCAGGCAATGTCCAGTTCAATCGCGCCCCCTTCCGGCAGCCGCGAGATGCCGTGCAATACGGCGTTTTCCACCAGGGGCTGCAGCACCAGACGCGGCATAGGATGCTGCCAGGGCAGGTCGTCCGGACGCTGCCAGCGTACCTGCAGCCGATCCCCCAGGCGCAGCGTTTCGATGGAGAGGTAGCGTTCGGCCAGCTCGCACTCGCCCTGCAGCGTGGAATCGCCGTCGCCGGCACCCAGGGCAGCGCGGAACAGGTCGGATAGATCAAGCACAGCACGCTCGGCGACCACCGGGTCGCGGCGCACCAGGCTGGCGATCAGGTTCATGCTGTTGAACAGGAAATGCGGGCGGATCCGTGCCTGCAACGCATCGGCCTCGGCGCGGGCCTTGGCCTGCACCTGCGCCGCCCAGCGATCACTGACGTAGAAATAGCGCAGCGCCACGGCGCTGATCAGCGCCGTGGTGGCCGCACTGCCCAAGGTGAAACGCCAGAACCCGATGCCGCGGGTAAAGCTGTCGCCGAGTACGGCGTACAACGCATGGATGATGCCCGCGCCGAGCACGGCAATCACCGCCGTCAGGCCGATGGCGGCTAACGATCCGGCCACCGGAGGCAACCGCGAAAGCACGCGGCGCAGCACGCACAACGCCCCACTGACCGCCAATGCCAGCCACAGCGCAAAACCACTGGCGGACACCAGCCGCGCCATGCTCCAGTGGCGGCTGCCGTCGGGTGCCAGCGCCAACACCACCACCACCAGCAGCGCCAGCCCACACATCGCCGCCAGCCGCGGCAGCCGGCACAGCTCGGGCATCCAGGGCGTGGCGGCGGGCGCGTTCATGACTCAGGCGGCCTGCAGCCGTACTTGCAGCCAGTCGCCCAAGGCAGTGAGTTCTTCCGCGCAGACCTGGTGGGCCATCGCGTAAGACTGCCATTGCAGCTCCAGCCCCATCGCGCGCACGGCGGCGGCGCTGTGTTCGGCGATCTGCAGGGGGATAACCGGGTCCTGCGTGCCATGGGCCATGAATACCGGCACCTGGACCGCATTGTCAGCACGACGGGCCGTCTCGGCTTCAGGCAGGTACGTCGACAGCGCGATCAAGCCGGCCAGCGGCGCGGTACGCTGCAGGGCCGCGGTCAGGATCACGGCGCCGCCCTGCGAGAAACCCGCCAGGAAGATGTGCTCGGCCGGTACGCCGCGCTCGATCTCCCGATCGATCAGCGCATCGAGTTCAACCACCGATGCGCGTACGCCGTCCATGTCCGCCCGCGAGCGGAAATCCATGCCGACGATGTCATACCACCCGCGCATCGGCACGCCGTTGTTGATGGTGATCGGGCGCACCGGGGCATGCGGGAACACAAAGCGCAGCGCGGGCCAGCCCGGACGTACCAGCTCGGGCACGATCGGCGCGAAATCATGGCCATCTGCGCCCAGCCCGTGCAGCCAGATGATCGACCACTGGGGTGATGCGCCGGTTTCCTGTTCCACCGTCTGCAGCATGTTGCGGCTCCTTCAATACGAGGCCGCATTATGCGCGACTCAGTACAGCCGCGGCTTTTCCATCGCCTCGCGACGCAGCTGCGCGGCGCGCACCAGCACCTGCGGCGGATCGCGCTCTTCGGGGATGTCCATCAGCCGCAGCCGGCGCAGCCAGCTGCCCGGCCCACGGGAGGACGTCAACGCCACCACCGGGATGGACAGCATCATGCCGATCACCACGGGGGCCATCCACGCGGCCAGTGCCGGCGACACGGCCCAGGCCAGCAGGCCCATGAACGCACCAAACAGGCTGAGGCCACCGTAGGCCTTGATCAGCGCGAACCAGTCCACGCCGCCATCGTCACGCTGTTGCGCGTCCCAGCCGGAATCCCGGCCTGACAGCACTTCGGCGACACCGCGGGACTGCACGTACATCACCACCGGCGCCATCAGGGCGGCCAGCACGGTTTCCAGCAGCATCGCGATGAACATGCGGACCGTGCCACCGCAGCCACGGCGATCGCCCGGTTCCAACAAGGTGGCCAGGTAGCCGAGCACCTTGGGCATCAACAGCACCGCCATGGTGGCGGCGAACAGCCGCACGACATGGATCTCGTCCTGCGTGCGCCAATAGGTGCTGGGGGAAAGATGCAGCACCCCGTTGAGATCGATGCCTTCCTGGAACAACGGGATGGCGATGCCGATCAGCATCAGCATCCCCCACATCGGGGCGGTGAAATAGTGGCCGATGCCGATCAGCATGTGCACGCGGCTGATCCAGTGCAGGCCGCGGCTGCCGACGATCTTGCCGTGCTGCAGGTTGCCCTGGCACCAGCGACGGTCGCGCACCATCATGTCGGTCAGGGTGGGCGGGCCTTCTTCGTAGCTGCCTTTCAGATACGGCACCATGTGCGCCGCCCAGCCACCGCGACGCATCAGCGCCGCCTCGACGAAGTCATGGCTGAGAACGTGGCCGCCAAACGGTTCGTGACCCGGCAGGGCGGGCAGGCCGGCGTTCTCGGCGAAGGCCACGGTGCGGATGATCGCGTTGTGGCCCCAGTAATTGCTTTCCGCGCCGTGCCACCACGCCACGCCACGCGCGATAACCGGGCCGTACACGCGGCCACCGAACTGCTGCATCCGCGAAAACAGGGTCCGGCCACCGACCACTACGGGCAGGGTCTGGATGATGCCCACGTCCGGGTTGTGCTCCATGCCGGCGGCCAGGCGCACGATGGTGTCACCGGTCATCAGGCTGTCCGCATCCAGGATCAGCATCTGCGGATAGTTGCCGCCGAAGCGGCGTACCCAGTCGGCGATATTGCCGGCCTTGCGTCCGCTGTTGTCGGCACGACGGCGGTAGAACAGGTGGTCGTGCGCGCCCAGCGCCTCCCGCAGTTCAGCGAACACCTGCTCTTCGGCATGCGAAATGTCTTCGCGACGGGTATCACTGAGCACGAAGAAATCGAAGTTGGCGATCTGGCCGGTCGCTTCCACCGATTCGTAGATCGCCTGCAGGCCAGCCAGCAGGCGGCGCGGATCTTCGTTGTAGGTGGGCATCAGCAGCGCGGTGCGCGTGTGCAGCTCAGGCAGCGGCTCGTCCGGATCAATGCCGAGCCGGTAGCCCCGATCGAACACGGCGGTCAGGAACCCGGCGACGGCACTGGCGAACGCCAGCGCGATCCAACCGAACAAGCCGACGAACAGGACCAACAGGCAGGCCTCCAGCACGCTCACCCCGTTCGGGGAGAGCACCCGCCACATCATGATCGTGGCCGCTGAGGTCATCAGCGCGGTGCCACCGAACAGGTAGGCACGGCGCAGGCCGATCAGCCGGGGCGATGTGCGGTGACGACGGATCTTCAACTCGCCCTGATGCAGTTCCTGCTCAGGCATCGGCAAGGGCGAACCACCCGGCAGCGTCGCCAGGCCTGCATCCAGCCTGACGCTATCAAGGGTCTCACTCATCCAGGTTACCTCGCGTCAACGCGCAGTCCAGGTGCACGGTCAGCGCAGGGCGCAGCACCGTACACGTCAGCGTCGCGCACGACATTGCCCAGGGCCCGCAGATGCTTGCTCTCTTTACAGGAACCCACGAACGCTCACCCGGTCGATTCAAAAATTGCACCTCAGTCTAGGACGATGCGTGTAAGTCGAGCGCGAAAGGGGGGCAATAGCGTTTCCCCCCATTCAGGATACTCCCGCAGGATGCGTCGCGCACGCATGCGGCGTACAGCCCGCCGGGTTCATGCGCCGGGTGAGATAGCGTTTCCCCCCATTCAGGATACTCCCGCAGGATGCGTCGCGCACGCATGCGGCGTACAGCCCGCCGGGTTCATGCGCCGGGTGAGGCGGAACCAAGCGTGCAGATCCGTTCACCGCGCGGTGGTGCGCGGACGGGGGCAAGGCATGCGGGTGGGGGCGACGACCCGGGGGTCGTCCCGGCCTCAGCGCGACAGGACGCCTTCGCGCTGGGCGATATCGGCGTCGGCGGCATGACGTGCACGCTCCATCGCCACCGCGATCTGCTGGCGGGCGAGCAGGTGCTGTGCCTGTTGTACTTCCGGGGTGGACAACAGCACCGGACCGGGAGTGGTTTCCACTGTAGCGGACTTGCTCATGCATCCCTCCAAGGACAATCCGCCGGGCCTGGCCTGAGGGGGCTGGGGCCGGCGGATTGCGCACCCTACCTTAAAACCATGTCAACTGTGTGTAGGGAGTAGTGACCGCGGCTGGCCGTCATTGGCGGGTTGACGGCCAGTGGCCGGTATTACCGGAAATCGCGCGAGGGGGCGTTCAGCCCTGCCAGCAGATGGCTGTAATCGCGCAGGTCGCCGGCAATCAGATGGCGGACACCGTCCACGCATTCCCAGCGTCCGCGCACGCCCAGCAGCCGTGATCCCAGCAACGCCTTGCGGCGCCGTAGGGCCAGGTGGGACCACACCACCACGTTGACCATGCCGTGCTCGTCTTCCAGCGTGACGAACACCGTCCCGTTGGCCGTGCCCGGCTTCTGCCGCTGGGTGACCAGCCCGATGGTATGCACGCCGCGCCCGTGCGCCAGCCCGCGCAACTGGCGCGAGTCCAGCGCGCGTTCCTGCTGCAGGCGGGTACGCAGCAAGGCCAGCGGATGTTCGCCCAAGGTCAGCCCGCTGCTGCGGTAATCGGACAGCATCTCTTCGGCCACGTTCGGGGCCGGCAACACGATGTCCTGCTCATCCGGGCTGCCCTGCAGCAGCGGCATGGCCCGCTCGATGCCGGCCACGGCCCAGCGCGCGGCATTGCGGTTGCCCGCCAGCGCGGCCAGCGCCCCGCCATCGGCCAGCACCTGGCGCGCCTTGCCATCCAGCCGCGCGCGGCGGCACAGGTCGGCCACATCGGCGAACGGGGCCTGTGCACGGGCCGCCATCACCGCCTGCGCCGCCGCTTCGCTGCAGCCGGTCAGCTGCCGCAACCCCAGCCGTATCGCCGGCTGCGTGCAGGCATCACCGCCCTCCAGGGTGTTGTCCCAGTCGCTGATGCAGACGTCCACCGGCAGCACCTGCACGCCCGCCCGCTCGGCACTGCCACGGCGGGCGTCCTGCACGATCTGGCTGGCCGAATAGAAGCCCATCGGCTGTGCGTTGAGCAGGGCACAGGCGAACGCGGCCGGCTCGTGCCGTTTCAGGAAACAGCTGATGTACACCAGCTTGGCAAACGAAGCGGCGTGGCTCTGCGGGAATCCGTAGGCACCGAAGCCCTTGATCTGCTCGAAGATCTGGTCGATGAATTCCGAGCTGTAATTCTTCTTTTCCATCAGGCCGCGGATGCGTTCCCGATGGGAATCCATGTCGCCCCCGCTGCGCCATGCCGCCATCGAACGGCGCAGCTGGTCCGCCTCATGCGGCTTGTAGCCGGCATGGATCACCAGCTCCATCACCTGTTCCTGGAACAATGGAATTCCCAGCGTCATGCCCAGGATCTCCTCGATGCCTTCGGACGGGTACGTCACCGCCTCGTGGCCCTGCCGACGGCGCAGGAAGGGATGCACCATGCCGCCTTGGATAGGCCCGGGGCGCACGATCGCGACCTGGATCACCAGGTCGTAGAAACACCGCGGTTTCAGCCGCGGCAGCATGCTCATCTGCGCGCGCGACTCGATCTGGAACACGCCGACGGTATCGGCAGCCTTGATCATCGCGAACGTGGGCGGGTCATCCACCGGCAGGCGGGCCAGGTCGATGCGATGGCCCCGGTGCTGCGCCACCAGCTGCACTGCCTTGCGGATGCAGGTCAGCATGCCCAGCGCCAGGCAGTCCACCTTCAGCATCCTCATCGTTTCCAGATCGTCCTTGTCCCACTGGATGATGGTGCGGTCGGCCATCGCCGCGTTTTCCACGGGCACCACCGTGCTCAACGACGCGTCGCTGATGACGAATCCACCCACATGCTGGGACAGATGCCGCGGGTGGTCGCGCAGCTGTTCAGTCACCGCCATCACCTGCTGCAGCAGCGGATTGGCCGCATCGAAACCGGCCTCGGCCAGCCGCTGCTCCATCGGCGTCTCGCCGTTGCCCCAGCCGAAGCATTCCGCCAGCAGGGCCACCTGGTCCGGCGGCAGGCCAAACGCCTTGGCCACATCGCGCACCGCACTCTTGCCCCGGTAACGGATGACGGTCGCAGCAAGTGCCGCGCGTTCGCGCCCGTATTTCCCGTACACGTACTGCAGCACTTCCTCGCGCCGCTCGTGCTCGAAATCCACGTCGATATCCGGCGGCTCATCGCGTTCGCGCGACAGGAAACGCGCCATCAGCAGGCGACTCTCGGCGGGGTTCACCACGGTGATGCCCAGCGCGAAGCACACCGCCGAATTCGCCGACGAGCCGCGCCCCTGGCACAGGATGTCGCGGGAGCGGGCGAAACGCACGATGTCTTCCACGGTGAGGAAGAAGGCCTCGTACTTCATGTCGGCGATCAGCAGCAGTTCGCTGTCGATCTGCGTGGCCACCGCTGCGGGCACGCCATCCGGCCAGCGCTCGTGCATGCCACGCAGCGTCAGCGCGCGCAGCCAGCTGCTGGGCGTATGGCCTGCGGGCACCAGTTCAGCGGGGTACTGGTAGCGCACCTCGTCCAGGCGGAACTGGCAGCGCCGTGCCAGCGCCACGGCCGCATGCAGCAAGGCAGGGGGATGGATGTTGCCCAGCGCGCGCCGCGTGCGCAGGTGATGTTCGCCATTGCGGAACAGGAAGCCACCGCACTCGGACAACGGCAGCACGTGGCGGATCGCCGTCATGGTGTCCTGCAGTACACGGCGACGCCGCACGTCCATGTGCACATCACCGCAGGCCAGCGCCTCCATCCCGAGCTGCGCGGAAAGCACCAGCAGCTGCGCAAGCCGCGCTGCATCGTCGCGTTCGCGGTGCAGGTGCACGGCCAACCACGTGCGCTGCACGAACACCTGCTGCATCCATAGTGCCTGTTCGGCATCGGGCTGCGCGCCCGGCACCCACAGCGCGAACAGCCCCAGTTCGGCATCGGCTGCACCGCCCAACACCCGCTCCACATCCTGCCGCGCCAACCGATAACTGCCCTTCCCTGCCGCACGCCGTCCGGCGGTGATCAGCTCGCACAGGTGCACATAGCCACGTTGATTTTCCACCAGCAGCACCAGCTTCAGCCCACACGCCAGCACGAACTCACTACCGACGATCAACGCCACGCCGGTGGCGCGTGAGGCCTCCAGCCCGCGCACGATGCCGGCCAGCGAGCACTCGTCGGTGATGGCCAGTGCTTCATAACCACACTGCTTCGCGCGCACGAACAGGGCTTCGGCACTGGCCGCGCCACGCAGGAACGAGAAATCGGACAGGCAATGCAGCTCGGCATAGGCCGGCAGATCCTGTTCGCGCGGCAGGTCATCATTGGCCGCGGCCAGGCGCTCGCGGGTTTCCCACGCACGCGGCATGCGTTTGCACGGCGCATCGTCGTGTTGTTCGATGCGGCTCATGCGAACCAGCCGTGCAGCATCCAGTCACCCTGCTGGCCCGGCAAGGCGAAGGCCCAGGCCTGCTGGCCCTGCGAGGTCTCCAGCACGTAATAGTCGCGGCGTGCCTCCTGCCCATCCCACCAGCCGCTTTCCAGCCGCTCCGGGCCCGACACGATGCGCGCACGCGCATCACGCAGCGGTACCGGCGTGGGCAGCAGCCAACACGGACGTGGCGGCCGCGCAGGCGCTTGGGCGATGGCCATGCCATCCCCTTCCACGCGCTGCCAGGCCCGTTCCGGGCGCGGGTCACCGGCCGGGCCCACGCGGAAGACCGATGCATCGCCCAACCGGGCACGCAGGCGCTCGCGCAGCTGCGGCCAGGGCAACTGCTGCTGGTTGCGGGTATCGAACAGATCACGGCTGGCCGGTACGAAAGTCGGCAGTTCACGCGCCAACAGGCGCACCGCGACCACCGGCCGGTCGATGCTGGCGCGTTCCAGCCGGTTGCGGGTGAGCTCGAACAACAAGGTCGCATCGCGCTCGGCAGCCAACAGGCCAACCTCCACGTCGGTATGGCCTTCCTCATGCTCCAGCCGCAGCACGAAGCGCTGCACGCCCCCATCGCGGATGGACAGGCTGGTGCACAGATCGCCGATCAAGCGCCGCAACGGGAACAGCAACGCCATGTGGTTTTCCACCTCATAGCCGAGCTCCACGCGCGAATCGAAATGATCCGGCGGCGCATACCAGGCCAGGGCTTCATCGGCCTGCCCGTACAGCCGGTCCAGATGGTCCAGCAGCGGCAGGCCGAAGCGCCGGCGCAGGCCATCGCGGGGCAGCGCACGCAGGGCGCGCAACGTAGGCACGCCCATGTGCTGCAGCCGTGCACCGTGGTCATCGGGCAGCCGCGCGCGGCGCACCGGCACGCGATCCAGCAGGGCATGCATGGCCGCGATGTCTTCCACGGCCATGCCATCGCGGATACCAGCCAATACCATCGCCGCCCGTGCGGTGGGCGCCATCGCGATGCGGTGCTGGAAACCCAGCGCCTGCAGTTCCTCGCGCAGGCGCGCCTGCAATACCGGCCACGGCCCCAGCAGCTGGAAGCTGGCGCGCACTTCCAGCACGATGCAGCCCGGCCACTGGGCACTCACCAGGGAACTGTGCCGATACGCCCAGCCGGCGAGGAAGCGCTGCCAGCGCGCATCCGCCTGCGCATCGTGTTCCACCATCTGGAAATCCGGCAGCAACGCCAACGCGGCGGTCAGCCGCATGCCGACCTGCAGCCCGGCCTGGACGGCGGCGACGTTGACCGCGTGCAGGGTGCGTAGCTGCGCCGATCCACCGATCAACGCCAGCGGCGTGTCCGGATCAGGGTGACGGCGAAGGACGGCATCCAGCGCCAGCTGCGGCAGCACGATACAGGCCCAGAGCATCGGCGTACCTCACCCGGCCCTCAGGGCAAAGGCCTGCGATGGCGCAGGGCCACCCCGGCACTTGCGCACCTGCCACTGCGTGGCGTGGCCTTCGCGCACCGCTTCCAGCCGCAAGGCCGCCGGCGATGGATTGGCTGCGTGCTTGCGGTCGCGCAGCGCGAAGCCCAGGCACTGGCCGGTATCGGCGGCCACCTGCAGGCGGCGCAGTGCCTGCGCATCGGCCTGCTTCGGCCAGCCCAGCACCGCGCCGCAGGCACCGCTGCGCAGGCATTGTTCGAATGCCCACAGGGCATCGCGTGGCGAAGCCTCGATCAACTGCAGGTGCTGCAATGAAACGCCTGCGGCCTGCCACGCCGGGGCATAGGGCAGGTAGGGCGGTGCAATCACCGCCACCGCCGCGCCGGTCTGGCTCAGCCGCGCCAAGGTAGGCAGCAGCAACTGCAGCTCCCCCACCCCATCGGCCGGCAACAGCAGTTCAGTCAGCGCGCGGCGTGGCCAGCCGCGCTGCGGCAGCAACGCATCCAGTGCCGCATGCCCGGTGGACTCGCCTTCCACGCCCTCCTTTGCACTGCCTCGCCCTGCATGCCACAGGGTCTGGCTGGACAGCATCTGCTGCAGGTCGGGCGCGGTGTTCATCTCAGCCCTGCCGGACCAGGCCGCAGTAAACGCCTTCCACGGCGAAATCCTGCCCGGCTTCGATCACGATCGGCGCATGTGCAGGATTGCGCGGCAGCAGGCGCACGCCATCTGCATCCTGTTGCAGACGCTTGATGGTGAGCTCGCCATCGATGCGCGCGACCACTGTCTGCCCATCGCGGGCGCTCGGCGTGCGGTGCACACCGACCAGGTCGCCATCCAGGATGCCGTCATCGATCATCGAATCGCCCTGCACTTTCAGCAGGTAGTCCGGACGCGGCGAGAACATCCGCCGGTCCAGCCAGAGCTGCTGGTCCAGGCCGATATCCGCGCCGATGGGTTGGCCCGCGGCCACCCGCCCCAGCACCGCCAGCGGAAGCAGCTCGGCCGGCTCGCCGGGCAAGGCCAGGCCACGCTTGCGACCCGCCGCCTGCGCCAGCAACCCGGCCTCGACCAGCGCCTGCACGTGTTTCTGCGCGGCATTGCGCGAGGCAAAACCGAAGGCATGGGCGATATCGGCCAATGACGGCGACTGGCCGGAAGCCAGCGCCTGTCGCAACCAGGCCAGCACGGCGGCACGTTGGGGAGGGAGGTCGTTGAGGTCCATGGTGTACATTTGTACACCCTCGCTTTCAGAAAAGCGACAGCCCGATTGTTCAGCCTGACAACTGCTGTCGCTTACGACATGAATCGCGACGCCTGCGTCAGATTATCAAAGCAAGCTATTGATTGAATTATAAAAAACAATTGTTCCTCGGCGCATTCCAACAGGGATGATCCTGACTCGTTTCCCGGAGTCTTTCCCTATGCGCCATGCCTGCCTGCTGGTAGCTGCCCTGCTCATCCCCGCTGCCCCGTTACTCGCACAGACCACGCTGACCCGCGACAACGGCGCCCCGGTGGGCGACAACCAGAACTCCCAGACCGCCGGTGCCACCGGCCCGGCATTGCTGCAGGACGTGCAGCTGATCCAGAAGCTGCAGCGCTTTGATCGTGAGCGCATTCCGGAGCGCGTGGTGCATGCACGTGGCACGGGCGTGCGTGGCGAGTTCACCGCCAGTGCCGATGTGTCCGCATTGACCCGCGCCCTGCTGTTCACCCCGGGCGAAACCACCCCGGTGTTCGTCCGTTTTTCCTCGGTGGTGCACGGCAACCACTCGCCGGAAACCCTGCGCGACCCGCGCGGCTTCGCTACCAAGTTCTATACCCGCGAAGGCAACTGGGACCTGGTCGGCAACAACTTCCCGACCTTCTTCATCCGCGACGCCATCAAGTTCCCGGACATGGTGCATTCCTTCAAGCCCGATCCGCGTACCAACCTGGATGACGACGCCCGTCGTTTCGATTTCTTCTCGCACGTGCCTGAAGCCACCCGCACGCTGACCCAGTTGTATTCCAACGAGGGCACACCGGCGGGCTACCGCTTCATGGACGGCAACGGCGTGCATGCGTACAAGCTGGTCAATGCCGCCGGTGAGGTGCACTACGTCAAGTTCAACTGGAAAAGCCTGCAGGGCACCCGCAACCTCGATCCGACACAGGTAGAGGACGTGCAGGGCAAGGACTACAGCCACATGACCCGTGACCTGGTGGACGCCATCAAACGGGGCGACTACCCACGCTGGGACCTGTACATCCAGGTGCTGGCACCGGAACAGCTGGCCACCTTCGATTTCGATCCGCTGGACGCCACCAAGATCTGGCCTGACGTGCCGGAACAGAAGATCGGCCAGATGGTGCTGAACCAGAACGTCGACAACGTCTTCCAGGAAACCGAACAGGTGGCCATGGCGCCGTCGAACCTGGTGCCCGGCATCGAACCGTCTGAAGATCGTCTGCTGCAGGGCCGCGTGTTTTCCTATGCCGATACGCAGATGTACCGCATCGGCGCCAATGCCCTGCAGTTGCCGGTAAATCGGCCCCGTGTGGCCGTCAACGACGTCAACCAGGACGGCGCCCTGAATGCCGGCCACAGCAACAGCGGCGTGAACTACGAGCCCAGCCGGCTGCAGCCGCGTCCGCAGAGCGCGCATGCGCTGTACAGCAACCTGCCGCTGTCAGGCACTACCCAGCAGAAAGGCATCGCGCGTGAGCAGAATTTCAAGCAGGCCGGTGATCTGTACCGGTCCTACAGCCGACGCGAGCAATTGGACCTGGTGCACAGCTTTGGCCAGTCGCTGGCCGGCGCGGACAATGAAAGCAAGCACATCATGCTGTCCTTCCTGTACAAGGCAGACCCGGAGTACGGCACACGGGTAGCCCGCGTGGCCGGCGGTGACCTGGACCGCGTGATGCAGCTCGCCAGCGAGTTGCAGGACTGACCGTCAACGCCAAGGCCGGGCCCTTTCATCAAAGGGCCCGGCCACAAGGACAGCCACAATGCGCTACTACCTGACCGGTCTGCTGACCCTTCTGCTGGCAACACCCACCTGGGCCGTTCCACCCACGGCCCCACCGTCGGCCGCCGACGCGCAGGCGCAACTGCGCACCTATTACTTCGATGCCGCACGCAGCGGACAGCAAGCGATGCTGGCCGAGTTCATCCGCGCCGGCTACGACCTGCAGACCCGCGATGAAAAGGGCTATACCGCCTTGATCCTCGCCGCCTACCACGGTCATGCCGAAGCGGTGGATCAACTGCTGGCCGCCGGTGCGGATCCCTGCGCCCAGGACAAACGCGGCAACACCGCGCTGATGGGGGCCATCTTCAAAGGGGAGCTGCGCATCGCCCAGCGCCTGATGCGTGCCGCCTGCTCACCCGACCAGCGCAACCATGCCGGCCAGACCGCCGCCATGTATGCGGCCCTGTTCCAGCGCCGCGACATCCTGCAGCAGTTGGCTGCCCACGGTGCCAACCTGGATCTCAAGGATGCCGCCGGCAACAGTGCAGAGCAGCTGCAACGCGGCGAATTCGCCCGCTGATGAAGCACCCCCACACGGCAACCTGAAGCAGCCGGAGACCACTTACCGCCGCACCCACAATGCCAGCGCGCTGGTGCCGCAGGCCAGCAACACCACCGCATGCCATCCGCCCTGCGCCAAGGCCACCGCGCCCAGGCCACCACCCGCCGCCATGCCCACGAACACGCCGGTGAACAACAGGGCGTTCAAGCGGCTGCGCGCTTCCGCCTGCAGGCCGTAGACCAGCGTCTGGTGCGAAACCAGCGCTGCCTGGAAGCCGAAGTCGAAAATCACCGCACTCACTGCCAGCAGCACCAGGCGCAGCGACGTGGGCAGCACGCCGTCCAGCAGCAGGCTGGCAAAGCCGATCAACGCGATGCCAATGGCCAGGCGTGCCACGCGCTGGGTACCCAGGCGATCAGCGAAGCGACCTGCAAACGGCGCTGCCAATGCGCCGGCCGCACCGGCGATACCGAACGCCCCTGCCCCCGCACTGCCGATACCAAACCGGGCATGCAGCATCAGCGCCAAGGTGGACCAGAACGCGCTGAAGCCCATCGCCAGCAGCGCCTGCGCCAAGACCGCACGGCGCAGCGGCGGCAGCTGCATCCACAGTGCGCCCATCGATCGCAGCAGCGCGCCGTAGCCCAAGGTGGTGGTCGGCGCGAAACGTGGCAGGGTGATGCGCAACAGCACCCCCATCAGAACCACCGACACGGCGGCAGCGAGGAACATCACCCGCCAGCCCCATTGTTCGGCGACCACGCCGCTGACCACGCGCGACAGCAGGATGCCCAGCAGCAGGCCGGTCATCACCTTGCCCACCAGCGCGCCGCGATGTTCCGGCGCGGCCAGCGTAGCGGCTGCCGGCACCACGTCCTGCGCCACTGTGGCCATCAAGCCGACCAGCAGACTGGCGATCAACACACCCGGCAGGTGGCCGGACAGGCCCGCCGCCAGCAGCGCGGCACCCAGCAGCAGCGACTTCACCAAGATGATCCGCCGCCGTTCGAAGCGATCCCCCAGCGGCGCCAGCAACGCAATACCTGCGGCGTAGCCGAGCTGGGTCACCGTGGGCACCAGGCCGATAGCCGCATCCCCTGCGCCCAGGGAGGCCCCCATCGCGCCCAACATCGGCTGCGCGTAGTACAGCGACGCCACGCTGAAACCGGCGCCGGCGGCCATCACCGGGACCAGCATGGCAGGCAAGGCAGCCGGTGCAACGGAGCCCAGGGTGGGAGCAGGGATGTCATGCGCAATGGACATGGGAAGATGCCTTGGAGGGAATGCCGCGCAGTCTCCTCCTGCCTGGATGCGACGTGTAGTAGGCTTTGCCGCATCAGCCCCATACGCCAGACGCATGACCAAGCCGGTAACCGCCCTCAATGCCGACCGCATCGATCTGCTGCGCACCTTCGTGCGCATCGTCGATGCCGGCAGCCTTTCCGCAGCGGCCAGCCAACTCGGCACCACCCAGCCGACCATCAGCCGCCGCCTGCAGGCACTGGAGCGGCATTTCGGCCTGCGCCTGCTGCAGCGCTCCACCCATGGCATGCAGCTGACCCATGACGGCGAGCGTTGCCTGCAGCACGCGCGCCAATTGCTGGACAGCTGGGAGGGCATCGAGCAGGACCTGCGTGGCGCGGCCCAGCAGCCCAGCGGACGCCTGCGGGTGATGGTCCCGCATGCATTCGGCCAGGCCCAGTTGATGCCGCCGATGCTGGCCTTCCTGCGCCGGTACCCGCAGATCAGCCTGGAATGGCGGCTGCACGATGGTCCGTCCGATCTCGTTGCCGAAGGCATGGACTGCGCCATCCGCGTAGGCCCCCTCGAGCAGCAGGACGTGGTGGCCGTCCATGTGGCCGATGTACCGCGCATCGTGGTCTGCGCTGCATCGCAGATGCCGGACCCGCTGCCAACGCACCCCGCCGCCCTTGCCGCCCTGCCGTGGGTATCACTCACCAGTTTCTATCGCGAGAGCGTGCAACTGCAGCGCTGCCAGGGAGCAGGCACCGGCAAGACCAGCGAACGCATCGCCATCCAGCCCCGCCTGCTGACCGACAACCTGTTCGTCCTGCATCAGGCCGTTCGCGAAGGACTGGGCGTGGGCATCGGCTCGGCTTGGCTGATGGCCGACGATCTGCGCAGCGGCCGCCTGCAGCAGTTACTGCCCGGCTGGGAAGCCGCACCGCTGCCGGTGCATCTGGTGTTTCCCGCAGGTCGCCATCGTCCGGCGCGCCTGCAGCTGTTCCTGGATGCCATCCGCGAGAGCATTCCGGGCATCGAAGGCATGCGCCTGCGGTAGCGCCGAGCCATGCTCGGCGGCGCTCTTCTCACAGCCCTCGAAACATATCCATGCGCGCCTCGGTGCGCTGCATCTCGCCACGCATCCGCAGGTTCTCGCGCACCTCTTCATCGTAGCCCCTGCCGTTGCACATCAGCCCGGAAAGACACATCTCGTCCGCCATGGCAGATTCCGGCCCGCACTCCAGCCCACGCTCGCAAGCGAGCAAGCTGACCGCATAGGCATCCTGCTCGGACAGTTTCATGCCCACATCGGGATCAATCTCTTTCACAAGCAGACTGGACAACAGCACCCCCATCTCCTTCAGGGCTTCACCGTCCCCACCCGCCAGCGCCTCGTCGAGTAGCCCGGTCACCGCCTCACCGCTCCCTGTGGCATTCCGCTCGATGATGCGTGCAGAAAGGTCGCCGGCGTCTGCTGCCTGCCTACGCCACTGATGCGCGGTGGCCTGCATCTGATCCGGGGCGAGCCGCAACGCGTCGCACTGCAGCTTCAGACGCCCGGCGGCGGCGCGGTACTGCGCTGCGGTGACCTGATCACCACGTGCAAGGTTCGCCGACACCGCATCCACCGTGCTGTCGAACCTCGACCGTGCGTAGCCCATTCCCACGCAGCGCACACCGATCCCCGCCAGCTGCCGCATGGCCGCAGCATCACCGGCTTGCGCTGAGCGCTTCAGGGCGCTGACCGTGTGAACCTGTGCCTGGGCTTCCGGCATCGGCACCTGATGCACGGCCGGGTCCACAGATGGCACAGATGCAGGGATTGGTGTTCTGTCCGGCCGACTTGTCTCCGGCGAGCCGACAACGTCCATGCCTGTCCGCTCCTGCCTCCCCATGATCAGCAGAATCACGATTACCAAGGCGGCACACCAGGCGATCACGCTGCTTCTTCGCGCACGTCGTCTGCGCATTGCCACATCCGATCCGTCATCAAGTACGTTCACCACCGGATGCTAGCATCGGGCGCTCATCCTCAAGGACGATCACCATGGGAAGTTTCAGCGTCTGGCACATCCTGATCCTGTTGATCCTGCTTTTGATTCCGGTCGGTATCGCGCTGGTCGTCTGGTTCATCGTGCGCATCTCGAACAAGCGCTCGCCGGTGAGTCAGTTGCCACCGCGTACGCCCACTGACGACAACCCGCAGTAACTCCGAACGAGCCCGCACGGCTGCATCGGGTAGTGACGGCCGCTGGCCGTCAGTTTCTGCATGACGCCATCCGCGACCGGCGGCAGCCTTCAAGCACCTGCCCGCCCATCGACCGGCTTGACCAGCTCGCGACTCGCCACCAGCAGTCCTTCCACCAGCTCCTGTCCAAGAATCGGCTCACTGCCGCCGTCGTACAGACTCAGGTGTTCGGCGTGGAGTATTTCGAGAATGGCCGACAGCCCATGCAGCCGGCGCTGTTCTACTGTCGGGTTCACACGCCTGTTTGATGCGGCAAGCAGCCACGCAGCGCGCGCCGCCGGATCGCACAGACACGCCAGCACCGGGTGATCGGCAAGCAGCGCCTCAAGTTTTTCGACGGCACGCGCAGGCAGGTCGAGTACGGCGTCGCCGATCAGCGCATGCAGGCGGTGGGCGGGCGGATAGTGACGTGACATGGCAGGCTCTCGCAGCACGGAAGCGCCACCCGCGCCGAAGCGCAGGGTGGCAGGCGATGCGGGTTGACGTACCGGGAAACATGACGCGCAAAACCGGCGGATCGAGAGATCCCCGCGCACCGCCTGCCGCAGAACCGGCATGGCAGTACATTCTCCGCCGTGCCCGGAGGGCTACAACAGAGCGCGTCACATTTCTGAGCGGAACGTCAATTCCGACTGGAGCGAAGGCCCCAGCCCCGTCATCGTGCACAGCCGCCGCCGCTTCCCGCTATCAGGCTTCCTGCAATCTTGAGATCGATCGCCGACGTCTCACTGCCCTGACCGGCGCTGACACTCCCACCTCACTGTCCATGGATATCCAACTGAAGACGGTCGGACACCGGTAGCGCCGCGCCATGCTCGGCGGCAGCGCGCGCTCCGCATCAGCGCCCCGAATGCATCTCATCAAGCAGTCTGCGCAGCCACTCAAGGCGCTCATTCACCCGCTCCATTTCACCATCCCCCTGTGCCCGCTTGCGCACCATGCCTTCAAACGTCTCACCGCACATCAAGCCTATGAGGCACGTTTCATCGTGGCGAACCGATTCCATCCCGCAGTCCATTCCACGTTCGCAGGCCAGCAGGATCAGCGCCGTGTGGTCGTACGGGGTGCTGCCAATACCAAAGCGGGGAGGCGCCCTCTGCACTGTCGGTAAGTAGATCATCGACAGCTCATACAATGCGCGCGGATCGTCGGAAGCCAGTGCGTCGTCGATGAGGGTGTCCGCATCATCCGGCAATGCCGCCTGCGTCTCCGGCGTAAACGCGCGGCCGCGTTGACGCAAGCGCGCCAGCAGATCACCACTTTCCGCAGCATCAGCAAGAAGCTGACGGTACAGCAGCACGTGCTCCTTTTGGCTGCCAAGCCGGAGGTTCTCGCACTGCGATCCCACGCGGGTGGCGGCAGCGCGCAGCGCAGCCTGATCGACAGGATTCAACCGCGATGCCGTGGACTCAACGCCGCTCCAGAAATCGCTTCCCCGGTTGAGTCCAAAACTACAATTCAGGATCAGCTCGGAAAGCTCGCGCATGGCGACCGGGTCGCCGGCTTCCGCGTCGCGCCGAAGTTCCAGCACACGCGACGCCGCCGTCGCTGGATTGCTGCGCGGTGTCTCCGGCGCACCGCTCTGGTCCCCGGACACTCCAGTCGATCTCGTGACCGCTACGTCCCCGTCATTCGCGGGTTCGACGGAAGATGTGCCCTGCCCTGACCACCAGACGACAGCGGCAACCACACACAGCAGAAGCCCAACGAGGGTGAGCGCGGGTTTGAGCGGCCCCTTTGGCGGTTGATCCCTGCGCATGTGTCGTCCTTGATTCAATCCCTGCCCACTTTACCCGGCAGGCGCGACATGTCATCACCCGCCGCTGGCGGCAGCCCGTATTACAGTGGATTCCACGCTCATCCTGAGGCATGCCCATGCGCGCATCCCACGGCCTGGCCGGCCTGTTCCTGTCCCCCCTGCTGTGGAGTGGCATCGCCGCTGCCGCCGATCCAATACCACCCGATCAACAGTTGCAGCCGCTGTTTCAACAGGTCCAGGGCGCTCATCTGTTTCCCGACCAGAAGACGTTTGCTGACGCGATACCCCGCCGTGCGCCTGCCGACGTGCTGGGTGCTTGGCATCGTGAGCAGCTCCAACCGGGCTACGCGCTGCAGACCTTTGTCAGCGACAACTTTGAGATGCCTGCCGAGGCCAAGGCATACACCCCGCCGGCGGGCGAGACACTGCGCGCGCACATCGACGGTCTGTGGCCGGTGCTGACCCGGCAGACTGGCACGGTGGATCCGCATGGCTCGCTGCTGCCGCTGCCCAAGCCGTATGTCGTGCCCGGCGGTCGCTTCCGCGAGGTGTATTACTGGGACAGCTACTTCACGCTGCTTGGGTTGGCGAGCAGCCAGCAATGGCAGTTGGTACGCGACATGGTGGACAACTTCGCCTACCAGATCGATACCTACGGCCACATTCCCAACGGCAACCGCAGTTACTACCTCAGCCGCTCGCAACCGCCTTTCTTCAGCCTGATGGTGGATCTGCTGGCGACGCACGAAGGCGACGAGGCCTACCGACGCTACCTGCCCCAGCTGCGCGCGGAGCATGCCTTCTGGATGACCGGCGCTGAGGCCATGGCGGCCGGCACCGCGCAGACCCGCGTGGTGAAGCTGGCCGACGGCAGCGTACTGAACCGCTACTACGATGCCCGCGCGGTGCCACGCACCGAATCGTGGACGGACGACTTGGCAACGGCCGCGCAGGCACCGCAGCGTGCACCGTCACAGGTCTACCGCGATCTGCGGGCCGGCGCTGAATCCGGCTGGGATTTCAGCTCGCGCTGGCTGGATGATCCGTCGGCGTTGTCCAGCATCCGCACCACCGATATCGTCCCAGTGGATCTGAACAGTCTGCTGTACCACCTGGAAGTCACGATCGCGCGTGCCAGTGGCGCAACCGGTGACCGTGCGGGCCGCCGCGCCTTCAAGCAGAAGGCCGACGACCGCGCCCGCGCCATCAACAGCGCCCTGTGGGACGCGGAACAGGGCTGGTATGTCGACCGTGACCTGCGCAGTGGGCAGACGCGCCCGGCCCTCACGGCGGCGGCACTGTTCCCGCTGTGGCTGAAGGTGGCAACCCGGCCGCAGGCACGCCGCACGGCCGATGCGGTCGAACAGCAGTTGGTGAAACAGGGCGGCCTGCTGACCACGACCATCACCACCGGCCAACAGTGGGATGCGCCCAACGGCTGGGCGCCGCTGCAGTGGGTTGCCGTGGACGGGCTTCAGCACTATGGCCAGGACACGCTGGCGCGGAAGGTCGGTGTGCGCTTCCTGCAGACCGTGCAATCGGTCTACGACGGCGAACAGAAACTGGTGGAGAAATACGTCGTGGATGGGTCCGCCGGCGGTGGTGGTGGCGGCGAATACCCGTTGCAGGATGGCTTCGGCTGGAGCAACGGCGTGACGCTGGCGCTGCTGGATCGGCTGTGTGCAGCGAAGAAGCGCTGTGACAGTGCAGCCGACGTGGAAGACTCATCATCTCCGTAGTGCAAAACTGAAGACTTGCAGCCGCGCTTGCTTTAGAAGTGCCGAGCAGGTGCAAGGCACCCGCTCGATGATCCTGTCCGCGAACGGCAATCTCGCGGTGCGTAAGGCTTAATGCGCGGGTATGACCCTGCAGCCAACGGCCGGCTCTGCGCTCACTACCTCCGTACCGTCTCCTTTAGAGCAAAGATAGAGGGGCTTCTTCTTGGGTTCCCCATTTTGCCCCGCCCAGTCGCGCCAAGACGCGCCCGTTGTCTGAGTCTGGGTGACAACACTGCCAGACCCTGTACGGCCGACCACACCGGAAGAGACGACTGCTCGCGTAGCCTCACGCCCAGTCTCACAGCGCTGCTTATCAAATGCGCGACGCACGGCCTCCTTCTCACCCCTTACATTAGCGAGCTCTGAAGCCTCGATACCGTCGCCATTACCATATCCCACCCAGAAAGCTTGAACTTTGCTGGACTTCCTTCTTTGCTCTTGAGCCGTTGTAAGTTGGTCTTCCCGACGAGCTAGTGAATTAATCTCAATACCAAGCTCATCGCAGCTGTTACGCGCGTACTTCATGTCAGACGTGTATGAACCGGTAATTTCTGAAGGCTTCGTCGCCAGATTCATACATCCACACGCAGTAGTTGCGACGAGAAAACTCGTCACAGTCATTTTGATCTTCATCTTTCCCCCTGATTTGAAAGGCGCTCCATGCGCAGCTGAATGCTACGCGCACATTGGAAAGAGCGCACCTGCAAGTTACTGGTCAGGGACCACAGAGGACTAAGAGGCTCGCATGCTTCTCCCGCGCTCGCGCCAATAACCGAAGGAAATTTGTAAGTGCCGACTATGGATACACCTGATTGACGGGAGACAAGTTGTTCCCCTGACCCACCCAGTGTCCCAAGCGCGGCGGCACCGCTCGGCTAACTCCATGAAACCAGCGTGAAACGGCCATTCGAAAACTTTCACAACGAAACGCGCAGCCTCATGGCGCACGCTGCATCGGCAGCGCACAGATACGGAGCGTCATCCCATGAATACCCGCAGCGATTACGAAGATCGCAGACCCCTCGGTGCCGATGTGGCAACGGTAGTCAGCACACCGGCGATCGTCGCCCCTACGCACGAAAGCGCCGTCTCCTGGGGCGCCATCCTGGCCGGCGCTATCGGTGCTGCCGCGCTCTCGCTGATCCTGTTGATCTTGGGCGTCGGCCTTGGGCTGTCGTCGGTTTCCCCGTGGTCATTCGATGGCGTGTCGAAGGAAACGTTCGGCTGGACCAGCGTCGCGTGGCTGACCTTCACCGCCATCGCGGCATCGGCGCTCGGTGGCTATCTGGCCGGCCGTCTGCGCACCAAGTGGGCGGGCCTGCACGGTGACGAGACCTACTTCCGCGATACCGCACACGGCTTCGTGTCGTGGGCCGTTGCCACCCTGCTGACCGCTGCGCTGCTGACCTCCGCCATCGGCGGCATCCTCGGTGCCGGTGCGAAGGTTGCCGGCGCGACTGCAGGCGCTGCAGCGTCCACCGTCGGCGTTGCCGCCGCAGGTGCAGGCTCGGCCGCGATGGGCACCCAGGAAGGTGATCTGGATTATTGGGTCGACTCGCTGTTCCGCAACGCATCGACCGATCCGGCAGCGCCGCCGCCGCCGGCACCGTTGGCACCGGGTGCCATGCCATCGCCGACCGCTGCGGCCCCTGCTGCGCCGGGTAACGTCCCGCCGCCGCCGCGTCCGATGCCGGGCAACGAGCGTGGTGCAGATCGCCGCGAAGTCCGCAGCGAAGTGAACCGCATCATCGTGTCCAGCCTGCGTTCGGAAGGCCTGAATCCGGCCGACACGCAGTACCTGGCCCAGCTGATTGCCCGCGAAACCGGCATGAGCCAGGCTGAAGCACAGGCGCGCGTCACCGACGTGCAGACCCGCATGCGTGCAGCGCTGGAAGAAGCCAAGACCACCGCCATGAAGGCGGCCGATGACGCCCGCAAGGCATCTGCCTATGCCGCACTGTGGCTGTTCATCACCCTGCTGATCGGCGCGTTCTTCGCCAGCCTCAGCGCCACGTGGGGCGGCCGTCGCCGTGACCTGTAACTTCATTTCCCACCAAGGAGAGCTTTCATGAAGACCTTGCTGCTGTGGTTCCTGGGCGTGCCGATTCCGCTCTTGATCCTGTACGCGATCTTCTTCTGAGATCGCAGACCTGCATCGCATCAGGCCACCTTCGGGTGGCCTGATGCGTTTCGGCGGTCAGCTTTCCTGGCTGAGCTGCTGCACCAGATGGCGCGTCAGCCGGCGGCGCGCGAAGAAACCCTGCAACTGCCGCGCCTTGATGGTGGTCGGGCGCAGACGGACTCCGTTCCCGGCAGTTTCCTCCACGCGGTAACCGCGTGACGCCGCGCAGAGCTCCGCCCGCGCAGCGGTAATCACCACCACCGTGATTTCCAGTGAGGCCAGCGGCATGTCCGCAGTGATATCCGGATTCTCCGCGCAGGCCCGGTTGATCATCGTGGAGAATCGCCCGATATCGATCTCCTCGCCACTGCTCAGCGGCCCCACGTTGGTCGCCCGCCGCGCATCGCCCGAATCGGGCTCGTCACCACTAGCCCACTGCTCGTTACGCTCGGGAATGATCGCGCGGATGCGGGTGCCATCGGGCTGGGTGAGGTCGAACATGATGTCCAGCAGAAACACCGGCTCCAGACCAAGGTTGGTGACGAAGCAGTGCGCATTCATGCCCCGCCCTGCCCCGGAGGTGATCAGGATCGACGGTCGCCGCTGCCGCCGGTAGCTGGACAGGAAGACGTTGAGGTAGACGATCCAGATAAGGGCCGTCACGCCTGCCATCACGGCGGTAATCAGGGGTGCGTAGTGGAGCAGGGTCTGGAGCAACGTGGGATCCTCGTGCGTCTGTCAGGGCGCCCGCCGCAGGTGGAGTGAGGCGGCAGCGCGAGCGGCCCAATCTGCAGCGTATGCCGTAAGCACTGCGAGAAGCCAACATGAAATTCCGAGCCGGACCGCTGGAAAATCGGTCCGCCGTTGGGTAACGTCGTGCATCGGAACAGGGCATGCAAGGAGCGACGCCGCGATGGCAAGAGGGTATTCAAAGCAACGGGGCGATGGCACGGTCGCCTACTATGATGCTGAAGAAGCCATGTTGGCCGACGTGCCACCAGCGCCCGGGATGTTCGAGTTTTCCGTTTTCTGGGCCGTCATCGGATTCTTCATCTCCGTGCTCGCCGTGGCCCTGGTCAATTACGCCGTGGAGCCGGGCGTGGCCTGGTCCAAACCCATACGCTTCAGCCTGTCTCTACTGGGCGTAGCAGCAGGCACGTACGTGATAGGTCGTGCAGGTCAGTTCCTGTTACATGCTTGCTGGCTGTTGATGGGCATTCTGATCGTACTGGGCATCCTGGGCACCGTCGTTGCCACGCTCTGGCATTTCGCCTGAGCCTCCCTTTCTCCATGTGGAGTGCCGCCTCATGCTGCAGATGCGCCCCCATTGCGAATGCTGCGATGTTGATCTTCCTGCAACCTCGACAGATGCCTGGATCTGCTCGTTCGAATGCACGTTCTGCACCCGTTGCGTGGACACCACGCTGAAGCAGCGATGCCCGAACTGCGCCGGCGAACTTTGCAGAAGGCCCACACGGAATCCAGCCGCCGGGTAGAGCCGACTTCAGTCGGCTGCCGTCGACACCCCGTCTCGTGCCGGACTCACTTGGCAGGTGGTTGCCGCGCGGCTTCTTCTTCCCGCACTTCCCTGTACAAGGCCTCGAGCTTTGCCTCACCGGCGGCGCGTGCACGGGCATCCGCTTCGCTGTTCTGCCGTGCAGTTTCCTGGTATTCCGCCCAGCGGCCAGGCGGTAGGACCTCTAGCTGGTTGTCAGGACGTAGCTGGAGCGACACCGGCGTCTTCATCGAGACGGCGAAGTTGTCCAACAGCCACTTCCGCCGCACGTCCGGCGATGCATGAAGCAGGTCTGCCTCGGCATACGTCTGCATGGGCAGCAGTTGCTCGGCAAGCAGCTCATCGGTGGATACCCGCACGAGCCTGACAATCAGCCGCTCTCGATCCGAGTCGTCGTTGTAGAGCGCGACGACGTCGCCCTCTATCCAAAGCACCCACCAGTACCCCGCTATCGGATAGACATGGAAGGGCCGCTCGCGCACCAGCAGCACATTGCTTTCCTCGTCATAGAGTGTCTGCCAGCCAGGCGCTGCCTCACTCGGGGAGCAGTCCGTCGAGCTTGTCTTGATCGTCTCGACCCTGGCCTTGCCCTTCCCCGCGAGCAGTCGCGTCGTCCAGCAGCGCGTCGAATCGCGATTGTGCGAGGCCAGCAATATCGCATCATCGGCGAGCACGACCACATCGCTGTGCACGAAGGTATCGTTGGCGGCTTCCGGGTCCTGCAGCAGCGAGGCGAACGCTTTGTCGGACAGCTTTTCACCGTCGAGGTACAGCACGTACGTTGTGTAGTGCCGGTACTCGCTGATGTTGATGTCCAATCTGCTCTCGGTGACTGCGACGACCTTCAAGGTGTCGGAGGAGAGCACTGATTCCTTGCTGGTCCAGGCGCAGCCGGTCGAAAGCAGCAATGCGGCGATGCCGGCACGTGCGGTTGCGTGTAGGGTCGATCTCGTTCTGGCGTTCATGGCACTCCGGCCGGCAGGTACGTCAGTTACGAGATGGTGGGCCCACCAGGATTCGAACCTGGAACCAAAGGATTATGAGTCCTCTGCTCTAACCGTTGAGCTATAGGCCCGCTTGCCGAGCGTCAGTGTAATGCAAGGCCCCTGTCGGGCTCCAGATACCCATGCGTCGCCACGTGTGTCGCCCGCTCCTCTAGCGCACGCCCGCGTGGGTCGCCCAGCATGGAGGCCCACCTTCCAGGCTTCGTTCATGCCCCTGTTCCGATGGACACGGTTGCCTGCTGGATCCTCCTTCGCTGACATAGATCAGCGGCTCTCGTGGCCTCACACCCTCATTCTGGGCACGCAGTACTTCACCGTCATGCTGGGTGCCATGGTGGCCGCCCTGCTCATGGGGTTCGATCCCAGCCTTTCTCTGCTGCTGTGTGGGATTTCCACGCTGCTGTTCTACGTGGTCACGGCCGGTCGGGTGCCAAGCTTCATGGGTACCAGCGGCGTCTTTGTCGGTGCGGTGATCGCACTTACCGGCTACGACGGCCAGGGTGGCAACGCCCACCTGGGAGCCGTATTGGGCGGCATCCTCTTCTGCGGGGCGGCCACGTTCCTGTTGGGCATCGCCGTCCGCCGTTTCGGCACCCGCTGGATCATGGCGCTGCTTCCGCCGGTGGTGACCGGCACCATACTGCTGCTGGTCGGTACCAGCCTGGCGTCGATCCCGGCGACCATGCACGATGGCACGCCCTTCGGCACGGGGATCCTGCTTGCTACCGCGGCCCTGCTCGCCGTACTGCTGACATCGCGTCATCAATTCGTGCGGCGCATCGCGCTGCTGGCGGCTCTGGTCATCGGCACGCTCGTCCATGCCCTGTTCGGCAGCATGCTGGCGCTGGCAGCGCCGATCTCCCTGCAGCCGTTGCATCAGGCAGCGTGGTTCGGCGTACCTGCCTTCCAGGCTCCACGACTGGACGTGGCGACGTCCATGACGCTGCTGCCATTGGTGCTGGTGCTCGCGGTGGAGACACTGACCCACGTCAAGACGGTCGGCGACATGACCGGGCGCGACCTTCAGGGGCAGATGGGAAATGCGCTCATGGCGGATGGTGTGGGCACCATGCTCAGCGGGAGCAGTGGTGGCCCGCCGATGACGTCCTACGCCGAGAATGTCGGACTGATGGCGACAACCCGTGTCTACTCCACAGCGGTACTGGTCGTGGCGGGCGTCCTCGCCGTCGTACTCGGTTTGTCGCCCAAACTGGGGGCCGTGCTGCGCCTGATACCTGCGCCCGTGCTCGGCGGCGTCGTGCTGGTAATGTTCGGGATGATTGCGATTGCCGGTATCCGCATGCTGCACGAGCACGCCGTCGATCTACGCCAGCCACGCAATCAAGTCATCGTGCTCGTTCCGCTGATGCTGGGCGCGGGCCACTTCTCGCTGTCACTGGGAGCACTCACCTTTGACGGGGTGTCTGTTGCCTCAGTCGCGGCCATTGCCCTGCAGGCGATGCTGCCACGGCGCGCCGGCCCCTGAGAGACCGGCGCACAGTAGACCCCGATCACGCGACCGCGTACGGCCCTTGCGACTCGAAGTAACGCCGCAGACGCGTGCACGCTGGCGTCAGCACCGTCTCCAAATCACGGCTGGCATCCGGCTGCCACCGCAGGTTGACCACCCCCGCCAGCTCAGCCGTACCGCCGTGGCTTTCCAGCAGCACTACCCGGTCACCGCCGAGCACACCCAGCAGCACGCCCACTTCCAACAGCACGTCGTCGCGCGATGCGGGCCATGCCGCATCATCGGCGGTGCGCGCATCCTCGGTTCCCGCAAGCACGACCGCGAAGTCCACGCCGGCGGCGGTTTCCTGCAAGCGCTGCACCGCCAGACCACCACTGCGCGCCAGGCCGTCCTGCCACAGGCGCACGGTGAAGCCTTCACTGGCCAATGTTTCCTGCAGTACCTGTGCGGCATCGGCCGACTGCGCCGAGGCAAGCACGAGCACCTTCGTGCGCTCGCGTGCGCTGCCCACGTAATCGTTGCGCTGGAACAGCCTGCGCGCGAGCTCCTGTGCGACATGGCGATGGATCAGCGGAAACTGCTGCGCCAGGTCGTCCAGACGGGCCGCACTGAGACGTGCGACCACACTGGGTTCGGCCGCGACCACGGTGGCCGAGCGGATCTGCGTCGGCTGCACGGCGGCCATTTCGCCCACATGCTCGCCCGCTTTGCGGTGCGCTACGCGCTTGCCGTTGACGAAGACATCGAACGAACCGGTAACGATGAGGTAGACGTCATTGTCCACTCCACCCTGATGGATGACGGCGGCACCGACCTGTGCCTCCAACAAGGTCACACTGCTGGCCAATGCTTCGGCAAGTGCACTGTCACCCCGAACGAGTTTCTGTTCGGACAGCGCATACAGCAGGTTGCGGCGACCTTCGTCGCCGGTGAATCGAGCCAACATTGACGTCCCCCTGTGGACTGCATCCGATATGGATGTCACGCGCAGATTACCCCCAAATATGTGACGCGGAGCACGCATTTTTGGCAAATTAATAGGCAGTTGCTGAACAGGATGAACGCGCTCAGCCTCCGAATTGCCTCCCCAAGACGCCTACCCGGCGGGCGTTTTCCGCCGCCAGGTCGCGCACCGTGGATGAGCGTATCAAGTTGGATGCTGCCACGCGCTCCCAGAACTGTCGCGCCAGCGGTGCCGCCCACTGCAGGTGCACCAGATCCCGGCTGCTGGTGGGCGCGGGCGGTTGCAGCCCGGACGCTGGACGCAGGATGCCGGTACGCGAGGGCGCCAACGACATCGGCAGCATGTCGTACGCTGGCGCCAGCGACAGCGGGCCGCTATCGACTAGATGGAAACCGAGGTTTCCTTGATGCATGTCGGTGTTGCCGATGAGGCGGCCGAATGCCTGCAGGCGTCCAATGTCCGCCACGGTGTCGGTCGTCAGCCAGCCTTGGGCCTGCAGCAGGCCGGCAGCACCCGTCCACTCTTGTGATGCCTCACCCGTAAACGCCGAAGACAGCGCCGACAACGACACGAATCCGTGTCGCCCGAGCAGGTCGGGCGTGCGGTCGAAGCGCTCGACTTCCAGGAAGGTGTGCGTGTCTGTGGTCAGTAGCGAAGTGGCCGATGCAGCCACCCCCGCCGCGCGTAACGTATCCAACGCCAGATGCTCACAGACCAACAGATCCGCCCAGCGCTCGGCTGCGTCCCCGGCTCCTTGCTGGGCGAATTTCACCAACACGGCGCGACGCAGGCCGTCCTGCTCCAGCGTTGCGGTGAACTTGGGTTGCTCACCGCCCGGAGACGACCCAACTTCCTCGCCTTCCAGCGCAGCCAGTGCGCGGCGTGGGTACTCCCGGATGCGCTCACTCACCGCCATTCTGTCAGGTGGCGACTCAAGGACCTGAAGGGCCTGTTGCGCGGCCGTTCCACCGAGCAGCAGATCGCCCGACTGGGTGCCCCCCGCATTGACCAAGGCCAGCAAGGTATCGCTCAGCTGCCAGCGGTTGAGGTCGTTCGGCACGCCAATCGAGCGCGCCGCGCGGTGTGCGAACGTGCGCCCGAGAAAGCCCTGCGGCCGCAGTTCGTCGAGGTACCACGGCAGACCGGGGAAGAACGCAGGCACGTCGCCGTCAGGCGAGCGGGTGAGGTTGGGCCGCACCGCATTGGCTTGGAAATGGAAGGTATCGCCTGTCAGCGCGTGCAGTTCTCCCAGCGCTTCAAGCGTTGCATCGGCGCGAAGCCGATAAAGCGGCCACTGGCTGCCAGCGGGTGTCACCTGCCGTGCCGCGTACGCCGTGCTCCGGGTCTGGCCGATACGGACGACCTGGTCACCGGCCTTGGCGACCAAGCGGCTCAACGCCATCCGGTTCACACCCAAGCGCTCAGCCAAGGCGCCGGCCGCGATGGGATCACCGGGCGGCAGCTGGGCCAAGAGGGTCTGGATGGTGGGGGGGGTTGGCTTGGACATGCGCGCAGTGTTACATGATTTGTTACGTAACATTTTGGCTTAGTGGGAACAGCCCGTTGCGGCGCATGGCATTTTCGGAATTTGGTTACGAATAATGTTACGTAATTGTGGCTATGGGCGCTGCCACTGCCACTGCCACGGGGCGCGGCACTGGCACTGGCACTGGCACTGGCACTGGCACGGGCACGGGACGGGCACGGGGCGGTAGAGCCGACTTTAGTCGGCTGCCCCGGAGGGCGGTGCGGACTGAAGTCCGCACTACCAAAGTCGGCTGCCCCGGAGGGCGGTGCGGACTGAAGTCCGCACTACCAAAGTTGGCTGCCCCGGAGGGCGGTGCGGACTGAAGTCCGCACTACCAGAGGCGGCTGTCTCGGAGGGCGGTGCGGACAAGCGCAGGGGCATCAAGCGGAGGTGCACCAAGCGGAGGGGCATCAAGCGCAGACGTACCAGGCGCAGCCGGCAGATCCATATTACGCGCAAAGAAAAACCCCGCCGAGGCGGGGTTCTTCAGATCCTCGAGAAACCGACCGGAATCAGTCGATATCGAGGAAGCTGCGCAGCTGCTCGGACCGGCTCGGATGACGCAGCTTGCGCAGCGCCTTCGCTTCGATCTGGCGGATGCGCTCGCGGGTGACGTCGAACTGCTTGCCGACTTCTTCCAGCGTGTGATCGGTGTTCATGTCGATGCCGAAGCGCATGCGCAGCACCTTGGCTTCCCTCGGGGTGAGGCCAGCCAGCACGTCACGCACGGTTTCCGACAAGTTGATGTTGGTGGTGTTCTCGATCGGGGACTCCACGTTGGTGTCCTCGATGAAGTCGCCCAGATGCGAATCCTCGTCGTCGCCGATCGGGGTTTCCATCGAGATCGGCTCCTTGGCGATTTTCATCACCTTGCGGATCTTGTCTTCCGGCATGTCCATTTCCTTCGCCAGCTCCTCCGGCGTTGCCTCGCGGCCGTACTGCTGGAGCATCTGACGGGAAATGCGGTTCAACTTGTTGATCGTTTCGATCATGTGCACCGGGATACGGATGGTGCGTGCCTGGTCGGCGATCGAACGCGTGATGGCCTGGCGGATCCACCAGGTCGCATACGTGGAGAACTTGTAACCGCGACGGTATTCGAACTTGTCCACGGCCTTCATCAGGCCGATGTTGCCTTCCTGGATCAGATCGAGGAACTGCAGACCGCGGTTGGTGTACTTCTTGGCGATGGAGATGACCAGGCGCAGATTGGCCTCGACCATTTCCTTCTTCGCCTTGCGTGCCCGGGCTTCGCCGTAGGCCATCGCGCGGCTGATTTCCTTCAGGTCATCCAGGCTCAGCAGCGTGCTCTTCTCGATATCGATCGTAGCCTGCTGCTCGGAGATGATCTGGTCCTTGACGTCACGCAGGGCCGAGGACCACTTCTGCTTGCGCTTCAGTGCGTCTTCCACCCACTCCAGGTTGGTCTGGTTGCCTTCCCACGAGCGGATGAAATCCTTGCGCGGCATGCGGGCAGTGACCGTAGCCAGGTTCAGCACGCGACGCTCATGCGACTTGATGCCGGCCATCGTGTCGCGCAGCTGGCGGGTCAGCACATCGGTCAGCGGCAGCGGCAGCTTCAGGGTGACGAACACCGCCGACATCTCCTCACGGAGCTTCAGCAGGTGCTTGCCTTCGCCCTTGGCGGCGGCTTTCTTGAAGGCGTTGAAGGCATCAGCCAGCGCCTGCATGCGCGCGGCGACTTCTTCCGGGTCCGGACCGGTCGGGCCGGCTTCTTCCTCGGCGTCGTCGGCGTCGTCTTCTTCGTCCTCATCGGCGTCGTCATCGTCGTCGCTGGTGTCTTCCACCACCGCCGGCGCCGGGACTTCGTCGGACAGGTCGTTGAACCCGACGATCACTTCGGCCAGGCGCTTCTTGCCTTCCTTGTGGGCCTCGTAATCGGACAGCAGCGATTCGACCGACACCGGGAACAGACCGAGTGCGGCCTGTACCTGGCCGAGGCCTTCTTCGATGCGCTTGGCGATGGCGATTTCGCCTTCGCGGGTCAGCAGTTCCACCGTACCCATTTCGCGCATGTACATGCGCACCGGGTCGGTGGTGCGGCCACCTTCGGTGTCGAGTGCGGTCAGTGCGGCAGCGGCTTCTTCAGCGGCGGTGTCATCCACCTCGCGATTGCCGGTGTTGCCGTCATTGAGCAGCAGGGTTTCCGCATCAGGGGCCACTTCATGGACATCAATGCCCATGCCGTTGATCATGCCGATGATGTCTTCGATCTGCTCCGGATCGACCATGTCGTCGGGCAGGTGATCGTTGACTTCGGCATAGGTCAGGTAGCCCTGTTCCAGGCCCTTGCTGATCAGTTGCTTGATTTCGGATTGGGCAGGACGTTCGTTGGCCATGGATGCTCGCGCCACCGGCTGGAGTAGGAAAAGGGAACGTAGCATTATACCAGCCCCTCGCCCGGCCTGCCCGGGCGGTGGTCCCGGGGGGTCAGGGCCTGAGCAGGAAGGTCACGGGACCGTCGTTGACCAGGCTGACGACCATATGGGCACCAAAGCGCCCCGTTTCCACCCCTGTTGCATGCTTTTCACGACAGATCTCAACAAATCGATTGAACCCGCGTTCAGCCTCGCCCGGTGGGGCCGCGCTGGTGAAGCTCGGCCGCATGCCTGATCGCGTGTCGGCAGCCAGGGTGAACTGGCTGACCAACAACAGCCCGCCGCCGGTGTCGCGCAGCGAGCGGTTCATTTTTCCGTCGTCATCGGCGAACACACGGTAACCGAGCAGCCGTTCGGCCATCCGCTGCAACTGCGCGTCGGTATCGCCCGGCTCCATGCCCACCAGGGCCAGCAAACCGGCACCGATCTGCCCGATGGGCTGGCCATCGACGTGCACGGCGGCCTGGCTGACGCGCTGGATAAGGACAAGCATGGGGACCTCGATCAGGGGAGCAACGGGCCACCTTAGCAGCGGCCACGCTAGACTTGCCGGGATGAACCCGCACCGCAAAGCCCGGCTGGCCTACCGTGCCGCCACCCTGCTCACCCGCCTGCCCTGGCCCGTGTTGCGCGCCCTCGCCAACGGCCTGGCGTGGCTGTGGATGACCTTCAATGCCCGCGAAAGCCGGGTTACCCGGCGCAACCTGGAGCTCGCCTATCCCGCGCTGGACAGCGCCGAGCGCGCGCGCCTGCAACGTGACGTGCTGCGCTCCACTGCCCTGCAGGCGCTGGAAACGCTGCGCCTGTGGACCCGCCCGGCGGCCCACAACCTGCGCGACCACCTGCGCGAGCGCCATGGCGAGGCGTTGTACGACGCCGCGCTGGCCTCGGGAAAAGGGGTGATCGTGGCGGCCCCGCATTTCGGCAACTGGGAGCTGTTGAACCAGTGGCTGGCGTCCCGCGGCCAGATCGCGATCGTCTACAAGCCGCCGGAAGATGCCGCCGGCGACGCGTTCCTTCAACTGGTGCGTGGCGGTGACAACGTGCAGCAGGTGCGCGCCGAAGGCACCGCAGTGCGCCAGTTGCTGAAAGTGCTCAAGGACGGCGGTGCGACCGGCATCCTGCCCGACCAGCAGCCCAAGGCCGGCGACGGGGTGTTCGTGCCGTTCTTCGGCATGCAGGCGCTGACCATGACCCTGGTCAACCGGCTGGCCGCGCGCACCGGTGCGACCGTGCTGTACGGCTGGTGCGAGCGCACCGGGCCGGGCATGCAGTTCGCCCTGCACATCGAAGCGTCCGCGCCCGCCCTGGCTGACCCGGATCCACTGGTCGCCGGCACCGCATTGAACGCCGGCATCGAGCGCATCGCGCGCCGTGACCCGGCGCAGTACCAGTGGACCTACAAGCGGTTCACCCTGCGTCCGGATGGCAGCGGCGAGGCCGACCCGTACGCCACCGCGACCCATCCGCATTGATTCCGTCGCACTCAACCCCATGTGATTGACCACGATGTCTCCCCTGCCCGGTCCTGCCATGCCTGTTGCTGCCTCCTCCCTGTTCGGTGATCCGGCGGCCATCCGCTGCGAACGCGCGGTGGCCGAACTGCGTTCCGGGCGGCCGGTCGTGATCACCGATGACACCGGCCAGCGCATGGCCGTGATTGCGCTGGACAGTGCAACCGCGCGCAGTTTCGAGACCTTCGCCGGGCTGGCCGACGACCGCCATTACCTGTTCCTGACTGAAACCCGTGCCCGCGTGCTGGGGGTGGAGGGCATCGAAGCTGCCCAGGGCGTCCGCATTCCGTTGGCCGGCATCCCCTTCGATGCCCTGCCGCAGCTGGGCTACCTGCGTGAGCCCGGCCCCTTGCCACCGCAGTGGAACCCCGGCGATGCACTCGATGCCGGCGCCGTGGAGCTGGCCCGCCTGGGCCTGTTGCTCCCTGCGATGGTCGGCCTGCCCTTGGCCAGCGACGATGCACGTTTCGACGGTGCCGCGCAGGTCGCCCTGTGCGACCTGGCCGAAGGCGCCGCCCACGCCGCCCACGATTACGAGCTGGTGGCACGCTCACCGGTACCGCTGCGCGAGGTGGGGATGACCACCTTCGCGGTGTTCCGCGGCGGGGTAGCCCAGCGCGACCAGGTGGCGATCATCGTGGGCGAGCCCGACCTTGCAGCGGTGGTCCCGGTGCGGGTGCACTCTTCGTGCCTGACCGGCGATCTGTTCGGTTCGTTGAAGTGCGATTGCGGCGACCAGCTGCGCCGTGGTCTGCGCAAGTTGAAAGAGCTCGGTGGCGGGGTGCTGTTGTACCTGGACCAGGAAGGCCGCGGCACCGGCATCGCCGCGAAGATGCGCGCGTATGGCTACCAGCACGATGGGCTGGACACCATCGACGCCGATGCACAGTTGGGCTTCGGCGCGGACGAGCGCCGCTACGGCAGCGCGGTGGCGATGCTGAAAGGGCTGGGCATCGCCCGCATCGCGCTGCTGAGCAACAACCCGACCAAGGTCCAGCGCCTGCGCAATGCGGGGATGGATGTGGTCGACTGCATCCCGGTGACCGGCGACATCACCGTGGAGAACGAACAGTACCTGCGCACCAAAGCCGAACGTGCCGGGCACCTGCTGGACGTGGACGCACTGATCCAGGCCGCACAGTAACCGGCTGACCACCGGTAGCGCCGAGCCACGCTCGGCGAGCGCAGCGGGCCCTTCGCGGATCGACCCCACCGGGCAGGCTTCTGCGCTACACAAGCCACCTGCTACCTTCTGCACATGCCTGACACCCCCATGACCTCATCGCCCTCCCCTGACGCCACGCCGGACGGCTGGCAGCTGCTGCCGGTGCGCGCCGCGCGGCTCGCGGCACTGGGCGGCCTGCCCGCGGGCGCCCTTTTCCCCGGCCTGCCTTTCGCTGCTGCGTGGTGGCTGCTGGACCTGCCTGGCGGCCTGCCCGCCGCTGCAGCGTGGCTGCTGGTCGGCGCACTGATCGGCGCGCGCATCAGCTGGCGCCGCGTGCGGCGTACCTGGTGGCGGCTGGATGACAGCGGGCTGGGCCTGCGCCGCGATCTGTGGTGGCAGCGCGACACCCGCGTGCCGACATCACGCGTGCAGCACCTCGACGTGCGCCGCGGCCCCCTGCAGCGACGCGCGCGGCTGGCGACGCTGGTGGTGCATACCGCGGGCAGTCGCTTCAGCGCGGTGGTGCTGGATGGATTGGACGAGGATGACGCCGAGCGGTTGCGCGATACGCTTGCCCGCCAGCTTGACCAGGACGCCGACGCCCTGTGAGCAGCGTGCCACCGCCGATTCCCGCCACCGATGCCGAGCGCCGTCTGCATCCGTGGTCCTGGTTGTTCGTCCTGATCATGCAGCTCCGGCAGTACCTGCTGCCGCTGGCGGCCTTGCTGGTGTTCGGCCAGCGCGGCGACCGCGATCCGTTATGGGCGCAACTGATCCCGCTGATCGTCATCGCCTGCCTGGTGCTGGCGTCGGTGCTGCAGTACCTGAGCTACCGGTACCGCATCGGCGAGGACGGCATCACGATCCGCAGCGGCGTGTTCGCGCGCAACCGGCGCGAAATTCCGTTCGCGCGCATCCACAACGTGGTCGTGGACCAGAACCCGTTGCACCGGCTGTTCGGTGTGGCCGAGCTGCGACTGGAGTCCGCCGGCGGCAATCGTCCGGAGGCGGAGATGCGGGTGCTGCGGATGGACGAGGCCCTGGCGCTGGAACAGCGCGTGCGCCATCGCGGCCCGGTGATGGTGAACCCCGTAGCGGACGGCGATCCGGGCACGCCTCCGCCGTTGCCGGAAACCGACACGCGCCACGTGCTGCTGCGCATGAGCAGCATCGAAGTCATCAAGCTGGGCATGCTGTCCAACCGTGGCTGGGTGATGGTGGCCGCCGCGCTCGGCGCACTGGTGCAGGTGGTACCGCGCGACCGCATGGATACGTTCGTGGAGTACGGCGGGCGTGAGGCCTTCGGCTATGCCAACGGTCTGCAGCCCGGCATCACCGGCATGCTGGTCATTGCGGCGGTGCTGCTTCTCGCCGGTTGGGTAGCACTGCGCGTGCTCTCGGTACTGTTGGCGCTGCTGCGCTATTACGGCTTCGAGTTGAGCGAACAACAACGACGGCTGACGGTCAGTACCGGCCTGCTGAGCAAGGTGCGCAGCAGCGTGGCGCTTCGCCGCATACAAGCCTGGACGCTGAGCGAGACCACGCTGCAGCGCTGGGCCGGGCGGCGCCAGCTCAGCGTGGACAGCGCGGCCAGCCAGGGCAACGATGAGCAACAGCAGCGCGGGCTGCGCGAGCTGGCTCCGTTGGCCGCACCGGCTGACTGCGATGCTTTGGTGCAGCACCTGCTGCCCACCGTGCAGTGGCCGCCAGCGCTCTGGCATCCGGTGGCGCTGCGCGGCAGTTGGCGGCTGTGCGTGACCAGCCTGTGGCTGACCCCGCTGCTGGCGGCCGGCCTGACATGGCGCTGGGGCGGAATGGGCCTGCTGGTGTTGGCCTGGTTGCCGGTTGCGCTGTGGACAGCGCGCTTGCAGATGGCGCGCATCGGCTGGCATCTGGATGATCGCTATGTCGCGCTGCGCGGCGGCTGGTGGCGGCGCTGGTGGCGCTGGGCGGAACTGGACAAGTTGCAGGCGCTGCGGTTGTCACGCTCGCCGTTGGATCGCCTGCTGGGGACCAGCAGCGTGTGGCTGGATACCGCGGGTGCGCGCGGTGATGTGGCGCTGTGCCTGCGCTACCTGCCGCAGGCGCAGGCCGCCGAAGTACTGGAGCAATTGGGCCGTGCGCTGGCGCGGCGGCAGTTGCGTTGGTAAGGGAACGGGTAACGCACCGGCCGCTGCGCTCGCCGACCATGGGTCGGCGCTACGTTCGTCTGATGCCGCTGCGCTCGCCGACCATGGGTCGGCGCTACCGGGATGATCGCCGTAGCGCCGAGCCGTGCTCGGCGGAATGCAGGGATCGCGCGCGGTGCCGAACAGCCGACTGAAGTCGGCTCTACCCTGCCTTGGGCGTCAGCCCTTCGGGCCCCAATAGCCCAGGTCCTTGCGGATCTGCAGATTGCGCAGCCAGCTGCCCAGCGGCTTGCGTGCCAGCGTCCCCAACGCGCCGGACACGAACGCGTCGGTGGCTGCGATCACCCGCTCGCTGGATCGTCCGTCCCGCCACGGGTGGATCGTATCGGCATACCGCGTGATCTCGGCCTGCAACGCGGCCGTGGGGTGCAGCGCCTGCTCCAGCATGGCCGGCAACTGCGCCGCATCATCGAAGTCGATCATGTGCGGCTGCGGCACGCGGTTGCGGAAGGTCACCACCGGCTTGTGCTGGACGATGAACTCCGAAACGATCGACGAGGTATCAGACACCAGCACGTCGGCTGCACGCTGCGCCGCCATCACCTGCTCCGGCTCGACGAAGCAGGCATTCGCGCCGGCCAGAGCGCGGTACTGCGCGAACAGCTCCGGGGTGCACTTGGGATGCAGGGTCAGCAGCCAGTAGCGCTGGCCCGCCGCGATGTCGGCGGCGATCTGCGGGTACAGATGCGGGGCTGCGCTCAGGCGCTCGGTGAAGGTGGAGCCGAACAGCACCACCGGTCGCCCGGCCGCCGGAGCACGCAGTGCGGCGCTGGCTCCACCGTCGTCGCGGAACAGGGGGTCCAGCTTCGGCCAGCCGGTTTCCACCACGGCGAAATGACCCTGCTCCGCCGCCATCGCCTGGAATGGCGCGGTGGTCGCGGGCCCCTGTGTGCAGTACAGATCGAACATGCCGCGTACCCGGAAGTGCCCCCGTGCACTGTCCCGCTTCTGCACGTTGAAGCCATGGAACAGCTGCACCTTGGCACCGGACAGGAAGGTCGGCACCCAGTTGGCGGCACTGAACACGGCCTGCGGGCGCATCGCCAAGGCCTCGCGCAGGCCGACGCTGGCCACCCCGGGCAGCCGGCTACCGGCGGCGCCATCTTCGAACCAGGCGGCAACCTCATGCCCGGATGCGTGCAAGGCCTCGGCCAACGGGGCGAGAATAGGCAGCGCGTAACGCTCCGTCGCAAACAACAGGTACCCGGCCATATGTCCTCCACGACCGCCCACAACGAACGGCCTCGCATTTCGGCCTGCATTATCGCGTTCAACGAGGCAGGACGCATCGGCGACTGCCTGGCCTCGCTGGCATTCTGCGATGAGGTGGTGGTGGTCGACTCGCAGTCCACCGACAACACGGTGGCCCTTGCCGAGGCGGCCGGGGCCCGCGTGCTGCAGCGCCCGTTCCAGGGTTTCCGCAGCCAGAAGGCCTTCGCCGTAGAGCAGGCACGCCATGACTGGGTGCTGTGCCTGGATGCCGACGAGCGGGTCAGCGATGCCTTGCGCGCGGCCATCGAGCAGGCCCGCGACGGCGGGTTCGCGGAGCACCACGGTTACCGCTTTGCTCGCCTGTCGGAGTACTTCGGCCGCTTCCTGCGGCATGGCAATGCCTACCCCGACCGCGTGTTGCGACTGTTCGACCGGCGCCATGGCGGCTGGCGCGGCAAGCGCGAGATCCATGAAGCCGCCAGCGTGGACGGCCGCGTCGGCACCCTGCGTGGCGACCTCATCCACTACCCCTATCGCTCCCTGCAGCAGCAGCTGGCGAAAACAGAAAAGTACGCGCGGATGATGGCCGAGCATGAGTTCGCGCGCGGCAAACGGGCCACCCTGCCCAAGCTGGTGCTCGCACCCGCTTGGCGTTTCTGGCGTGGTTTTGTGTTTCGAGGGGGCTTCCGCGATGGCTGGCATGGGCTGGTCTACGCCTACGTGCGCGCCAACTACGTGCGGCAGAAGACCATCATGCTGTGGATGCTGCAGCACGGCCAGCCGGTGGCCGACCCGCCGACACCGTAACCGGTGCGGCGGAGTCGCAGAGACAACGGCAGCCGCGACGACACGTTGCAGCAGTTGCGCGACCACGTGCCTCATGCGCGGGCGTTCGCCGCGATCGGCGGGTTCGATCCTGCGTTCTTCCTGTACTACGAAGACGATGACCTGTGCTTGCGCATGCAGGAAGCGGGGTGGCGCTGCGTGCTGCAACCGGCCGCACGTGCCTTGCATCCTGGTGGCGCCTCGTCCGCGCCCAGCGTGCGCACGACCTTCATCAAGCAGTTCCACTACGCCCGCTCACGACAGATCGCCCTGCAGCGTTATGTCAGTGGTTAGGCTGGGGCTTGGCCGGGCTATGCGCTGCGTTCCACCTCGACGGTATCGCCAACCGGAACCGTTGAGACGCTGTTACGCCCGGTTGCGTTGGTGACGCAGGCCTTCCACGCGGGACAGGCCGGCCAGCACGCCGACGATGGACGCATAGAAGCTGGCGGTGATCTGGTGCGCGAACATCGACTGGGTCAGGCCGCACAACACGTAGCAGACCACGATCATCACGCCTGCGGCCGCCGGACCGCGGAAGGTCGCCCGCCCGCTGTGCCGATGCAGCCACAGGAACAGCCACAGCGGCACGCCATAGACCGCCAGCAACAGCAGTGCGCCCAGGACACCCTGGGTTGCGCCCCACTCGGCCAGATCGTTGTGCGCGTGCCCAAGGTGGCAGCGCGGCTCGAGCGGATCGTCACGGCACACCGGCAGGCGCTGCATCGCGTTGTCGAAATGGCCAACGCCGACGCCGGTCAGCGGGTGGTCCAGGAACGTGTCCCACGCCACCTGCAACCGCTCCACGCGCGCCCCTGCGGAGGAATCCGCATCACCGCGTTCCAGCCGCTGCACATCACTGTGCAGCTCGGTCAGGCGCACCTGGTGGCGCAGCTCCGGCACACTCACCACTGCCACGACCGACAGGCCCAGCAGCGCCGCCAGGATCAGCAGGCGCCGCCGCAGCGATCCCCAGCGCAGGGTCAGCGCCATCACCAGGAACACGGCGAGCAGTGCCAACAGCGCCCCGCGGCTGCCGGTGAGCACCAGCGTGGCGCAGCCCAGCGCCGCCGCCGGCAGGCCCCACGCCCAGCCCCGCACGCCGTGCGGACGACAGAACAAGGCCAGCACCAGCAGCATCACCACCATGTCGGCGAGCACGATGGCATTGGTGAACAGGTCAGCACGCGGCGCCCCGCCCAACACCTGCCGCAGCGACAGCCCGAACACGAGCAGCAGGCCCACCACGGCACCGCGCCACAGCCAGCGCAGGCGCAGTTCCAGCGCGCACACCCACAACGCGATCCACGGCATCACGAAGAAACGCGAGCGGTTGTCCACATCGCGGAATCCATGCTCGAACAGCACGACCGACAGCAAACCGGCCGCCAGCACGGCCAGCATCAGCCAGGCCAGCACGCGGATGCTGCGCCCCGCATCGGCGCGGGCGCGCCACAACAGGTCCGGCACCATCACTGTGCTGACCAGCAGCAGCAACCCGAACGGCAGCAGGTTGGCCGGAGTGGAGACCACCAGCGCCGGCAACAGCAACAGCCCCAGGTGGCCGAGCCCCTGGGCGAAGCGCGCGCGCAGCGGCTGCGGCAACAGCGCACGAGGGGTGGAGGAATCGTAGGGCGGCAGGCTCACGGCAGGATCATCGGATCAGGTCGGCAACGGAAAGGGATACTGCACAGTGAACGCCCAACACGCGCTGTCCAGCAGTACCAGCGGTCAGCGCGGCGGCGTCAGCGGTCACCTTCACTCGTTGGCCTGCCGCGACTGCATGGCATGCTCGCGCACCAGCTCCTCGGCGGTCGCCTCGCAGGGCGCGGTCACCGCTTCGGCCCGCACCAGCCACCAACGACGCCGATTGGCGATACCGGCCAGCTCGGCTCGACTACGGTCCACGCAGGCCAGCAGGGCATCTTCCTGCACCAGCAGCCAGCGCGTGGCCGGTGCCTGCGCCTGCCACGCCACGCCTTCGCGCAACTGCAGGTCCCATTTGTTCTGGAAGCCGAACGTCGCGGCGGGTCGGTCGGCCATCAGCAGGTTCTGTTCTTTCCATGCCACCAGGCCCAGCTCGGCGTCGACACCGATGCGCTCACCGACACGGTGCATGAGGCCGCGTGCCGAACTGGAATCGTTCAGATGTGGGTAGCCGACCAGGCTGTACAGCACCCAGATCACCGTCAGCGCCGATACCACGCCGATGTGGGCGCGCGGCCGCTGCCATACCAGCAGGCTGGCCAGTGCCCAGCAGCCCATCGCTACCGCCGCCCAGGCCAGCGACGCGGTCACTGAACTGTCGATGCCGCGCGACCCCATCAGCTTCGTTTCAAAGCCCGGCTGGCCCGTCAGCATGGCAATGCCCGCGCCCAGCGTCAGCACGGCAAGCAGTGCGGTGAAGCCGGTCAGCATCCACTGCACGCTGCGCTTGCGCAGCAGGCCGGGCACCAGCGGTGCCAAGGCCAGGCAGAACATCGGCAGCGACGGCAGGATGTAGACATCGCGCTTGCCATCGGGAATGGAGAAGAACAGCACGATCAGCGCCCACCAGCCCAGCAGCACCAGATAACGGGGGTCGCGCCGACGCAGGCGCCGCCACCAGGCCGGGATCGCCCATGGCACCGCCAGGAACGCCGGAATCCACATGGACGGCATCGTGCCGAGGAAGTACCACCATGGCTGGTGGTGGTCCCACGACTGCGAATACCGCTTGGCCGTCTGCCGGAACAGGATGTCGTCCATGTAGGCGCGGTACTCGGCCGAGCCGGTGGACAGCGCGGTGACCACCATCGGCACCAGCCACAGGGCGATCGCCAGCAGGAACACCAGCGGTGCCACCCAGAACTGCCAGCGGCGCACGCTCAGGCCCACGCCACGCCAGCCCCACACCGATGCCAGCGCGGCCGGCACGATCATCAGCAACGCGACCACGCCCACGCCCTTGGTGATCACCCCCAGGCCGGCGGCGAACCAGCCCAGCCACCACCAGCGCCACGCCGGCCCCAGCAACAGGTGCCGGATGAGGCCATAGTTGGCCAGGGTGATGAAAAACACGATCAACGGATCGATCTGTGCCTTCTTCGCCTGGAAAGTGAAGTGCAACGCGAACAGCAGGGTCCACGCGGCATACAGGCCGACCCGGCGGGTCCACAGCCGGCGCCCCAGGTCATGCACGCACCAGAGCGTGCCCAGCGCAGCCAGCAGGGACGGCAGCAGGAAGGCGATGCGCCAGTTGCCGATCAGCGAATACAGCGTGGCCTGCCACCACATCAGCATCGGCGGCTTGTCGGAGTACAGCTCCAGGCCGCGATGCGGGAACAGCCAGTCGCCGCTTTCCACCATCTGCCGCGCCACCAGCGCGAAACGCGGTTCGTCCGACGGCCACGGGTCGCGCAGGCCCAGGCCCGCACCGAGCACCAGCAGGGCCATGACGATCAACAACCAGGATTCGCGGGAAGCGCGTGTCTTCAGCATGGGCACGGCAGTGGTAAGGAAGGGATCAGGCGTTTTTTAGCAGACGCGCGTAGAAAAAGCCGTCGCCGCCATCATCACCCGGCAGCCGCTGGCGACCAACCCCTGCGCAGTCCATGCCGAACCCGTCATCGAGCGCGTCCGCAGTGGAATCTGCGTGCCACTTCAGGAAGGCCTGCACCTGATCCACGTTTTCGGCGCGCAGGATCGAGCACGTGGCATACACCAGCACGCCACCCGGGCGCAGCATCGTCCAGCACGCTTCAAGCAGGCGGGCCTGGATGCCGACCAGCACGTCGATGTCTTCGGCACGACGGTGGAACATCACATCCGGCTGGCGGCGGATGATGCCGGTCGCCGAACAGGGCGCATCCAACAGGATCGCGTCGAACGGCGTTCCGTCCCACCACGAACGCGGATCACTGGCATCGGCGGCACGCACCTGTGCTTCGGCGCCGACGCCGGTGCGGGTGAATGTGTCCTTGACCCGCGCCAGCCGACGCGCGTCGATATCCAGCGCCAACAGGCGCAGCGACGGATCGCGTTCAAGCAGGTGCGCCGACTTGCCACCCGGCGCGGCACAGGCATCCAACACCCGGGCGCCGGCAGGCGGGGCCAGCGCATCGGCCGCGCACTGGGCCGAAAGGTCCTGCACCGACAGTGCGCCTTCGGCAAAGCCGGGCAACTGGTTGACCGGCGTGGACGCGGCCAGGCGCACGGCATCGGCGCTGACAGGACTGGGCTCGGCCTCGATGCCGACGGCGGCCAGCGCGGCCAGCGTCTGCGCACGGTCACCCTGCTGCCGGTTGACGCGCAGCCACAAGGGGGCCGGCTGCAGGCTGGCGGCGAAGATGGCATCGGCCTGGCCGGGCCAATCCGCTTCGATGCTGTCGGCCAGCCATGCGGGGAACGCATCGCGCGGCGGCTGCGGTGCAAAGCCTTCGCGCTGCGCACGGCGCAGGATCGCGTTGACCAGGCCGGCCTGGCGCTCACGGCCGAGTGCACGCGCCGCATCGACCGTGGCCGACAGCGCCGCGTGGGCGGGCAGCTCCAGCACATCCAGCTGGGCGAAGCCCACCATCAGCAGGGTGCGCAGGTCGGCATCGCGTGCGGATAGGGGCTTCTGCATCCAGCTCGCCAAGGCGGCATCGTAGGTGCTGCGTCGACGCAGCACGGCGAAGCACAGCGCCTCCAGCAGCGCGCGGTCGCGCGTGTCGGCCAGCTTGGGCAGCGCCCAGTTGAGCTCGGCCTTCAGTGAACGGCCACGGGTGAAGACCTGGGCCAGCACGCGCGCAGCGAGCATGCGCGTGGCAGCGCCCGGCGCGGCGTTGGACACAGACAGATCAGCTTGCTTGCTCACCGGCTCAGGCTCCCGCACGCAGGTCGCGTCGTGCGTTGAGGTAGTCGGCGGCGGTGATCGCCTTGCCGCCTTCGCGCTGCAGCACACGCAGTCGCAGCGCGCCGTGGCCGCACGCGATGTCGATGCCCTCGCGTGCAGCGGCGATCACCGTACCCGGGGCATGGCCGCCGTTGTCCTCCAGTGCGACCGCGCCGTGGATGCGCACGCGCTCACCCGCCAGCTGCGCTTCGGCGATGGGCCACGGATTGAACGCACGCACCGTGCGCGCCAATGCGTCGGCATCGGCCGTCCAGTCCAGCCGGGCTTCGGCCTTGTCCAGCTTGTGCGCATAGGTCACGCCTTCGGCCGGTTGCGGCTGCTTGACCGGGATCAGGCCGGCGCGCAGCAGGCCCAGGCCGTCGGACAGCACCTGCTCGCCCAGTGCGGCCAGCTTGTCGTGCAGCTGTCCGCCCGTGTCGGTGGGGCTGATCGGCAGCGCCTGCTGCAACAACACCGGGCCGGTATCCAGGCCCGCCTCCATCTGCATCAGGCAGACGCCGGTCTGTGCATCGCCGGCCTGGATGGCGCGCTGGATCGGCGCGGCACCGCGCCAGCGCGGCAGCAGCGAGGCATGCACGTTCCAACCGCCATGGGTCGGGATGGCCAGCACGGCCTTCGGCAGGATCAGCCCGTAAGCCACCACCACCATCAGATCCGGCTGCAGGTCACGCAGCTGTTGCTGGGCCGCCTCGTCCTTCAGCGATTCCGGCTGGTACACCGGAATCCCACGCGCCACCGCTTCCAGCTTCACCGGCGAAGGCGCCAGGCCACGGCCACGGCCGGCTGGACGGTCCGGCTGGGTGTAAACGGCCACCACTTCGTGATGGCGTGCAGCCGCGCGCAGCGACGACAGCGCGAACTCCGGCGTACCGGCAAAGACAATCCTCATGGTCACCCCGTTATGCAGGTGGAAACCTGCAGGCAGAAAATGGGCGCCGATGTGCGGCGCCCCTGGGTCCGTCCGCGCACGCCACTGGCAGGCAGGCGGACAGTGGGCACCACCGCGGGTGGCGCCCCGTTGTTACGGTCAGGCGACGTGCCGGCGCTGCTTGGCCAGCTTCTTGCGCACCATCTCGCGCTTCAGCGGCGACAGATAGTCGATGAACAGCTTGCCGTCCAGGTGATCCATTTCGTGCTGCACGCAGACCGCCAGCAGACCCTCGGTGGTCAGCTCCTGCGGCTGGCCCTGGCGATCCAGGAAGCGCACGGTGATCTGGTTGGCGCGGGTGACGTCGGCAAAGATGCCGGGCACCGACAGGCAGCCTTCCTGGTACACCTGGCCACCGTCGTGGGCGACGATCTCCGGGTTGATGAAGACCATCGGCTGGTTCTTCTCCTCGCTGACGTCGATCACCATGAAGCGCTGGTGCACGTCGACCTGGCTGGCGGCAAGGCCGATGCCCGGGGCGTCGTACATGGTGTCGAACATGTCCGACAGCAGGGTCTGGAAGGCCGGCGTGGTGACCTCGGCGGCATCGATCAACACGGCCTTGGTGCGCAGGCGCGGATCGGGGAACTCGAGAATGGGAAGCAGTGCCATGGCTGTAATCGTCTGGTGGGGGCCGGTCAACGCCGGGCTGCGTTGCAATTCTATCGCCAACGCTTGCCCTGCGCCCCGGTTTCTGGACTATAGTGCGGCAACCTGTTGGGGAATCAGGGCTGACCACTCTTATGTTGCTACGAATCCGCACGGTCGTCGCCGCGGCGATGTTGACCGTTGCCGCCTATGCTACCGCCGTTGAAATGAACGGGCACCCGACCACCTATGTCGTCCAGAAGGGCGACACGTTGTGGGATATCTCTGCGCGTTTCCTGAAAAAGCCTTGGCTTTGGCCGGAAATCTGGCAGGCGAACCCGCAGGTGGCGAACCCGCACCTGATCTATCCGGGCGATGTACTCAGCCTGGCGTACCTGGACCGCGTCGTCGCGAGCCAGCAGCCAGGGCCGCGCCAGGAGGCACCGATCACCGGCATTCCATTGTCGGAAGTCGAGCCGTTCCTGAAGCAGTTGAGCGTCGTCGATCGCATCGACAACCTGCCGCACGTCGCTGGACTGGAAGACAACCGTCTTCGGGCCACGGCCGGCCAGGTGGCCTATGTGAAGGGGCTGGACCAGGCCGCCGTGGGCCAGCGTTATGCGGTGGTGCGTCCCACCGTCCGCTATGCGCTGCCGAAGGCGACCGAGGACCTGACCGCCAATGGCCATGTCACCCCGGGCAGCGGGAACCTGTGGAAGGACTTCACCGTCCCGAACAAGCGTCCGCACCAGGTGCTGGGCTACGAGCTCGCCAAGGTCAACGTCGGCACCATCACCGCGGTGCCCTCCGGCCGCGTGGACGTGGCGACGCTGGCACTGCAGGGCAGTGGCGATGGCCGCGAAGTACGTGCCGGTGACCGCCTTGTGCCGGTGGAAGCCACACCGTACGACCTGCAGTTCTTCCCGCATGTGCCCGCTGCCGGCACCGAAGGGCTGGACGTGCGCGTACTGGCGGTTACGGACATGTTCCTGTCCGGCGGCCCGCGTGACGTGATCGCGCTGTCTGCCGGCCGCCTGCAGGGCGTGGACAACGGCACCGTGTTCTCGATGTGGCGCTTCGGCAGCCACGTGAAGGACCGGATGAAGGCGCCGAACTCGTCGCAGATGGACGATGCACGTGCCGATGGCAACAACCGCGTCAGCCTGCCGGACGAGTACGCGGCGCATGCGATGGTGTTCCGCACCTTCGACAACGTCAGCTACGCGCTGGTGATGGAAGGGATCAAGCCGGTGCAGCTGGGCTACAGCGCGCGCCACCCGGACGCCACGCAGTAACCGCTGCCGGATTCGTCCGACAGCAGATGCCAACGGCGCCCTAGGGCGCCGTTGTTGTTTCCGCGCCACGCTGCGGCCATGGACGAACACACCCCAGCCCTGCTCACCTTGATCCTGGCCGGGGGCAGCCTGGCCTCGCGGCGGGCCTTGGCCGCTGCCCGACCGACAGTGGCTGCGGCAGTGCACGCGGGCCCCGTCGCCTGGCGGCAGGCCGGCTGTTCGGCCGCCCAGCAGCAACACCTGGCCAGCCCCGATCACGCTGCCATCGAACGCGCCCTGCGATGGCTGCAGCAGCCGGGCCACCACTTGATCGCCGCCGACGATGATGGATTCCCGCCACTGCTGCGCGCAGCACCGGAACCGCCCTTGGCGCTGTTCGTGGACGGCGACCCCAGCCATCTGTGGCATCCGGCCATCGCCGTGGTCGGCAGCCGCTCGCCGACACCGAGCGGCCGGGCGCTTGCGGCAGAGTTCAGCACGGCGTTCTCCCGTGCGGGACTGGCGGTGACCAGCGGCCTGGCGGCGGGCATCGACGCCGCCGCGCACCGTGCCGCGCTGGATAACGACGGCATCACCGTCGCCGTGGTGGGCAACGGGCCGGACCATGTCTTCCCCCTGCATCACCGCAGCCTGCAGGCTGCCGTAGCCAGCCGCGGTGCGGTGGCCAGCGAGTACCTGCCCGGCACCCCGGCGCGGCCCGCCTATTTCCCGGCCCGCAACCGGCTGGTGGCCGGGCTCAGCCTGGCCACGGTGGTCGTCGAAGCAGCAAACCGCTCCGGCGCGCTGATCACCGCCCGCCTGGCGGCAGAAGCCGGTCGCGAGGTCTGCGCCCTGCCCGGCTCGGTGCGCAATCCCCGCGCGGCCGGCTGCCATCGGCTGATCCGGGAGGGTGCCGCCTTGGTGGAGTCGGCGGATGAGGTCATGGCCCTGATCGCCACCGCCTTGGCCGACGCCGTCCCCGACTTGCAAAGGCATCTGGCCACCCCCACTGAACAGGGACGGCGAGCCCGCCTTCCGCCCACACTGGCCTCCGACCCGGACTACCAGTGCTTGTGGAAACTGCTCGACCACGACCCAACCCCTGCCGATTCATTGATCACACAGTCCGGATTGACGGCCGCTCGGCTGTCCTCCATGCTGCTGGCCATGGAACTGGCGGGTATCGTGGTGTGCGAACACGGCCGCTACTGTCGAAACCCTGGTTTCCCAACCTCCACAGCGTCGATGACGCAGGCCGAGGGGCAATGAAAGAGAGCATTCTCGATGTACTGCTGTACCTGTTTGAACACTATTTCAGCGAAGACGCTGACCTCATCCGTGACCGCGATTCCCTGCAGAACGGCCTGATCCAGGCGGGCTTCAGCCCAGCCGAGACAGCCAAGGCGTTTGATTGGCTGGATGCCCTGGCCGCCCAGCGACCCGCCGTTTCGCATACCCGCGTCGACGGCCCGGTGCGCATCTATCACGGTCCAGAGCTCGACAAGCTGGACGTGGAGTGCCGGGGCTTCATCCTGTACCTGGAACAGCATGGCATCCTCGATGCGGACCAGCGCGAGCTGGTGCTTGATCGGGCGATGGCGCTGGACCAGGACGAATTGGATCTGGACGACCTGAAGTGGGTCGTGTTGATGGTGCTGTTCAATCAGCCTGGCTCGGAAGCCGCTTATGCGTGGATGGAAACCCAGATGTTCATGGACGAGCCAGAACCCCTTCACTGACCGTACACTGCACCCCTTGCGCATACAGGGGGCGTTCACGTGAGCGAGTGGTTCCACGCCGAGGGCAGTCGGCAGGTCGGCCCGGTTTCCAGTGAGGAAATCGGGTCGCTGTTCAGAGACAACCGTATTGGACTGGACACGCTGGTGTGGCGCGAGGGCTTGCCTGCGTGGCAGCCCCTGCGCAGCGTCGTGGCCGAACTCGGCCTGACGGCCGTACCACCTGCTCCGCTGCCCCCTCCCATGCCACCGGCGCCTGATCCCACGATACCGCCACCGGTCTCGCCGGCGTCGATCGTGCCTGACAGCAGCCCGTACGCCGGGCCCGGCGTCAGCCGCGTACCGCCCATGGCCATGCAGCCTGCGAAGAAAGGGCTGTCCGGCTGCGCTTTGACGGCCATCATCGGCGGCGCCGCCTTGCTGGTGGTGGTGCCGGTGTGTGCGATTCTCGCGGCCATCGCGCTGCCTGCCTACAACGACTACACGATCCGCGCCAAGGTGGCGCAGTCGATTGCCACGTTGCAGCCGCTGAAGGCGCAGGTACAGGAGTTCCACCAGATTCACAGCCGCTGTCCGAGCAGCAGCGACCCCGGCTTCCCGGCGCACGACGCGTTCACGGCACAGGGGCTGTCCAGCGTGCAGCTGGGCCAGTTCGAGAACGCGCATTGCGGCATCGAAGCGACGCTGGGCGTGGGCAAGCCCCAACTCGACGGCGACCTGCTGTGGCTCGAATACAGCCCGGCTGATTCCGCCTGGGAATGCAGCAGCGACACGACCGATAAATACCTTCCCGTGGACTGCCGCGGCTGATGCCGGCGCAGGGGAAAACCCTTTTCACCAACACGATTTGACAGGGAAAAACGATGAGCGAGTGGTATTACGCCGAAGGCCAGCAGCGCCAGGGTCCGGTGCCGGACACCGAAATACGCCAGTTGTTCCAGCGCAGCCAGATCACCCTGGACACGCTGGTCTGGCGCGAAGGCATGGGCCAATGGGCGGAACTGCGCAGCGTGGTCGATGAGCTGCAGTTGCAGTCACTGGCGGCCGTTGCGGCCGAACCTGCGACCGGCTTCGACCTGCGCGGCGACTACGCGGCCATCGACAACGGCACCGCGCCGCTGCCGGGCACCGGGCCGCTCAGCGCCTCGCCCTACAGCGCCCCTGCTTCGGACGTCGGCTTTCCCGGTGCGATGCCGGTACACGGCGCCGAAGTGGTCTACGCCGGCTTCTGGAAGCGCCTCGCGGCCTACCTGATCGACTATGTGATCCTGACCGCGTCTTCCATGGCGATCGGTGCCATCGTCGGCCTGGGCATCGGCGGTGCGGCCAGCCTGGCGGGCGGCGGATCGACCACTGCCGGGGTGATGAGCCAGGTGATCGGCGCGCTGATCGGCTTCGGCATCAGCCTGGCCTACTACGCGTGGTTCCACGCTTCCAGCGGCGGCGCCACGCCGGGCAAGATGGCCATCGGCATCAAGGTCGTGCGCAGCGACGGCGACCGCATCACCATGGCGCGTTCGATCGGCCGCTACTTCGCGACCCTGCTGAGCAGCCTCACCCTGCTGATCGGCTACCTGCTGGCGGCGTTCACCGAGCGCAAGCAGGCCCTGCACGACATGATCTGCGACACCGTAGTCGTCGACAAATGGGCCTTCACCGACCAGCCGCAGCGCCAGCGCCACGAGCTGGGCGCGGTCACCATCGTCATCCTGATCCTCGGCGGCATCCTGACCGCTGGCGTGATGGTGGCCATGGTGGTGGCCATCGGCGCGATCGCCAAAATGGCCGGTTGAGCCGGCGGCGGGACGTGTCCGGCGCTTGACAGAGCGCTCACGGCATGATTCCTCTAATAAGGAGAAAGCTGAACGCCCGGCTCACCCCCGGGCGTTCAGTTTATGTATCTCGACACCGCCGCTTCACTAATGCGGCCATTTGCTCCACCCTAGCGGCCCTCACCCCTGCCGTGCGCACAGAACCCGACCCTCATGCCCAAGCACCTGCTCATCGTCGAATCGCCCGCCAAGGCCAAGACGATCAACAAATACCTCGGCAAGGACTTCACCGTCCTGGCCTCGTATGGGCATGTGCGTGACCTGATACCGAAGGAAGGCGCGGTCGACCCGGACAACAACTTCGCGATGCGTTACGACGTGATCGAGAAGAACGAGAAGCATGTCGAAGCCATCGCCAAAGCCGCAAAGGGCGCCGATGACATCTTTCTGGCGACCGATCCGGATCGCGAGGGTGAAGCCATCAGCTGGCACATCGCCGAGATCCTGCGCGAACGCGGCCTGGTCGGCGACAAGCCGATGCAGCGCGTGGTCTTCACCGAGATCACCCCGCGCGCCATCAAGGAGGCGATGAACCACCCACGCGCCATCGCTGCCGACCTGGTCGATGCGCAGCAGGCCCGTCGCGCACTGGATTACCTGGTGGGCTTCAACCTGTCGCCGGTGTTGTGGCGCAAGGTGCAGCGCGGCCTGTCGGCCGGCCGCGTGCAGAGCCCCGCGCTGCGCATGATCGTGGAGCGTGAAGAAGAGATCGAAGCCTTCATCGCCCGCGAGTACTGGTCCATCGCCGCCGCGTGCGCACACCCGTCGCAGCCCTTCAGCGCCAAGCTGATCAAGCTCGATGGGCAGAAGTTCGAGCAGTTCACCGTCACCGACGGCGACACCGCCGAGGCGGCGCGCCTGCGTATCCAGCAGGCCGCACAGGGCAGCCTGCATGTCACCGACGTGGTCAGCAAAGAGCGCAAGCGCCGCCCGGCGCCGCCGTTCACCACCTCCACCCTGCAGCAGGAAGCCTCGCGCAAACTGGGCTTCACCACGCGCAAGACCATGCAGGTCGCGCAGAAACTGTATGAAGGCGTGGCGATCGGTGACGAAGGGACGGTCGGCCTGATCTCGTACATGCGTACCGACTCGGTGAACCTGTCGCAGGACGCGCTGGCGGAAATCCGCGACGTGATCGCCCGCGACTTCGGCATCGCCTCGCTGCCGGACCAGCCCAATACCTACCAGACCAAATCCAAGAACGCCCAGGAAGCGCATGAGGCCGTACGTCCGACCTCCGCGCTGCGCACGCCGGCACAGGTGGCGCGCTACCTCACCGACGACGAGCGCAAGCTGTACGAGCTGATCTGGAAGCGGTCGGTGGCGTGCCAGATGATCCCGGCCACGCTCAACACCGTCAGCGTGGACCTGTCGGCCGGCAGCGAGCATGTGTTCCGCGCCAGCGGCACCACCGTCGTGGTGGCCGGCTTCCTGGCCGTGTACGAAGAAGGCAAGGACACCAAGAGCGCCGACGACGAGGACGAGGGCCGCAAGCTGCCGTTGATGAAGCCCGGCGACCGCGTGCCGCTGGACCGCATCAGCGCCGACCAGCACTTCACCCAGCCGCCGCCGCGCTTCACCGAAGCGGCGCTGGTGAAGGCACTGGAAGAATATGGCATCGGCCGCCCGTCGACCTACGCCTCGATCATCCAGACCCTGCAGTTCCGCAAGTACGTGGAGATGGAAGGCCGCAGCTTCCGCCCGTCCGACGTGGGGCGTGCGGTGTCCAAGTTCCTGTCCAGCCATTTCACCCAGTACGTGGACTACGACTTCACCGCCAAGCTTGAAGACGAGCTTGATGCCGTGTCGCGTGGCGAGGAAGACTGGATCCCGTTGATGGCCCGCTTCTGGGACCCGTTCAACAAGCTGGTGCAGGAAAAGAACGAATCGGTGGACCGCGCCGAGGCCAGTGGCGCGCGCGAGCTCGGCACGGATCCGAAGACCGGCAAGCCGGTGAGCGTGCGTTTGGGCCGTTTCGGCCCCTACGCGGCAATCGGCAGCACCGCCGAGGACGCCGAAGACAAGCCGAAGTTCGCCTCGCTGCGTCCCGGCCAGTCGATGCACACCATCCGCCTGGAAGACGCGCTGGAGCTGTTCCTGATGCCGCGTGCGCTGGGCCAGGACAAGGGCGAGGACGTCAGCGTGGGCATCGGCCGGTTCGGTCCGTTCGCCAAGCGCGGCAGCGTCTACGCTTCGCTGAAGAAAGAAGATGATCCGTACACCATCGACCTGGATCGGGCTGTCTTCCTGATTGAAGAAAAGGAAGAGATCGCGCGCAACCGGATCATCAAGGAATTCGATGGCAGCGAAATCCAGGTACTGAACGGCCGGTTCGGCCCGTACCTGAGCGATGGCAAGATGAACGGCAAGATCCCGAAGGATCGGGAGCCCGCCTCGCTGACGTTGGCCGAAGCACAGCAGTTCATGGAAGAGACCGGCAAGCCGGTGCGCAAGGGCTTCGGCAAGAAGGCGGCCAAGAAGACCGTGAAGAAGGAGGCCGCGCCCAAGAAGGTGGCCGCCAAGAAGATCGCGGTGAAGAAGACCACCAAGAAAGCCACCAAGAAGACCGCCAAGAAAGCGGTGAAAAAGGTTGCCAAAAAGGCGGCGGCGAAGAAGACCGCGGGCTGACACGGGGGCGTCGGCGCCGCGCACTGCGCGGCAGATCGACGTCTGCGTGGCGCACTCGCCGGGCTGGGCCGGGCGCTATCCGTTTGTGCTGCACAGGCGGATACTGGCGGTATGAAAGAACTCACCCTGCTGACCGCCGTTGCCCGCCTGCGTGCCGGGGGCGTGATCGCGTATCCCACTGAAGCCGTGTGGGGACTGGGCTGCGACCCGGGCCACCAGATGGCTGTGCATTCCCTGCTGAAGCTGAAACAGCGCCCGGTGGAAAAGGGGATGATCCTGGTCGCCGCCGATCTGCATCAACTGCAGGGATGGGCGCGCCTGGATGCGCTTCCCGATGAACGACAGCGCGAAGTCCTGGCCAGCTGGCCGGGCGCGAATACCTGGATACTGCCTGCCGGTCCGCGTGCGCCCAAGTGGGTGACCGGCGATCACAGCGGGTTGGCGGTGCGCATCAGTGCGCATCCGCTGGTTGCCGCGTTGTGCCGCGCCTGGGGTGGGCCGCTGGTATCCACCAGCGCCAATCTGGCCGGAGAGCCACCGGCGCGCACCCGCGACGAACTGGATCCGCGCCTGCTGTCGCTGCTGGACGGCGTACTGGACGGGGATACCGGTGGACTGGCGCAGCCCACCCCCATCCGCGATGCATTGAGCGGCAACGTCCTGCGCTCATGATGTGGGCCGACGGCCGCGGTGGTTGACGGCCGACGGCCGCTCCGGTTGACGGCCAGCCGCCGTCACTACTGGCGCCGGGTGCGGTGATACCGCACGATGTGGGCATGCGCCTGCCCCCTGCCCTGTTGTTGTCCCTGCTGCCCCTATGGGCCTTCGCCGTGCCTGTTGCGTCCGCTGAAAACGTGCGGATCTACCGGTGTGTCGGCAGCACGGGCGCGGTGACCCTGCAGGACAGCCCGTGTACCAGCGGTCGGCAGGAAGTCCGGGACATGCAGCGGCCGCAGGATCCGCCCCCCCGTCGCGCCAGTACGGCCGACGTCGTCACGCCGGCGGCACCGTCCACCCAGGCGCCGCGCGAGATCCGCCATGTCTACATCCAGCCGCCACAGCCCATGTACGAATGCGTGACTGAAGAAGGCCGGCGCTACATCAGCGACAACAACGGAGGCAATCCACGCTGGGTGCCGCTGTGGACCACCGGCTGGATCCCGGGCGGCGGCGGTCACCGCCCCTGGCAGGGCGGTCCCGGCTTGCCCCCCGTACGTGCGGAAGGACAGGGAATCGCCGGTGGTCATTACCCGCCGCCCCACGGCATCGGTCACAGCGTCAGTTTCCCTGCCGGCAACATCCTCGTGCGTGACACCTGCAACGCGCTGCCACCGCGCGAGGTCTGTTCCCGCCTGCGCGACCAGCGCTGGGACCTGGATCGTCGCTATAACAGCGCCCTGCAAAGCGAGCGCCAGGACATCAGCCGCGAGCAGCGCGGCATCGACGCACGCCTGGACCAGGATTGCGGTCGCTACTGAGCCACGCCGCTACAATCAGCGGATGAAACTCCTGACGTCCGTAGTGCTGTTGATGGCGCTGTCGCTCACCGCATCGGCCGACGATGCCGTGGTGTTCCGCTGCACGGACGCCGACGGCGCAGTGAACGTGCAGGACACCCCCTGCCCCGCTGGCACCGCGCAGATCATCCAACGTCGTGGGGCATCGGCAACGTCGACCGCCAGCACCGCGCTGGGCGACCCGGCGCCCGTGGCGGCCGGCGTGCTCGACAGCGACCTGCTGCCGACCCTGCAGGCCGCCCCCGCGACAGGCGATGGCAACGACGCCATCCTGGACAGCGATGTGTTCCGCGCGCGCGCAGCGGCGGCAGCGGCCAACACCGACCAACCGCCGAAACCCCCGTTGCCGGAGATCTACCAGTGCGTGGGCAAGGACGGCAACCAGTACCTGCATGAGCTTGAACCTGCACCGCCGCGCTGCGCGCCGCTGGCACTGACGGGTCTGGGCGGCAGCCTCGCGCCAGGCAATGCCGAGAGCTGCGAGGTGCAGCGGGATACCTGCACCGCCTTGGTCGAAGACCAGCGCTGTGGCGCGTGGCAACAGCGCCTGCGCGACGCGCGCGGTCGCGAGCGCTTCGTCCTGGCCGAAGGACAAACCGCCGCCACCGCCGAACGCGAACGGCTGCAGGCTGTACTTGAAGCCAGCGATTGCGCGGTGCCCTGAGATCAGGGATCGACCCTCCCGGGTCGGCGACGCCACTGCCCCGCGATGATGCCGCTCAGAACCCGTAACGCAGGAAGCCACCGTCGACTGCGATGCATTCGCCGGTGACATAGCTGGCTGCCGGCAGGCACAGGAATCCAACAGCCGACGCCACCTCTTCGGGCTCGCCGATACGCCGCATCGGCGTGCGGTCGATCACCTGCTCGTAGTAATCCGGATCCGCCAGCGGACCGGACGTGCGTCGCGTGCGGATGTACCACGGCGCCACGGCATTCACCCGGATGCCATCTTCGGCCCACTCCACCGCCAGGTTGCGGGTCATCTGGTGCATCGCCGCCTTGGTCATGCCATAGACCGCCCCACTGCGTACATGGGTCAGGCCGGACACGCTTCCCACGTTGACGATGGCCGATGCGGCATGACGTGCCAGCAGCGGATGCGCGTAGCGCGACAGTTCGAACGCGGAAAAGAGATTGGTCTCGAAGATGTTCCGCCACTCGTCTTCGGTGTAGTCGATCGCCGGACGGGTGATGTTGCCGCCCGCGTTGTTGACCAGGATATGCAACCCGTCTGCATGATCTTCCACCCAGTCGAGGATCTCGCGTCGGTCTTCGTCATCGGATACGTCTGCAGCGAGCGCATGGATCGCCTGCGCGGGATATTCATCGGCCAGGTCGTCGCGCGCGCTTTCCAGCATGTCGAGATCGCGGCCCACGATCATCACGTCGGCACCAAAGCCGAGCAGTTCGCGGGCGATCGCCAGCCCGATGCCGGCACTTGCGCCGGTGATGAGTGCGGTCTGTCCATCCAGCCGCCAACGCTGCGCAGTCACGTCTGTATCTCCTGCCGGGCCATGCCCGTGTAACGATGACGCAAGCATAGCGCCGCTGCCCCCGTCACGGCAGTCGGCCCTCTGCGTGGCACACTCCGCACTTCACCGTCCGGGAGATCCGCGCATGCCTGTCTTGAAGATCACCGCCGCTGCCATGGCGATGTTGATGCTCGCCGCCTGCCAACGGCCGCCGGTACCAGCGCAGGACAAACCGCCGGAACCGAAGGCACTCACACGCAGCGTGCAGGCCCCCTTGGAGAAGGCGCGCGGCGTGCAGCAGACAGTGGATGACGCAGAAAAAGAACGGCGCGCCCAGGAAGAGCGCGCCGAACAATGATCAGGCGGTAGAGCCGACGGGTAGAGCCGACGGTAGAGCCGACTTCAGTCGGCTGGTGTGTCGCGAGCGATGAGGGAAGCCGACGGTAGAGCCGACTTCAGTCGGCTGGTGTACCGCGAGCGATGAGGGAAGCCGACTAAAGTCGGCTCTACCCCGTCGGCTGGTGTACCGCGAGCGGTGAGGGAAGCCGACGGTAGAGCCGACTTCAGTCGGCCGGTGTACCGCGAGCGGTGAGGGAAGCCGACTGAAGTCGGCTCTACCCCGTCGGCTGGTGTGCCGCGAGCGGTGAGGAAAGCCGACTGAAGTCGGCTCTACCCCCATCGGCGCCACCCCCGCCGGGTGTCTCAGAAACCGCAGAAGCAGTACGCCAGCGCCTTCACCGGGGTGCCCTTGCCCTGCTCGCGCGCGGCGTCTTCGACGAAGCGCAGCTGGGTATTCACTTCCGGCATCGTGCGCGCCAGCACCATCCGGCCCACGCCGGATTCGGCCAGCATCCAGCCACCGGCATGGGTGCCGGCGAAGCTGCTGACGAACTGCGCAAACGGCGTGGCCGCCTTTTCGATGTAACGCACGCGGTACTTGTCGTCGGCGCCGAGCTTGGCCCGGCCCGCTGCATCGGCCACTGCATCCTTCAAGCCACCAAACGCGTCGACCAGACCGCGTTCCTTGGCCTGCGCGCCGGACCAGACGCGGCCACGTGCCACTTCGTCCACGGCGTCCACCGGCTTCTTGCGCGCATCGGCCACACGACCGGTGAAGTCGGCATATCCCTTGTTGATCACCGACTGGATCACCTGGCCCACGGCCGGATCCAGCGGCTTGGTCATGTCGAACGCGCCGGCGAAGCGGGTCGTACCCACGCCATCGGTGTGCACGCCGATCTTGTCCAGCGCGCGGGCCACGTTCGGCACCATGCCGAAGATGCCGATCGAGCCGGTGATGGTCGATGCATCAGCATAGATGCGGTCAGCGTTCATGCTGATCCAGTAACCGCCCGATGCCGCCAGGTCGCCCATCGACACCACGACCGGCTTGCCGGCAGCCTGCAGTGCGACGACTTCGCGACGGATCTGCTCGGACGCGAACACTTCGCCGCCCGGCGAATCCACGCGCAGCACCACGGCCTTTACGTTGTCGTCGTCGCGCGCTTCGCGCAGCAGCGCGGAGGTCGATTCGCCGCCGATGCGACCGGCCGGCAGATCGCCGCCGCTGATCTCACCGGCCGCGACCACCACCGCTACCTGCGGACGCGAATCCACCGGGCTGCGGCGTGCGTCCAGCTGGCCCAGATAGGCGCCCAGGTTGACGTTGCGGAAGCCGCCGTCTGCATCGCCGTCGGCAACGCCGCGCTCGATCATCAGGTCTTCGAACTCTTCGCGCGTCTTCAGCGCGGTGACCAGCTTCTGCTGGAGCGCGAACTTGGCGAGATCACCACCGGCGGCGGCGACGCCTTCCGGCAACGTATCGATGCCAGCGGCCAGCTGCGCCGGATCCAGGCGACGGGCCTTGGCGATATCGCCGAGGTAGCGCTGCCACACATCGTTCATCCAGTACAGGTCGGCTTCCTTGGCCTGCGGGGATGCGGCGTCGAGCACGTAGGGCTCGGCGGCGGACTTGTATTCGCCAACCTTGAACAGGTGCACATCCACGCCCAGCTTGTCCTGCAGGCCGGTGCGGAAGTACTGGCGGTAGCGACCCAGGCCTTCCAGCAGCACCGCGCCCATCGGATCCAGGTACACCTCGTCGGCCTGCGCGGCCAGCAGGTACTGCGACTGGCCCATGCTCTCGCTGTAGGCCACGATCTGCTTGCCCGACGCGCGCAGCTGCTGCAGCGAGGCGGCCACTTCACGCAGCGACGCGAAGCCGGACGGCTGCAGCTTGTCCAGCTCCAGCACGACACGCTCGATCTTTTTGTCGTCGCGTGCCGCGTCGATCGCGCGGATCAGGTCGCGCAGCTGGATTTCCTCGGCATTGGTATCGCCCATTGCCTTGGCGAAGGCACGGCTGACCGGGTCGGTACTGAACTGCTCCACCAGGCGGCCTTCCGGCGCGATGACCAGCGTGGTGCGGTCCTGCAGCGACTTGCTGGCGCCTGCACCCATGCCGGCGGCCACGACCAGCGCGACCAGAATGAAGAACAACAGGCCGAAGAACAGCACGTTGAGGATCAGCCGGCGGGTGAAGTTCATCACGTCCCACAGCCCGACGAAGAACGCGGCGATAGGATTGCGACGCGCCGGGGGCAGCGGTGGCACGGTTTGGTTCATGGGGTGCTCCGGTTGGCATCTTGCCGAGGAATTTGCGGGATCAGCATAACGGGTGTGGTTGTCCGCAGCATCGGACACAAGTAAGGGGGTCTGCGTGAGGAACGTGGGCGCAGCGAGCGTTCAGGCCGGCAGCGACTGCCCCACCCGGGCGCCACTGCGGTGCAGGCGCCACCCCATCAGGATGGCCGCCGCCGTCAGCCCGACAATCAGGCCGATCCACATGCCCTGCGGGCCCATGCCCAGCCACAACCCAAGCCCGGCGCCGAGCGGCATGCCCAGGCCCCAGTACGCGAACATGGCAATGAACATCGGCACGCGCGTGTCCTTCAAGCCACGCAACGCACCGGCGGACAACACCTGGATGCCATCCGGGAACTGGAAGGCCGCGGCGTACAGCAGCAACGTCGACGCCAGCCCGGCGACGGCAAGGTCATTGGTGTACACACCGACGATGGCGTCATGGCCAAGCAGCAGGGCCAACGCGGACACGGTCTGCGTGCCCATGATGATCGCGTAGCCCGCCCAGGCCGCGCGGCGCACGCCGTGGCCGTCACCGCGCCCGACCGAATGGCCGACACGTACGGTGGTGGCTTCGGCCACGCCCATCGGAATCATGAAGCACAGCTGGGCCACGTTGATGGCGATCTGGTGCGCTGCCGCTTCGTTGGCGCCGAGTCGTCCGATCAGCAGCGCGGTGACGATGAACAGCCCACCCTCCATCAGCACGGTGATACCGATCGGCAGGCCGGTACGCAGCAGCTCCCAGATGGCGCGCCAGCGTGGGCCCTCGAAATGGCTGAAAAGCTGCAGGTGCTCGAAGCGCTTGGTCTTCCACAGGTAGGTGCCGAAGCAGAGCGCCTGCAGCCACATCATCACCGCCGAGGCGATGCCCAGCCCTTCCGCGCCCAGCTCCGGGAAGCCCAGCTTGCCGTTGGCCAGCACATAGCCCATCGGGGCCAGCACCAGCAGCCCGCCGAAGCCGATCAGCATGGTCGGCAGCGTCCAATGCATGCCCTCGCTGAGATAGCGCATGCAGAAGTACAGCGTCAGGGCCGGGCCACCCCAGCGCACCGCGTGCAGGAACGCGGTGGCCCCTGGCACGATCTCCGGCGCGATGCCGAATGCCGGCAGCAGCGGTGGCACCACGCTGAGGAACGTGAACATGATCAGTCCCAGCCCGAGCGCCAGCCACAGGGCCTGGCGGAACAGCGGGCCGATCTCACGCTCGCGGCCGGCCCCGTGCAGCTGGGAAACCGACGCGGTGAGCGAGATCAGGGTTCCGATCGGGATCAGCATCGGCAGCCACAGCAGGGCCGTGCCGATGGTGACCGCAGCGAGCGTATGGGTGCCATGGTGACCGGCGATCACGTTGTCGACGAACGAGATCAATCCGGTGGACACGTGGCCGAGGACAAGCGGCAGCGCGAGGATGCCGGTGGCGCGCACTTCCTGGCTGAAGCGCGGGGCGGGGGATGCGATGGACATGGATGCGGCGGAGGTCGCCAACTGCGGCTGCGCGCGAAGGGCACAGGCACCGGGTTGCGGGGCGCCATCTTACCTGTTCTTCAGCGATCTGGAGCCAGCCGGCTGAAGCCGGCTCTACCAGAAAACGGACAGACCGCTTGCGCCGACCCACCGCTTACGCCGACACGCCGGTAGCGCCGACCCATGGTCGGCGAGCGCAGCGGCCGCGCGATGAAGGCGCTGCTTACCGGCCTACCTGGCGGGTCAGCCAGGCGTCGCGCTGTGCGGGTGCGACCGCCAGGAATTCGCTGCGCACGGCGTCGCGCTGTTGTGGCGGCGTGCGCTGTGCCACCAGCGTCAATTGCGATACCTGGGCGGGGGTCAGCTGCCGCAGCATGGCCAGCGTCGCGTCGCGCTGGTCTTCCGGCACATACCCGAACATGCCCTGCAGCCGACCAAAGTGCTCACCGAGCAAGGGGCCAAGCCGCCACCCATCGCGGAAGGCCTGGTCCTGTGCAGTGAAGCTGTCCCGCAGTGCCTGCTGGCGCGCCGGCGGCAACGCCGAGAACTGGCCGGCCGCCTGCCGTACGCGTTGCCGTTCCGATTCGCTCATTGATCGCCACGCGGCGTAGTCACTGCGACGCTGACGCTTCTGCTCGGGGCTGAGCTGGTCCCAGGCCGGGAGCGCGGGCGCGGGTGTGACCGGGACGCCGGCGGGGCCGCTCGATGACGAAAGCGGCAGCACATTGCGGTCTGGCGCGGCCTGCGCTGCGGTCGACATCATCATCCCAACCAGCAGCAGCCCCCCGACCGACTTACTCATCGGCCGCGGCCGTTTCAAGCCCAGCAGCCACCGGCTCTGGACGGGTCGGTTTTGCCTGCGATTCGTCCACCGGCAGCGGGCCACCCGCGGCTGACCAGGCATGCAGGTCCGCGTCGGCAAGCAGAGGGAAATCGGGGTCGGCCAGCATCGCGGCATCTTCGGTGGCCATCGGGTCGGTGCCGGCAGGGGCCACCTTGGGCGCATCCGTGTCCAGCGCCTCCACCTTCACCGGCCCGGCGTCGCCCACGGCACCCTCCGGCACGATCGCGGGGGCGTCCGGGGTACGGCCCTGCCACGCGCGCCAGCCGAGTCCGGCCACCAGCAGCACCAGTACGGTGGCCAGCAGGATTGCCGGGCCACGCCAGCGGCGCTGCTGCGAGGGCCGGCGACGCGGCGGCACCGGCGTGCTGCGCTGCTCGTTGGCCGGCGCGCGCCAGCTCTTCGACGATGCCTCCTTCTTGCCCGCCGCCACCGGTTGCTGCAGCTCTTTCAGGCGCTGCGCTGGCAACTCCCGGATGCGCTGCTGCACCTCTTCGGCCAGGACCCGCCAGCCGTGGGCGTCGGGCTGCCCACCCGCGTCGCGGGGACAGGCGGCGGCAAGCGCTTCCTGATAACCATCCACGTCGGTGTCCAACAGCCGTGCGGCGGTATCTTCATCCAGGCCTGCGCCGATGCGCAGCAGGAGTGCCAAGCGGACCAGCGGGTCGAGTTCACCCAGATGTGCCACCCCGCCGTCCCAGCGGCCGGTGGGCGTGTCACGCAGGGCCTGGCGGGCCGCCAGCAGCGCCCAGAAGCGCGGCGGCCACTGTGCCATGGGCAGGTCGCTGGCCACGGCGGCGAAGGCCCGCATGACCGCCACGAGGGCTTGCTCGGCCCGCGCGGGGTCGCCGGTCTGCAGCTCAGCGACGACCAGCGCCCGGCGCTCGACGCCTCGAAGGAATGCCGACAGTGCACCGGCCGCAGTGGGGGAAACAGGGGCGGACGCAGCCGTCATCGGGTACTCCAGGAATTCACGCGGAATGATAACGGGTCGTCACTGGTGCCGCCGAGGGCTTGCGCGTTTGCGGGGATCGTGCTGCAGGTTGTGCACAGCGTCATGGACCGTCATGTTCGCTGATGCCAAAACGCAGCCCGGCTCATGTTTCCACGGCATTTCACATTCATCACGTTGATTTTAAAGACAAATATTGTGTGGCTATTTTTTGACCAAGAGAACAATGCGGCTGTCGGCATCGGGACTTGGCGCGTTACACCGCCGCTAACACACAGACTTATCCACAGAAGATGTGGATAACCCTGAATATCCAATGGAGTCTTATATTTAGCTCGTGTTTAGGCTGTCTTCACTGAAGTGTGAGATCGCTGAACCCGGGTCGCGAGTCGGCTGAACGGGCCGCTACACTGAGTGCATGGTCGCTCTGTCACCCACCCTGCGCGTTGCCCTCCCCGTCCCGCTGCCGCAGTTGTTCGACTATCTGCCGCCCGATGGCGCGGCCGCGGGCGACGTCGTGGGTTGCCGCATCAGGGTGCCGTTCGGGCCCCGCGAACTGGTGGGGGTCGTGGCCGGACACGGTACGGCCGAGGAGGGCGCCTCCCTACGTCAGGCCATCGCATGGCTGGACCCGCAGCCGGTGCTGCAGGGCGAGCTGTGGCAGAGCCTGCAATGGCTTGCCCGCTACACCCATGCCCCGTTGGGCGAGGTGCTGTCGATGGCCCTGCCCGGGCCGCTGCGCCATGGCGAACCAATGCCGGACACCCATCATTGGGGCTGGCAGCTCACGCAGGCCGGGCGCGATCAGCGTGATGGCCTGCGCGCAGGCAGCCGGCCGCGGCAACTGGCCGAACTGCTGGCCGACGCGGTCGTTGACGAGGACGTGATCGGTGCGCGGATGGAGGACTGGCGCCCCGCCGCACGCAGTCTGGGCAAGCGCGGCCTGGCCGAACGTGTCGCGCTGAGCGTGGCGCCGATGCAGGCCAGCCCGCTGGGCGGCCCGACGCTGAATCCGGATCAAGCGGCGGCCGTCGAGGCCATCACCACCTCAACGGGATTCGTGCCTTTCCTGTTGGACGGGGTGACCGGCAGCGGCAAGACCGAGGTCTACCTGCAGGCCATCATCCAGTGTCTGGCACAGGGTCGGCAGGCGCTGGTGCTGGTGCCGGAGATCGGCCTCACCCCACAGACCCTCGCGCGCTTCCGCGGTCGCCTCGGCATCGCGGTGCACGCGTATCACTCGGGGTTGAACGACAACGAGCGCGCGCGCGTCTGGGCGGCCGCAGCGCGCGGCGAGGCACGGGTGATCGTCGGCACGCGCTCGGCGATCTTCATGCCGTTGCCCGAGGCGGGCCTGCTGATCGTCGACGAAGAACATGACAACAGCTACAAGCAGCAGGACGGCATCCGCTACCACGCGCGTGATTTCGCCCTGGTCCGCGGCAAGGCGCTGGCCGTACCGGTCGTGCTGGGCAGCGCGACCCCGGCCCTGGAATCCCTGCACAACGCACACGCTGGCCGCTTCACGCATCTTCGGCTGAAGCAACGCGCCGGCGAGGCGCGGCCGCCGCGCGTGCGCATCCTGGATGTGCGCAAGCGCCCGCTGCGCGATGGCCTGTCGCCGCAGGTGCTCGAGGGCATCGCCGAACACCTGCGCAACGGCCAGCAGGTGCTGGTGTTCAAGAACCGCCGTGGCTACGCGCCGGTGCTGCTGTGCCACGACTGCGGGTGGACCGCACCCTGCCAGCGCTGCGATGCGCCCATGACCGTGCACGGTGCCGGCCGCCGCCTGCAATGCCATCACTGCGGTGCCCGCCAAGCGGCGCCGCTGGCCTGCCCCGCCTGCGCCAGCCTGGCCCTCCAGCCACAGGGCATCGGTACCGAACGACTGGAAGAACACCTGCTGCAGGCGTTCCCGGACGTGCCGGTGCTGCGCATCGATCGCAGCACCACCTCACGCCGTGACGCGCTGGAGCAGCAACTGGCCACGCTGGGCGAGCAGCCCGGCATCCTCGTCGGCACGCAGATCCTGGCCAAGGGCCACGACCTGCCCAAGCTGACCCTGGTGGTGGTGGTCGGCATCGATGAAGGCCTGTTTTCGTCGGACTTCCGCGCCACCGAGAAGCTGGCCCAGCAGTTGATCCAGGTGGCAGGTCGCGCCGGCCGCGCGCGCGATCCCGGTGAAGTCTGGCTGCAGACCCACCATCCGGGCCATCCGCTGCTGGAAACCCTGGTGAACGGCGGCTACCACCCGTTCGCGGCGGCCGAACTGACCCAGCGCCACGCGGCGGGCTTTCCCCCGTTTGCCCATCTCGCCCTGCTACGGGCCGAAGCCCAGCAGGTCGAGCAGGCCAACGCGTTCCTGCTGGCTGCGCGCGGCCTGCTGGGCGAGCAACCGCATCTGGAAGCATTCGGCCCGATGCCCGCGCCCATGCCCCGGCGTGCGGGATACCAGCGCACGCAACTGCTGCTGTCCAGCGCGCAGCGGCCGCTGCTGCACGCCGTACTGGACCACGTCGCCCCGTTGCTGCACGGCCTGCCGGAAGCACGCAAAGTGCGCTGGTCGCTGGATGTGGATCCGATGGACCTGTACTGAGCGCGTCAGGGAACGGGGCGGACGGGTATCGCCCGCTGGCTTCGCCGAGCGGTTTCGCCCGCCGGCTTCGCCGACCGGTAGAGCCGACTTCAGTCGGCTGCACTCCGCGAGATCCCACCGCAGCCAACCGGTAGAGCCGACTTCAGTCGGCTGCATTTGGCGAGATCCCACCGCAGCCGATCGGTAGAGCTGACTTCAGTCGGCTGCATTCCGCGAAATCCCACCGCAGCCGACCGGTAGAGCCGACTTCAGTCGGCTGCATTTCGCGAGATCCCACCGCAGCCGACTGAAGTCGGCTCTACCGGGACCGCCCCCCGGCGCAGCCTCCCCCCCGACGCACCGAGGCGCACCAGCGCGCGGCGCGCGGCCGTCTCAGCTCATGCCAGTCATCACACCGCGCTGGTAGGCAGGGCGCTCGCGCAACCGCGCGTACCACTCCGCAAGGTGCGGCAGGTCGGGGCGCTGGATCGGCATTTCAAACCATGCATACACCAGCGACCCCAGCGGAATGTCACCCATCGCGAAGTGGTCGCCGGACAGCCAGGGCTGCTTGGCAAGCTCCGCATCGGCCATCGCCAGCAGATCGCCCGCCTTCACCAGTGCCGCATTGATGCGCGCTTCGTCGCGGTCTGCCGGCGCGGTGCGCATCACCCCCCATATCAGCTCGCTGTACAGCGGCGCCATGCGGGAAGTGCTCCAGTCCATCCATTTCTCGCTCTGCGCCCGCACGATCGGCGATTCGTCGTACAAGCTGCCCAACGCATAACGTGCCGACAGATAGCGCACGATCGCATTGGATTCCCATAGCGGCAGGCCGTGGTCTTCAATCACCGGCACCAGTCCGTTGGGATTCATCGCCTGGTACTCCGCTGCCTGCGTACCACCGAAACTGCCGCCCACTTCGATGGACTCGTAGGTCAGGCCGATCTCTTCGGCACACCACAGCACCTTGCGCACATTGCTCGAATTGCGACGGCCCCAGATCTTCAGCATGTTGGTTCTCTTGCGGGCAAACGGGCGCCCGGCAGGCGCGGGACCGCTACGATACGCCGATCACGCCACATCGGGCTTGCCGCTTTTTGCTGCCTGCTTCCTCGCCTGTTTGGCGGCGGGTTTCGGCGCTTGTCCTGCGGCAGGTTTTGCAGCCGGCTTCTTCGCCAGCGCGCGTACGAAGGACGATTTGCCTTCTTTCTTCATGTCGAACAGGCCGATCGCCGCCAGCAGGTCACTGAGCTTGCCGTAGCCATAATTCCGCGGATCGAACGACGCCTGGTTGCCGATCTGGCTACCGACCGGCCCCAGGTGCGACCAGCCGTCCTCACCCTCCGCCGATGCCACCGCGCGGCGCAGCAGGTTCACCAGTTTGGTATCGCTGCGCATCTCCGCGCCGGTCTTGCGCGGGCGCGCCTCGCTGCTCGTTTCACCTGCGGACACTGCACCGGTTTCGATCTCCGGCGCGCTGACATGTGCCTGGCCCAGCGCTTCGACATAGGTGAACTTGGAACACGCGTTGACGAAGGGCTCCGGCGTCTTCTTTTCACCAAAGCCGTACACCTTCACCCCATCGGTCAGCAGGCGCATCACCAGCGGGGTGAAGTCGGCATCGCTGGAGACGATCGCGAAGCCATCCAGGTTGCCGGCGTACAGCAGGTCCATCGCGTCGATCACCATCGCCATGTCGGACGCATTCTTGCCGCGGCTGTAGGCGAACTGCTGGATCGGGCGGATCGCGTACTCGTGCAGCACCGCTTCCCAGCTTTTCAGGTTCGGGCTTTTCCAGTTGCCGTAGGCACGGCGCACGTTCGCCACGCCGTGGCGGGCGACCTCGGCCAGGACTTCCTCGATCTTCGCGGCCGGCGCGTTGTCGGCGTCGATCAACAGGGCAATGCGCTTTTCAGGCTCGGACATACCGACTCCAGGCTGACGATGGGCAGAGGACAGTATGTTCCAGCCCGGCGTACTCCGCCGTGACATGCGATCATCCCCACGCCCCCCTACTGGAGCCACGCGATGTCCCGCGAGCGCACCCCCCACCTGGTCATCGTCGGCGGCGGTTTCGCCGGCCTCTGGGCGACCCGCGCCCTGGCCAGCGAGCGCATCCGCATCACCCTGATCGACCGCCGCAACCATCATCTGTTCCAGCCCTTGCTCTACCAGGTCGCGACGGCAGGCCTTTCCGCGCCGGATATCGCCGCACCGCTGCGGCATATCCTCGGCCAACAGCGCAACGTGGAAGTCCGCCTGGGCGAAGTCAGCCGCATCGACAAGGTGACGCGCAGCGTGCATCTGGCCGATGGCACCTCGATGGCGTACGACTCCCTGCTGCTGGCCAGCGGCGCCACCCATGCCTATTTCGGCCATGACGAATGGGCCAAGGATGCGCCCGGCCTGAAGACGCTGGATGACGCGATTGCCTTGCGACGCAAGCTGCTGTTGGCCTTCGAGCGTGCCGAGGCCGAGCCGGATCCGGAAAAGAAAGCGGCGTGGCTCAGCTTCGCCGTGGTCGGAGGTGGCCCGACCGGCGTGGAGCTGGCCGGCACGCTGGCCGAAATTGCCCGGCATACCCTGCGCAACGAGTTCCGCCACATCGACCCGGCGTCGGCCAAGGTGCGCCTGGTGGAAGCCGGACCGCGCGTGCTGTCCACGTTCCCGGACGTGCTCTCGCTGAAGGCACGTCGGCAGCTGGAAAAGCTGGGCGTGGAAGTACTGACCGGCACCCCGGTGACGTCGATCGACAGCCTCGGCTTCCAGCTGGGCGATCAGTTCGTTCCTGCACGCACGGTGGTGTGGGCGGCAGGCGTCGCCGCATCGCCGTTGGGCGCCACGCTGGACGTGCCGCTCGACCGCGCTGGCCGCGTGCAGGTGCAGCCCGACCTGACCCTGCCCGGCCACCCGGAAGTGTTCGTGGCCGGCGACCTGGCCGCGCTGACGCAGGCCGATGGGCGGCCGGTGCCAGGCGTCGCACCGGCGGCCAAGCAGATGGGCAAACACGTAGCAGACACCGTTCGTGCGCGCCTGCACGGCAAGCCGGAACCGGGCGCGTTCACGTACGCCGACTACGGCAACCTGGCCACCATCGGCCGCATGGCCGCGATCGTGCACCTGGGCAAGCTGCAGCTGTCCGGCGTGCTGGCGTGGTGGTTCTGGCTGGCCGCGCACGTATTCTTCCTGATCGGCTTCCGCAACCGCATGGTGGTGTTGTTGAACTGGGCTGTGGCGTACTGGAGCTACCAGCGCAGCGCACGGATCATCTTCGGTGACGTGAAGCCGCCGAAGGATCCGCCACCTTCGGTGTAGCGGCGCGACCGCTGCGCTGACGCGTGGCGTTCATGGGTGGGCCTACGGTTGGGCCCACGGATGGGGCTTACGGATGGGGCGTACGGATCGGGTCTACGGATGGTGCCGACGGGTGGGGTCCACGGATGGGGCTTACGGGTTGGGCTTACGGATCGGGTCTACGGATGGTGCCGACGGATGGGGCCCACCGGTAGAGCCGACTTCAGTCGGCTTGCGCGGTGGTGCGGTAGAGCAGCCGACTGAAGTCGGCTCTACCGATCGGCTTGCGCGGTGGTGCGCTAAGAGCAGCCGACTGAAGTCGGCTCTACCAGGCGGCTCTACCAAGCGGCTCTACCGGTCGTGCGTCATGGGCCGATGGCGCCGCTGAGCCATGCGAGCTTCTTCGCGCGCGGCAGCTGCTTCAGTTGCCACTCGGCGCGGGAGGCTTCCGCGCGGTCTGGATACTGGCGTACGGCCAGGATCTGCAGGGGTGGGCGCGCGCGGGTGTAGCGCGCCCCCTTGCCGGCCTGGTGGGCGGCGAAGCGGGCCTGTACGTCGGTGCTGATCCCCGCGTAATAGCTGCCATCCCGGCATTCAAGCAGGTACAGGAACCACGGGGCAGTCAGGCAGGGCATGCGGCGATTATCGCCCAACGGCGGCCAGCAGCTACACTACGCGCCGGATGCAGGAGAGTGGTGCCACGCTGGCACCCGCCGAAGGCGCAGGCTCCCATGATCGCTCAGGCCGGTGGGATGGCATCCCACCAACCATGTATCCGATTCGCCGAGCTGGAGAGAGGTCCGCAAGGATCCGCCGAAGGGGCACGCGGTTTCATCCGCTGAACTCTCAGGCAAAAGGACAGCGGGAGCGGCACCGGTCACCTTGATTCGTCGATGCGCGCGCATCGGTGCGTGCCTTGCGTGGCCGTCCGTCAGCCGACTCACGTCGGTTCTACCGTCAGCGGCGTCCCACCGCGTCCGGAGCCTGCCCATGCTGTTGTCCATCATCTACCTGATCGCTATTTCCGCCGAAGCCATGACCGGCGCCCTGTCCGCAGGACGCCGCCGCATGGATCTTTTCGGCGTGGTCATGATCGCCTGTGTCACCGCGTTGGGCGGGGGCTCACTGCGCGACATCATCCTCGGCCATTACCCCTTGGCCTGGGTGAAGCATCCGGAGTACCTCGGATTCACTGTCTGCGCTGCGTTGATCGCCACCTGGGTCGCGCGCTGGATGCACCACTTCCGCCGCACGTTCCTGGTGCTGGATGGTCTGGGGCTGATCGCCTTCACCCTGATCGGCTGCGCGATCGCCCGCGAAACCGGACATGCCACACCGATCGTGCTGATCGCCGGGATGCTGACCGGTGCGTTCGGCGGCGTGCTGCGCGACATCCTGTGCAACGAGGTGCCGCTGATCTTCCAGAAAGAGCTCTACGCGATCATCTCGTTGCTCACCGGTGCTGCGTACCTGCTGCTGTTGCGCTGGAACGTGGCCGACAACATCGCCATCCTGTGCTGCCTGGGCGGGGGGTTCGCGTTACGCCTGCTGGCGATCCACTACCGCTGGGAAATGCCGAAGTTCGTGTACCACGACGAAGTGCACTGAAAAACCGGTAGTGACGGCCGCTGGCCGTCAGTTCGATTGACGGCCAGCGGCCGTCACTACCGACTTTCTGCTGACGGCCGTCACGCGCCGGCATGCCACCCCCATGACCTTGGTCATGCGGAAATATGCCGTGCGATTAGCTACCATGACGGCCCCGTCGCTGCGTGCGGCGGCATCCAGCCACGCTGCCTCTGCGGCCCCGCCAGACAACCCTTCCCCCCGTTGCCAGGCGATGCAGTCGTGTCCCTGGCGCAGTACTACCCTGCGCCAGCGCAGGGTGCAGGATGCCCCATGTCCGTTGCCGAACCGTCGCGCCTCCGCCGTAACCGCATGCTGCTGCTGGCAGCTTCCCTCGTCGCGCTTGTTGCGCTGATCGCATGGTGGGCGTGGCCGCACGCTGCTCCGGCAACCGATGAAGGCGGCCGCAAGCCGACTCCGGTGCGCGTGGCGCGCGCCAGCGCCGAACCGCTGCAGTTGCGGCTGAAAGCCATCGGTACCGTGACCCCGTTGCACAGCGTGGTGGTGCGCAGCCGCGTCGATGGTGAACTGCTGAAGCTGCATGTCGACGAAGGCCAGCACGTCCGTGCAGGCGAGCTGATCGCGCAGATCGATCCGCGCCCGTACGAGGTGCGTCTCGCCCAGGCACAGGGCACCCAGCAGCAGAACCTGGCCGAACTGGAAAATGCAGAGCGCCAGCTGCAGCGGTTCCGCGAGCTGCAGGCAAAGAACTATGTGTCCGGGCAGGAACTCAGTGACCAGCAGAGCAAGGTCCGGCAGCTGCAGGGGCGACGCTTGAGCGACCAGGCCACGGTGGACGAAGCCCGCCTGCAGTTGCAGTACACCCGTATCACCGCACCGGTGAGTGGTCGGCTCGGCCTGCGACGGGTGGACGTGGGCAACCTGATCCGTAGCAGCGATGCCGATGGCCTGGTCACGCTGGCGCAGACCGCACCGATCAGCGTGCTGTTCACCGTACCCGAACCGGAACTTCCGGCGCTGCTGGATGCCGTGCGCGCCACGCCGGCGTTGGCGGTGCAGGCCTGGGACCGCGAAGAGCGCGCCGCGCTGGGCGACGGTGTGCTGTCCAGCGTGGACAACGTGATCGACACGGCCACCGGCACCTTGAAGCTGCGCGCGCAGTTCGACAACGCCGATGACGCGCTGTTCCCCAACCAGTTCGTCAACATCCGCCTGCAGCTCGGTGCGCACGATGCCGTGGTGATTCCCGATGCCGCCGTGCAGTTCGGCAGCAAAGGCAACTACGTGCATGTGATCGACCAGGATGACAAGGCGCAACGCCGTGATGTGGTGCTGGGACCGGCCGATGGCAGCCGCGTCTCGGTGCGCAGCGGGCTCAAGGCCGGCGAAAAGGTGGTGGTGGAAGGCATCGACGGACTGGAAGACGGCAGCGCCGTGCGCATCATCAGCGAGGACGCTGCGCAGGACGGCGCATGAATCTGTCGCGGCCTTTCATCCTGCGCCCGGTCGCCACCACCCTGCTGATGGTGGCGCTGCTGCTGGCCGGCGTGCTGTCGTATCGGCTGCTGCCGGTGGCGGCGCTGCCGCAGGTCGACTACCCGATCATCCAGGTCACCACGCTGTATCCCGGTGCCAGCCCCGAGCTGACCACGCGGATGGTCACCGCCCCCCTGGAGAAGCAGCTGGGCCAGATCCCGGGACTGAAGCAGATGTCCTCCACCAGTTCCGGTGGCGCGTCGGTGGTGACGCTGCAGTTCGGGCTGGAGGTGTCGCTGGGCGTGGCCGAACAGGACGTGCAGGCGGCGATCAACACCGCCGGCAGTTTCCTGCCCGCCGACCTGCCGGTGCCGCCGGTCTACCGCAAGGTCAATCCGGCCGACACCCCGATCCTGACCCTGGCGGTGACCTCGCAGGGCATGGCCCTGCCGCAGGTGCACGATCTGGTCGATACGCGCGTGGCGCAGCGTTTGTCACAGTTGCCGGGCGTCGGCCTGGTCAGCCTGGCCGGCGGCCAACGCCCTGCCGTACGCATCCAGGTCAACCCTGCCGCATTGGCCGCCAACGGCTTGGGCATGGACCATGTCCGCACGGCGATTGCCGCCGCCAACGTCAACTTGCCCAAGGGCAGTTTCGACGGGCCGATCCGCGCGGTGATGCTCGACGCGAACGACCAGATGCGCAGCGTCGCGGAGTACCGCGCGCTGGTACTGAAGTGGCGCGACGGCGCGCCACTGCGGCTGGGCGACGTGGCCAGCATCAGCGACGGTGCCGAGAACCGGCAGCTGGCGGCGTGGTCCGGCACCACGCCTGCGGTGCTGGTGAACATCCAGCGCCAGCCGGGGGCCAATGTCATCGCGGTGGTGGAGCACGTGCGCGAGCTGCTGCCGCAGTTGCAGGCGGCGCTACCCAAGGGCGTGGAACTGCAGGTGCTCAGTGATCGCACCGAGTCCATCCGCGCGTCGGTCCGCGGCGTACAGAAGGAGCTGGTGCTCGCCATCGGCCTGGTGGTGTTGGTGACCTTCGTGTTCCTGCGCAGTGCCTCGGCCACGCTGATTCCCAGTGTCGCGGTGCCGCTGTCGCTGGTGGGGACGTTCGCGGTGATGCTGCTGGCCGGCTTTTCGCTCAACAACCTCACGCTGATGGCACTCACCATTGCCACGGGTTTCGTGGTCGACGATGCCATCGTGATGCTGGAAAACATCGCGCGGCACCTGGAAGAAGGCGAGACGCCGATGAACGCAGCGCTCAAGGGCGCCAGCGAGATCGGCTTCACCCTGGTATCGCTGACAGTGTCGTTGATCGCCGTATTGATCCCGCTGCTGTTCATGGCTGATCTGGTGGGCGCGCTGTTCCATGAGTTCGCCATCACCCTGGCCGTGGCCATCGGCATCTCGCTGCTGGTCTCGCTGACCCTGACGCCGATGCTGTGCGCACGCTTCCTGCGCCCCGGCGCGAACAAGCACGAAGGGGGCAGCGGCCAGCGCGGCGACATGTTCGACCGTGTCATCGCCGCTTACGACCGACAACTGCACTGGGTGCTGCAGCGCCAGCCGTTGATGCTGATCGCCACTGCGGCAACGTTGCTGCTGACCGTGGCGCTGTACTTCGCTGTCCCCAAGGGCTTCTTCCCGGTGCAGGACGCCGGGCTGGTGCAGGGCATCAGCGAAGCGCCGCAGGCGATTTCGTTCCAGGCGATGCGCCAGCGCCAGCTGGCCCTTGCCGCGGCCATCGAGCAGGACCCGGCGGTGGCCAGCCTATCGTCGTACATCGGTGTGGATGGCAACAACGCGGCCCTCAATACGGGCCGTCTGCTGATCGAGCTCAAGCCGCACGGCCAACGCGGCGAGGGACGCGGCGACGTCGCTTCGGTGATGGCCCGCCTGCAGCAGCGCGTGGCCGACATCCCCGGCATCACGTTGTATCTGCAGCCCGTGCAGGAACTCGGACTGGAAGACCGCATCAGCCGCAGCCAGTACCAGTTCACCCTGACCAGCCCGGACACCGATGCGCTGCAGGACTGGACGCCGCGGCTGCTGCAGGCGTTGCAACGTTCGCCGGTGCTGCGCGATGTGGCCAGCGACCTGCAGATGCAGGGCCGCCAGGCGCGCGTGGTGATCGATCGCGATGCAGCGGCCCGGCTGGGCGTGTCCGTGGAAGCGGTCGCCGATGCGCTGTACGACGCCTACGGGCAACGGCAGATCTCCACCATCTTCACTCAGGCCAGCCAGTACCGCGTGGTGCTGGAGGCGGATCCTGCACACCAGCCCGGACCGGATGCGATCGCCGGCCTGCGCGTGCGCAATGCCGAGGACCAGACCGTGTCGCTGGGTGCGGTGGCGCGCATCGAACAAGGCCCAGCGCCCCTGCTGCGCAACCATGTCGGCCAGTTCCCGGCTGCCACGTTGTCGTTCAACCTCGCGCCCGGTGCATCGCTGGGCGCTGCCGTCGCAGCGGTCGAGGCCGCGCGGGCGGATATCGCGCTGCCGGCCAGCATCGAGCTGCGCCTGCAGGGCGCGGCTGCGGCCTTCAACGGATCGCTGTCCAGCACGCTGTGGCTGATCCTGGCGGCCGTGGTGGTGATGTACATCGTGCTGGGCGTGCTCTATGAGAGCTTCATCCATCCCATCACCATCCTGTCCACGCTGCCCTCGGCCACGGTGGGTGCGTTGGCCGCGCTGTGGATCAGCGGGCGCAGCCTGGACCTCATCGCGGTGATCGGCATCGTGCTGCTGATCGGGCTGGTGAAAAAGAACGCGATCATGATGATCGACTTCGCGCTGGATGCACAGCGCACCCGGGGCATGGCACCGCGCGAGGCGATCCACCAGGCGGCGCTGCTGCGCTTCCGGCCGATCCTGATGACCACGTTGGCGGCCCTGTTCGGGGCGATACCGCTGATGCTGGCCAGCGGCTCGGGCGCCGAACTGCGCCAGCCGCTTGGCTGGGTGATGGTGGGTGGATTGCTGGTCAGCCAGGTACTGACCTTGTTCACCACGCCGGTGATCTATCTCGCCTTCGACCGCCTGCAGCGCCGTCGCGTGGCCGCTCCGATCCCGGCCGACGGCGGGGCCAAGGCGTGAACCCGGGCGCGCGCATTGCCCAGGCCTGCGTGCAGCGGCCGGTCGCCACCACGTTGCTCGCCGTCGCCCTCGTGCTTGCCGGCCTGATGGCGCTGCGCCTGCTGCCCGTGGCACCGCTGCCGCAGGTCGATTATCCGGCCATCGAGATCAGCGCCAGCCTGCCCGGGGCCTCGCCCGAATCGATGGCGGCCACGGTGGCCACGCCCTTGGAGCGCGCACTCGGCAGCATTCCCGGTATCACGAACCTCGAATCATCCAGTTCGCAGGGGCAGACGGAGATCGAGCTGGAGTTCGTGCTCGACCGCAACATCGACGAAGCGGCGCGCGAAGTGCAGGCCGCCATCAATGCGGCACGCGGCCAGCTGCCCAGTGGCATGCCCGGCATGCCGGAGTACCGCAAGGTCAATCCATCGCAGGCACCGATCCTGGCCTTGGCGCTGACCTCGGACATACTGTCGCCGGGCCAGCTGTATGACATCGGCTCCACCGTCCTGGCGCAGAAGCTGTCACAGGTACCCGGCGTGGGCGAGGTGCAGGTCGGCGGCAGCGCATTGCCCGCCGTGCGGGTATCGCTGGACCCGAACGCGTTGAATCACGCCGGGCTGGCCCTGGATGACGTATCGCAGGCCATCGCGCGTGCGAACGCATTGCGGCCGCTGGGGGCAGTAGGAAACGCCGAGCGGCAGTGGCAGCTGGAGGCACCGCTGCAACTGCGCGAAGCGGCGCAGTACCGCGAACTCGCCCTTGCCATCAAGGACGGTCGCCCCTTGCGGCTGGGTGACGTGGCACAAGTCGCGGACGGCGTAGAGGACCGCTACGCCAGTGGTTTCCACAACGAACGTCCCGCCGTGCTGTTGATCATCAGCCGCCAGCCCGGCGCGAACATCATCGCCACCGTGGACGCCATCCAGCAGCAGCTGCCCCAGCTGCATGCACTGCTGCCGGCGAACGTCGACATGCAACTGGTGATGGATCGCTCGCCGGTCATCCGCGCCACCCTGCACGAGGCCGAGCTGACCCTGCTGCTGGCGATCGTGCTGGTGGTGCTGGTGGTGCTCGGCTTCCTCGGTCACTGGCGTGCCGCACTGGTGCCCAGCGTGGCCATCCCGGTCGTGTTGTTCGGCACGCTGGCCCTGATCGCGCTGCTGGGCTTTTCGCTCAACACGCTCTCGCTGATGGCATTGATCGTTGCCGCCGTGCTGGTGGTGGACGACGCCATCGTGGTGCTGGAGAACATCGCGCGCCATCGCGAGCTGGGTGCCGATCGGTGGCAGGCGGCGATACGCGGTGCGGGTGAAGTGTCCGCAACGCTGGTGTCGATGAACCTCGCACTGGCAGTGGTTTTCGTCTCCATCCTGTTCATGGATGACTTCGTTGAACGGTTGTTCCGCGAGTTCTCGCTGACCCTGGTGGCCGCGATGGCGGTATCGGTGGTGGTGGCACTGAGCCTGGTGCCGATGCTGTGCGCGCATCTGTTCACCGATGCACAGCGCACGCCGTCGCGATGGCAGCGCGGCAGCAACGCGTTGTTCGAGCGGGTGCGTACCGGTTACCTGCGCACGCTGGACAAGGGCCTGCAGCGGCTCCGCTGGCCGCTGTTGGCCTTCGTCGCCGTGATCGCGCTCAATGCCTGGTTGCTGCAGAAGGTACCCAAGGGCATGGTGCCGCAGCAGGATACCGCGCAGCTGCGTGGCTTCGCGCGTGGCGATGACGGCCTGTCATTCCAGGCAATGCAGCCCAAGATCAGTGCCTACCGCCAGCTGCTGCTGGATGATCCGGCGATCGAGGACATCATCGGATACATCGGCGGCGGCATGGGGGTCAACAATGCCTTCATCATGATCAAGATGAAGCCCTTGGCCGAACGCAAGGTATCCAGCCAGCAGGTGATCGAGCGCCTGCGCGCGAACCTGCCACCGCTGCCTGGCGGCAACCTGTACATGTGGGTGGACCAGGACATCCGCCTGGAAGGTGCCGGCGACAGCGGCAAGCAGGAACTGCAGTTGCTGGCCGCCGACCTCGCGCCGTTGCGTGAGTGGGCGCCGAAGGTAAGCGCCGCGCTGAAGTCCCTGCCGGAACTGGTGGATGTGGAAGCACAGGGCGAGGCCGGCATGCGCCAGGTGGTGCTGGACATCGACCGCGAAGCCGCCGCGCGCCATGGCGTGGACCTGCGCACGATCGCCACCGTGCTCAACAACTCCTTCAGCCAACGCCAGGTCGCCACGCTGTACGACACCCTCAACCAGTACCGCGTGGTGATGGAACTGGACCCGCGGCATACCCAGGACCCGACCACGCTGCAGCAGTTGCAGGTGGTCGGCGCGGAAGGCCAGCGCATCCCGTTGTCCAGTGTGGCCACGTGGCGCTATGGCATGGCGTCGGACCGTGTCTCCCACAGCCAGCAGTTCGCCTCCATCTGGATCGAGTTCGCGCTGGCACCCGGGGTGGGTCTGGAGCAGGCGGTCACCGCCATCAACGGCGCCATGGCCACGCTGATGCTGCCCGCCACCGTGCAGGCGAAGCTGTCCGGTGAAGCGGCCGGCCTGGAGCAGATGCGGCAACGGCAGCTGTGGCTGCTGCTGGGCGCCACATTGGCGGTGTACCTGGTGCTGGGCGTGTTGTATGAAAGTTTCCTGCAGCCGCTGGTGATCCTGTCCACGCTGCCGTCGGCCGGCGTCGGCGCCCTGCTCGCCCTGCTGCTGTTCGACAACGAGCTCAACCTGATCTCGCTGTTGGGGCTGTTCCTGCTGGTCGGCGTGGTGATGAAGAACACCATCCTGCTGGTCGACTTCGCCCTGGCCGCCGAGCGGCGCGGTCTCAGTGCGCACGATGCGGTGATGGAGGCGGCACGGCTGCGTCTGCGACCGATCCTGATGACCTCCATCGCCGCGCTGCTGGGCACCCTGCCGCTGATGCTCGGCGGCGGCGAAGGCTGGGAGCTGCGCCGCCCGCTGGGCATCGCCATCGTCGGCGGGCTGCTGGTCAGCCAGCTGCTGACCCTGTACACCACCCCGGCAATGTATCTGGCGCTGGCGAAACTGCAGCGTCCTCGGTAGAGCCGACTTCAGTCGGCTGCTCCCGCGCTCGCGATCAGCACCCAGCCAACCCGGTAGAGCCGACTTCAGTCGGCTGCTCCCACACTCGCGACCGGCACCCAGCCGACCCGGTAGAGCCGACTTCAGTCGGCTGCTCCCGCACTCGCGGACCGGCACGCAGCCTGACCGGTAGAGCCGACTTCAGTCGGCTGCTCGCGCGCTCGCGGACCGGCACGCAGCCTCCTCGGTAGAGCCGACTTCAGTCGGCTGCTCCCGCGCTCGCGGACCGGCACGCAGCCGACTGAAGTCGGCTCTACCAGCGAGGCTCTACCAGCGAGGCCCAACCAAGGCGGCTTCACCCCACCCGCCAGATCGCGATCATTACCTCGTCCACCACCCCGGCGATGAACCTGGAACGGGTTCAATGCATCCCGTCCCAGGCGCATCGCCGATGCGGCCGCGATGGCTGCCAACTCCGCCAGCCACCGCTGAAGACGGCGCGCCCCCGCAGGCAGCAACCGTCTTCCACACACGTTGCACCGCTCAGGCGGCTTGCGCTTCCACTTCTGCTTCCCGCGCCGCCACGGCCTCGCGGCGCGCACGCACGGCAGCGGCCAACCGCTCCAGCACCACTTCGGTGGTCGCCCAGTCGATGCAGCCATCCGTGATGCTCTGGCCGTGCACCAGCGGCTGGCCTTCCACCAACTCCTGCCGACCGCCGACCAGGTTGCTCTCGATCATCACCCCGACGATACGCTGCTCACCGCCGGCCATCTGCGCGGCGATGTCATCGACCACCTTGGGCTGGTTGTCCGGATTCTTCAGGCTGTTGGCGTGGCTGGCATCGACCATCAGGCGCGTGGACAACTGCGCCTTGGTCAGCACCTGGCAGGCATCGGCGATGCTGGCCGCATCGTAGTTGGGCTGCTTGCCGCCGCGCAGGATCACGTGGCAATCCGGATTGCCCGCCGTGGCGACGATCGCGGTATCGCCCTGCTTGGTCACCGACAGGAAATGATGGGGGTTCATCGCCGCGCCAACGGCATCGGCGGCGATCTTGATGTTGCCGTCGGTCCCGTTCTTGAAGCCAACCGGGCACGATAGGCCGGACGCCAGCTCACGATGCACCTGGCTTTCGGTGGTACGTGCGCCGATCGCACCCCACGCCACCAGGTCGGCGATGTACTGCGGCGAGATCACATCAAGGAACTCCACGCCGGCCGGCAGCCCCAGCTTGTTGATGTCGCGCAGCAGGCCACGGGCAATACGCAGGCCTTTGTTGATGTTGAAACTGCCGTCGAGGTCCGGATCGTTGATCAGCCCCTTCCAGCCCACCGTGGTGCGCGGCTTTTCGAAGTACACACGCATGACGATTTCCAGTTCGCCCGCCAGCGCATCGCGCAACGGCTTGAGCTTCTGCGCGTATTCGATCGCGGCGGCGGGATCGTGGATCGAACAGGGCCCCACTACGACGGCAAGACGGTCGTCCGCCCCGTGCAGGATGGCATGCAGCGCGCTGCGCGAGGCACTGACGGTGTCGGATGCTTCATCGTCGCAGGGCAGCAGGGCCAGCAGTTCTGCCGGTGAGGCCAGCGGTTCGATCTTGCGGATGCGGAGGTCGTCGGTATGGGGGGGCATGGCGGGGATCTCGGTAAGCGGGTGGGGTTCCCCAGCGCGGCGACAACAAAAAAGCCGCCAGGTTCGCTGGCGGCTTTCGGGAATGCGTCTGAAGGTTTCTTCAGGGTGAACGCAGTCCTTCCTCCGCCTGGGGCTTCGGAAAGTAATACCAATAAAAGTTGGCGTGGGCTGCGTGCATGGTCAGTATTGTTAGCACAGAAATGCGCCAGTGCAACAGTTTCAATCGCAACATCGACCCGACGTGAATCAGTGGTTCAGCGCCGTTCGGTCGGAGCGGGTGCGACGCAGGTCATCCTGCTTCTCGCGCAGCCGACGCTGCTTTTCGCTGAGCTTTTCCTGATGCTTGCTGATCTTTCCCTCATCGTTCCGTGCCCGTGCGTCGCGCAGGTTCTGCTCCGCACGGCGCACATCCTCCTGCGATCTGCGGACATCTTCCTGCGCACTGCGCACCTTGCGCTCAGCACGATCCGCCTGCCCCGCACAGGCGTACACCCTGGCACCCAGTGAAAACGAGACAGCGCGCATCGGCCATCGGACGTGGCTGTAAGAACGCAGCGAGACAGAGGCACGCATCACTGCAGCCCGGTATCGCGTTGCCGGAACGGAAAGCCGCCGAGCATGGCTCGGCGCTACCACGGCAGTGCAACCCGGTAGCGCCGAGCCGCGCTCGGCGAGCGCGCAGCGCGGACTGCGTCAGGCATCGAAGTGCCGGAACGGATATCCACGCGGCGACGGTTCTGCAGCTTTCCTGATAGCTCCGCTCATAGGGAATGCGCATCATGTGCCTGCGGACCGACAAGGCCCGCCGGGATTGGCATCCCGATTTGAGTAATCCCCCCCGCACTCTGCCCATGCTTGGAGTCAGGACAGAGAATGCACCGTACCACCCGCTTCATGGTGGACGGTGCGCGGGGATCTTTGATCCGCCGGTCCATTGGGGGGGCACTCAGCCGGTATGCCAACCCGCACCGTCCGCCACCTTGCGCTTCGGCACAGGTGGCTCCTCGACGTGCACGACTGAGATGCCACCGCAGGGCCCGTATTCGTAGGGCAGCCCACATGGTGCAGATCGCCCGTATGTTGCGTTTTCATGGAGTGACGCGATGCCAGCCTGCGTTGTGTTCGCCATCACTTCAGGCTCTCTGGAGGCAAACGTCATTTTGCAGAACGAGCACATCATCTGCTTCCTGGATCACATGCCGATCAACGCTGGGCACATTCTCCTGTGTCCGCGACAACACCATGCCGACATCACCGATCTGCCTGACGATCTGCTAACCGAACTATTCCTGGTCGCCAAGCGCCTTGCATCCACGCTGGAGCGCACGCTGCAGTGCGATGGCGTGTCGTTGCTGCAGAACAATGGGGCATTCAACGACCTCGGTCATTTCCACCTCCACCTCTTCCCGCGGGTCCGGCGAGATGGATTTGCGTGGGTGGGCGGCAACAACCGCGTGGCGAACCCCGATGCTCTTGCGCGTGTACGAGACGTATTACGAAGTGCAGTCGGCTGAAGACCGGTAGCGCCGAGCCACGCTCGGCGAGCGCGGAGCGCCGCCTGCGTCAGGTATCGCGTTGCCGGAACGGAGAGCCGCCGAGCATGGCTCGGCGCTACCGGATCCGGGGTCGGTGACTACAACAAAAAACCCCGCCGTTTCCGGCGGGGTTTTTGATGATGCAGGTGCTACGGGACGCGTTGGACTTAGAAGTCCATACCGCCCATGCCACCCATACCGCCCATGCCACCAGCGCCGCCGCCAGCAGACTCTTCCTTGCGCGGGGCTTCAGCCACCATTGCTTCGGTGGTGATCATCAGGCCAGCGATCGAAGCGGCGTTCTGCAGGGCAGAACGGGTCACCTTGGTCGGGTCCAGGATGCCGAATTCGACCATGTCGCCGAACTCGCCATTGCCGGCGTTGTAGCCGTAGTTGCCGGTCCCTTCCTTCACCTTGTTCAGGATGACCGACGGCTCTTCACCGGCGTTGGCCACGATCTCGCGCAGCGGGGCTTCCATGGCGCGCAGGGCGATCTGGATGCCGTGGGTCTGGTCTTCATTGGCACCCTTCAGGTCGCCAACGGCCACCAGGGCACGCACCAGGGCCACACCGCCGCCCGGGACCACGCCTTCTTCGACGGCTGCGCGGGTAGCGTGCAGGGCGTCTTCAACGCGGGCCTTCTTTTCCTTCATTTCGATTTCGGTCGATGCGCCGACCTTGATCACTGCAACGCCACCGGCCAGCTTGGCCACGCGCTCCTGCAGCTTCTCACGGTCGTAATCGGACGAGGTGTCTTCGATCTGCGTCTTGATCTGGGTGACGCGCGACTGGATCGCTGCACCGTCGCCGGCACCGTCGATGATGATGGTGTTTTCCTTGGAAACCTGCACCTTCTTGGCACGGCCAAGATCGGTGATGGTGGCCTTCTCCAGCGACAGGCCCACTTCCTCGGAGATCACGGTACCGCCGGTCAGCACGGCCATGTCTTCCAGCATCGCCTTGCGACGGTCGCCGAAGCCCGGTGCCTTGACGGCCACGACCTTGACGATGCCACGGATGGTGTTGACCACCAGGGTCGCCAGCGCTTCGCCTTCGACTTCTTCAGCGACGATCAGCAGCGGCTTGCCCGACTTGGCGACGCCTTCCAGCACCGGCAGCAGGTCACGTACGTTGGAGATCTTCTTGTCGTGCAGCAGGATGTACGGGTCATCCAGGTCGGCCGTCTGGCCCTGCTGGTTGTTGACGAAGTACGGGGACAGGTAGCCGCGGTCGAACTGCATGCCTTCGACGACGTCCAGCTCGTTGTCCAGGCCCGAGCCTTCTTCAACGGTGATGACGCCTTCCTTGCCAACCTTCTTCATCGCTTCGGCGATGATGTTGCCGATCGACTCGTCCGAGTTGGCCGAGATCGTACCGACCTGGGCAATCGCCTTGTCGTCAGCGGTCGGCTGGGAGATCTTCTTCAGCTCGGCAACTGCGGCGATGACCGCCTTGTCGATGCCGCGCTTGAGGTCCATCGGGTTCATGCCGGCCGCGACGGCCTTGGCGCCTTCGCGGATCAGGGCCTGCGCCAGCACGGTCGCGGTGGTGGTGCCGTCGCCGGCGTCGTCATTGGTGCGCGAAGCAACTTCCTTCACCATCTGCGCGCCCATGTTCTCGAACTTGTCAGCCAGTTCGATTTCCTTGGCGACGGAGACGCCGTCCTTGGTGATGGTCGGCGCGCCGAAGCTCTTTTCGAGCACGACGTTGCGGCCCTTCGGACCCAGGGTTGCCTTCACGGCATTGGCGAGCACGTTGACGCCGCGGACCATGCGGGCGCGGGCGTCTTCACCGAAACGAATATCTTTGGCAGCCATTGCGATTACCTTTTAATTGAAATGCGGTTGTAGCGCCGGGCGACGCCCGGCGGCTTGATGCGCGGATGCAGCTCAGCCGATGACGGCGAGCACGTCGTCTTCGCGCAGGACCTTGTACTCCACGCCAGCTTCCTTGTAGCTGCTACCGGCGTACTGGCCGTAGATCACCTTGTCGCCAACCTTCAGCGACGGCGCGCGCACGCTGCCGTTGTCCAGTGCCTTGCCCGGACCCACGGCAACGACTTCACCCTTGGTCGACTTTTCCTTGGCCGAATCCGGGATCAGGATGCCGCCGGCGGACACTTCCTCGGCTTCGATCGGCTTGACTACAACGCGGTCGTGAAGCGGCTTCAAGTTGCTCATGTGAGACCTCTCAAGTTATTGATTGTGCTGAAAAAGTCCGGCGATTTTAGCACTCACCCGAGGTGACTGCCAGAACCGCTCGTGAAAAAAGCCCGAACTGATCGGGACACAGCAGAGATGGAGCCCGGCCTTGCCCTTTCAAGGGGCTCCTTCAATTTCTTTTTTGGTGATGCCGATCACGCCCCCCATAAGAAGCGTGCCGAATACGACAGAAATGTCATGGAATCGGCTTAGATTGCCGTCAGGGGATCCGCTCACAAGGAGTAGTCGATGCGATTGCTGTCACCACTAGCCGCTGCCTGCCTGCTGGCACTGGCCACCTCGCCCGTCCGGGCCGAGGTCTTCATCAACGAACTGCACTACGACGACAGCACCCCGGCCGGGGACGTCGGCGAGGCGATCGAGGTCGTTGCCACGGCCGGCGAGGACCTGTCCGGGTACCGCCTGTACCTGTACAACGGCAGCACGCCGTCGGCAGCCAGCGTGTACGCCAACACTGCGGTTCCGGCGGGCACGGCGGCGGCCTGCGGCAGCGCCCGCATCGCGGTGGTGACCTACCCGACCAACGGCATCCAGAACGGGGCCAACGACGGCATCGCGCTGGTCGACGCCAGTGGCAAGGTGGTGCAGTTCCTCAGTTACGAGGGCACCATCACCGCCGGCAGCGGCCCGGCCGCCGGCATGACCAGCCAGAACATCCCGGTTGCCGAAAGCAACAGCACCGCGCCGGGGACCTCGCTGCAGCTGACCGGCAGCGGCAGCCAGTACACGCATTTCACCTGGGCCGAATCGGCCGCGCAGACGTTCGGCGCCTGCAACACCAGCCAGACCTTCAGCGGCAGCCCCGGCACCCCGGGCCCGAACACGCCGCCGTCGGTGTCCACGACCCTGCCCGCTCAGGGCAGCAGCACCTTCCCCGCCGCCGGCGATCTGGAAGTGGTGTTCAGCGAGAACGTGACCCTGGCCAGCGGCGCGTTCGCGCTGAGCTGTGGCCAGTCCGGCAGCGTGCCGCTGAACCATCCGTCCAGTGGCCGCACCCTGAAAATTTCCACCAACACCGCCCTGGTGGCCGGTGAAGCGTGCCGCTTCGACATCCGGGCCAGCCGCATCAGCGACAGCCAGGGCGCGCGACCGGCGGCGGATTCACGCATCGCCTTCACCGTGGCCAGCAGTACCGGCACCCCCGATCCGGGCAATCCGGGCAACCCCGGTGCGTACTACTCCAAGGTCAACACCTCCAGCCCCAGCCAGCTGCGCTGCTCGTTGCACGCCACCATCAAGGGCCACACCGCGTATCCGTACAGCGGGTCCGGCACCAGTACCTGGACCATCCTGGAAATTGCCGACGAAGATCCCAACAACGCCGGCAACGTGCTGGATGCCTACCGCAACCGCAGCTACGTCAAGGGCAGCGCGCGCGCGGGCACCGGCAGCGGCCTGACCTACAACCGCGAGCACACCTGGCCGAACTCGCTGGGTTTTGCCAGCACCTCCGGCGACAAAGGCCTGCCGTACGCGCCGTATACCGATACCCACATGCTGTACCTGACCGATGCGCAGTGGAATGCCGACCGGGGCAACAAGCCGTTCGCCAAGTGCGACAGCAACTGCGGCGAGCGCGCCACCGAGTCGAACAACGGCCAGGGCGGCGGCAGCGGCGCCTATCCCGGCAATTCGAACTGGGTGCGCACGCCGGATGGCAACCAGGGCACGTTCGAGGTGTGGGGCAAGCGCAAGGGCGACATGGCCCGCGCGGTGATGTACATGGCCATCCGCTATGAGGGGGGCAAAGATGCCGCAACTGGCCAGTCCGAACCGGACCTGGAGCTGACCGACGACCGCAGCAAAATCGTCAAGACCAGCAGCTCGCCGGCTTACATGGGCCTGCTGTCCACCCTGATCGACTGGCATCTGGCCGACCCACCGACCGATGCCGAGCGGGCCCGCAACGAGGTGATCTACAGCTTCCAGGGCAACCGCAACCCCTTCATCGACCACCCCGAGTGGGCCACCCCGGCCCTGTTCACCTCAGCGAAGCCGGCCAGCTGCCAGCTGGCCAACTGATGCGCTGCTGATCTGCCTGAGCCCCGGTCCGGCCTCCTGCGCGGACCGGGGCCCTATACTCGGCGGCGATGTCGACCGCCGATCCCGTGCTGCTGTTGTTCACCACCTGCCCTGACCTGGCCACTGCCGAGCGCATCGCGCACGCATTGGTAGGTGAGCGGTTGGCGGCGTGCGTTACCCGCCAGGAGGGCGCGCGGTCCACGTACCGCTGGCAGGGCGAAGTGACCACGGACACCGAGCTGCAGCTGCTGGTGAAGACCACGGCCAGCCGACTCGATGCCACCATGGCGCGGCTGGTCGAACTGCATCCGTATGAACTCCCCGAGTGCATCGCGGTCGAAGCACGCGCCGGCTTGCCGGCCTATCTGGATTGGATCCGGGCGCAGACCCGGGAGGAACACGCTTGAACACCTTTGGATTGATGACGCTTGCCCGTCGCGGCGCTGCCCTGTGTGCGCTGCTGGCCCTGGCCCTGCCCGCGTGGGCCCTGAGCGAGAAAGACCTGCTGCCGGTGGATGAAGCGTTCGCGCTCAGCGCCACGGCTCCGCAGCGCGGCCAGATCGAGCTGCAGTGGAAGATCGCACCGGGCTATTACCTGTACCGCCATCGCACCAGCGTCAAGGCCGATCCCGCATTCAATGCAGGCACCCTGAAGATGCCGGCCGGTGATCGCCACCACGATGATTTCTTCGGCGAAGTGGAAACCTACCGGCAGCAGCTGGTGGCGACCCTGCCCGGCCAGCCGACAGCCGACGCCGGCACGGTCAGCGTGGAAGTCCGCTACCAGGGCTGCGCCGATGCGGGCGTGTGCTACCCGCCGCAGAAGCGGGTGATCCAGGTCGCCCTGCCCGGCGGTGGCGCTGACACGGAAACAGCGGGTTCAGCGGTCCGTAGCGGCGGCGCGGCGGCCCTGCTCGGCAGCCCGCTGGGCAGCGCCGGTGGCGGCCTGCGGCTGCCCGGGACGGCCAGCGCGACGCAGTCGTTGCCGCTGCCGGCGGAGAAAGCCTTCGGCTTCGACGCCATCGTCGACGACGGGAATGCGCTGCTGCTGCGCTTCACCCCGGCCAACGGGTATTACCTGTATCGCGGCCGCACCTCGCTGAAGCTGGAAGGCGCCAACGGCGTGCGCCTGCAGCCGCTGCGTTGGCCGGCGGCGCGCTCGCACCGCGACGAGCACTTCGGTGATGTCGCGGTGTATTTCGATCAGACCGATGTGGCCCTGCCGTTGCAGCGCACCCGTCCGGGTCCGGTCGATGCCACCTTGGTCGTCACCTTCCAAGGCTGCCAGACCGACGGCATCTGCTATCCGCCAATGACCCGCCGGGTGAAGCTTGCTATCCCCGCCGGCACCGTCGACAACGGCGTTGCCGGCACCACAGCGGCGACCGAGCTGCCGGCCGCGCTACCGCGCGAAGCACAGCGCACCGACGGCGGCGGCAGTGGTGGATCCACCGATGGGCGGCGCCTGGTTGCGATAACGCCGGACCCGCTGCCCGATGACAACACCGTGGCCCGGACCGCCGATGCCGCAGCCCCCAGCCCCGACGCCAGCGCAGGCAATGCGCAGCGCACGCCGCCGCCTACGTCGGCGCCGACGACCACCTTCAAGGGTCTGCTGATGGTGCTGCTGCTGGCGCTCGCCGGTGGACTGGTACTGAACCTGATGCCCTGCGTACTGCCGATCCTTTCCCTGAAAGTGCTGGGCTTGGCGCAGAGCGGTGAAAGCCGCCAGCGCGCGCGGGCGCATGCCCTGTGGTACACCGCCGGCGTCCTGGTGGCCTTTGCGGTGATCGGCGCGTTGGTGCTGGCATTGCGCGCCGCGGGCCAGGCGGCCGGCTGGGGGTTCCAGCTGCAGCATCCGTGGTTCATCGCCACCCTGGTGTACCTGATGTTCGCCGTCGGCCTGAGCCTGTCCGGCGTTTTCACGCTGGGCGGCAGTGTCGGCGGCATCGGCCAGTCGCTGGCCTCGCGTAGTGGCCCGATGGGCGACTTCTTCACCGGCGTGCTGGCGTGCGTGGTCGCCAGCCCGTGCGTTGCGCCGTTCATGGGCCCGGCACTGGCCTATGCCTTCGCCGCACCGGCGGTGCAGTCGATGCTGGTGTTCCTGGCATTGGGCCTGGGCCTGGCGCTGCCGTTCCTGCTGGTCGGCTTCGTGCCCTCGCTGGCCCGCCGCCTGCCGCGTCCGGGAGCCTGGATGGAGACCCTCAAGCACGTCCTGGCGTTCCCGATGTATGCCACCGCCCTGTGGCTGTTGTGGGTGCTGGGCAAGCAGCGCGGCGTGGACGCGATGGCCTTCGTACTGGCCGGGCTGGTTCTGCTGGCGCTGGGCCTGTGGTGGTTCGAGCGCAGCCGCTGGCGCAGCCAGCGCATCGGTGCGGTGCTGGCCGGCGTGGTGATCCTGGCGGCGCTGGTACCGGTGTGGGGCGTGAGCCGACTGGCGGCGCCGGTTGCCGGTGCACAGGCCGCCGGCGAGAACGCGGTGGCCTATTCGCCGGAGATGCTGGACCGGCTGCGCGGCGACAACCGCGTGGTGTTCGTCAACATGACCGCCGACTGGTGCGTCACCTGCAAGGCCAACGAACGCGCCGTACTGTCGCGCCCCGCGTTCCAGGACCTGCTGCGCAGGACCAATGCGGTGTACATGCGCGGCGACTACACCAACGTGGATCCGCAAATCACCGCGTTCCTCGATGAGCACAAAGCCGTGGGCGTGCCGCTGTACGTGGTGTATGGCCCCGGCGCACCGCCGATCGTGCTGCCTTCGGTGCTGACCCAGGCGCTGGCCGAAGAGGCCTTGCTGCGTACTGCGCGGTGACGCGCCTGCGGCCCGCACTGCTGTGGACGGCGGTGCTGGCCGGTGGCCTGGGCCTGTGGGCCGGGCACGTGATGGAAGAGCGTGGGGCGGCCCCCGTTTCCCGGCAGGCGAAGGCTGCAGATCCCATCGGATCGCCGCTGCCCGCCATCGTGCTGCCGGACCTGTCCGGGACCCCGGTGGACCTTGCCGCGTTCCGTGGACGGCCGCTGCTGGTCAACGTCTGGGCCAGCTGGTGCGGCCCCTGCGTTGAGGAAATGCCCGAGTTGGCTCGCTTTGCCGACGCGCAGGGCGACCAGGGCGTGCAGGTGCTGGGCCTGGCACTGGACACCAGGGAAGGCGTGCAGGACTTCCTGCAGCGGGTGCCAGTGGGCTATCCCATCGTGCTGGACACGCCGGGCCGCGACGACGCCAGCGTGCGCCTGGGCAATACGCAGGGCCTGCTGCCCTACAGCGTGCTGGTGGATGCGCAGGGCCGCATCGTGCGCCGCAAGCTCGGGCCTTTTGCCCCGAGGGAGATTGCCGCGTGGGCAACCTCCTCCTCTGGAAAGTCAAAGCTTGTCGAAAACTGAGCCCGATGATGGGGTGAATATCTTATGGTAAAGCCTTGTCGCGTAATCGTCTGTCATCCCAGCCAAATAGTCACAAATAGCTCGCTGCCCAGAGATTTCGAAGTCGATTCTCTGTTTATCGGGGAGCAGTCGCATTGGATTTGCATCAAGCGCTTCAAATAGCCGGATCACCATCTGCTGTCCCTTATATTCCAAAGACTGGACTTCCGCAGACTTGATTACGTTTTTAACCACAAAGCTCTTGAGAAGCTCCAGCTCGCTTTTGGCCTGCGGATTCATCTCCGCGGTGAGATCGAATATTTGGTCGCTGAAAACATTGCGCGGCGCTAGGCCACATTTTCTGATGAACCATCCGACCAAGTAGCTGACAGCATGCTTTCTCTTTAAACTTGATCCACTGAAGAGCTCATCAGTTATCCAATCGATTTCAGCCGAAAGCGGAAGAGAGGCCGCCACATCCTTAATCGGACCGTAAACTTCAAGCCTCCACTGCTTTTCATTTACAAAACGAAGCGCTATTGCGTCTTCGAGATCGTGAACCCCGTACGCTATATCGTCGGCCAGCTCCATGATAGATGTGTCGAGGCTTTTGAAGCAGGATTTGGCGTGCTTTTTTGGCGAACCATCAGCCTGACAGAATTTACTTTTCTCCGCACCGGGGAGCGGACTCAAAACGAAATCAAGTGCATGCGCGTCGGAATCGTAGATACATTTTGGCGGCTTAAAATTATCAAGATTGAGCGAGCTATTGAGGTCGCCATATTGAATTTTATTAACAACTCGAGAGTGAAGCACTGGGTACTTGATCAAGCCAAGCAATGTTCTACGGGTCAAGTTCAAACCACATTCTTCACTGTACTCGCCTAAACGCGTTGCGATTCGTAAAGTCTGCGCATTTCCCTCAAAACCATCGTGATCGCGCATACAGTAGTTGAGTGCAACCTCACCGCCATGGCCAAAGGGCGGATGACCGATGTCATGAGCCAACGCGATCGCCTCGATAAGCTGAGGCGACGGCAAGAACTCGCAAGAAGGGTCATCCTTGATGGCCCTCAGCGCTTCAACTATGCCACTCGCGATCTGTGCAACTTCGATGGAGTGAGTAAGTCGCGTTCGATAGAAGTCACTTTCACCCAACCCCAGAACCTGAGTTTTCCCCTGAAGCCTTCGGAAGTAACCCGAATGAATCACTCGCGCTCTGTCCCTGCCATATGGGTCGCGCCACGAATCCACCCGCCCACTCTCACCCTGCCGCTCAGCCCAAATATCCATGATCGCCTCCTTGCATGATCGATTAATAAGCCTTATCGGCTCCAAATGATTCCAGCTTGAGCAGCTCTGCACTGACACTATTCGATCAAAGCTTGACCCGGAAGCCTTGGACCGGAACACTGTGCGAGTGATTCTCATTTGCTAATGGCATGAATGCCATCCGCATCGCCACTTCCTGCGCAGCAGCCAGCCCCCACTGGCGGTACCGGTTCCCCCTCCCCCGATGTTCAAGAACGTTCTTTTCCAGGTGCACTGGTTCCTCGGCATCACTGCCGGCACCGTGCTCGCCCTGATGGGCCTCACCGGCGCCACGCTGTCGTTCGAGGACGAGCTGCTGCGCGCGCTGAATCCCGGCTTCGCCGCCGTGGCGACCCAGCATGCGGACGGGCAACAGGCATTGCCATTGGATACCCTGGTGGACACCCTTGCCGCTTCGAGTGACACCCCGTTGCAGCGGCTGCGCGTGGACGCGACAGGCCAGCGCCCCTCAGTGGCCCGCTTCGACGGCGGACGCGATAACTGGGTCTATTTCGATCCCTACACCGGCGAGTCGTTCAGTGCGCTGCGGGGACAGGCGTTCTTCGATTTCATGGAAGACCTGCACCGTCGCCTGGTGGCCGGCGAGCGAGGGCAGCTGGTCACCGGTATCTGCACGATCTTCCTGCTGGTGTTCGTGCTGTCGGGCATCTACCTGCGCTGGCCGCGGCAGTGGTGGAACTGGCGCAGCTGGTTCGCCGTGGAGTGGAAGCACCGTGGCCGCAGCTTCCTGTGGAGCCTGCATTCGGTGATCGGCACGTGGGTGCTGCCGGTCTATCTGCTGATCGTGCTCACCGGGTTGTGGTGGTCGTTCGACTGGTACCGCGATGGCCTGACCCGCGTGCTGGGCGGCGAAAGGGAAACACCGGCCGTGCTGCAGGGCGAGGGCACGTTGAACCTGCAGCGCGTGCAGGCCACGTTGTACGCCCTGCCCGGCGTACGCGAGGGCTATATCGACCTGCGCTTGCCGGCCCGTGGCGACCGGCCGCTGACCGTGCGCGTGATGTCGGCCAGCAGCACGCACCACGACCGCGCCCACGACGTACTGCAGCTTGATCCCTCCAGCGGTGCGCTCCTCGAACAGCGCGCCTACGGCAGCCTGGATGCAGGCGGCAAAGTGTTGACCAGCATGTTCGCACTGCATTCGGGCAGCTTCTTCGGCCTGCCCGGCCGCCTCATCGTGATGCTGTCCAGCCTGATGATGGTGCTGTTCTTCGTCACCGGCTGGATGCTGTACCTGGATCGTCGGGCGAAGAAACGCGCGGTACGCGCCTCACGTGTCGACCTTCCTGCGCTTGATGTCACCGGCGACGCCAGCGGGCCGGCGTGGCTGGTGTCCTTTGCCAGCCAGAGCGGCCAGGCCGAGCAGCTGGCCTGGCGCGCGGCCGGCCAGTTGCAGGCGGCCGGCATGCGCGTGCAGGTGCAGCCGTTGGCCCGATTGGATGTGGCCACCCTGCAGCAGACCGAACGCGCCCTGTTCGTGGTCAGCACGTTCGGCGACGGCGAAGCACCGGACAGCGCGCGGGTGTTCGAACGCAACGTACTGGCGCAGGCGCAGGCGTTGCCCGGGTTGGGCTACGCGATGCTCGCACTGGGTGATCGTCAGTACGCGCGCTTCTGTGGATTCGCGCGCCGGGTGGAGACCTGGCTGGGTGAACAAGGGGCGGCGGCGCTGTTCCCCTGCGTCGAAGTGGATGGCGATGATGCACGCGCGCTGCAGCGCTGGCAGCAGCACCTGGTGGCGTTGACCGGCATCGAGGCACTCGAGGCGGATACAAGCCCGAGCGCCCTGCAGGAATGGTCACTGGTGGAGCGCGTGCTGCTCAATCCGGGCAGCCAGGGCGGTGCGATCTGGCAGATCACCCTTCAGCCACCGCCCGGCACCGGCTGGCAGGCCGGGGACATCCTGCAGGTAGCTCCCCGGCAGGGCGATGCGCACGTACAGGCCGTCCTGCACGCCGCCGGCGTGGATGCGGATGCGTGGGTGCACGTGGATGGCGCAACGGTACGCGTCGGCGATGCAGCCGCAGTGCGCGTGTTGCCCGATGCCACCCAGGTACAGGCCGTGCACGACGCGGTGCACTGGCTGGATGAGCTGCCGCGGCTGCCGCCACGCGAGTACTCGATCGCCTCCTGCGCGGCCGATGGCACGGTGCAGCTGGTGGTCCGCCTGGTGTACGACGCCGCTGGTCGCGAGGGGCTGGGGTCGGGCTGGCTGGCACACCACGCGCCGGTGGCGGGATCCGTGCATGCGCGTGTTCGCCGCAATGCCGGTTTCCATCGGCATGCCGATGCGCCGCCGATGATCCTGATCGGCAACGGCACCGGTATCGCAGGGCTGCGCAGCCTGTTGCGCGAAGCCCATGCAGCGGGGCACCACGGGCACTGGCTGCTGTTCGGTGAACGCCAGCAGGCCTGCGATGCGTTGTATGCCGATGAGCTGCGGGATTGGCAAGCACAGCGGCACTTGGTGCGCGTGGATCTTGCGTGGTCGCGCGACGGCGAAACGCGCCTATATGTGCAGGACCTGCTGCGCGCGGCCAGCGCAGAGCTTCGCCACTGGATCGCCGATGGCGCATGCCTGTATGTCTGCGGCTCGCTGCAGGGCATGGCGCAAGGCGTGGATGACGTACTGCGCGAGACACTGGGCGAAGACGCCCTGGACGCCCTGCTGGCAGAAGGCCGCTACCGCCGCGACGTGTACTGAGCGACGGCTGGCGCGCTGGCACCGACCCGGTGGCGCCTACCCGGTGACGCCTACCCGGTGGCGTCTACCCGGTAGAGCCGACTTCAGTCGGCTGGCCTCACGCATCCGGCAGAACCGACCGGGTAGAGCCGACTTCAGTCGGCTGGCATTTCGCGCACCACGTCAGCCGACTGAAGTCGGCTCTACCGGGAGGCAAGAGCCAGCCGACTGAAGTCGGCTCTACCGGCCGGCTCTACCAGTCGGCTCTACCGTTCCCCGCTGACCGGCTGCAGATGCGGCTGCAGCAGCGCCGCTACCCAGTCCATGAATACCCTCACGCGCGCGGGCAGGTGCCTGCGCTGTGCATACAGCAACGTGACCGGCATCGGCTCGGCCGGAAACTGCGGCAGGATCTCCACCAGCACCCCGTCATGCAGCGCCTGCCGCACGCCCAGGCGCGGTACCTGGATGATGCCCAGCCCCGCCGCTGCCGCTGCGCTGTATCCATCGCCGCTGTTCACCGTCACCGCGCCAGCCATCGGCAGGGTGCGGTACTGCTGGCCATCGAAGTATTCAAAGCCGGACGGACGCTGGCCCAGCGTGCTCACGTAGTGCACCAGTCGATGATCCTGCAGCGCTTCCAGCGTATGCGGCGTGCCGTAGCGGACCAGATAACTCGGGCTGGCGCAGTTCACCACCTCCATGCAACCCAGCGTCCGCGCCACCAGCGTGTTGTCATCGAGGGGGCCGACCCGAAGCACGCAGTCGAATCCCTCCCGCACCAGGTCGACGCGGCGATCGGTGCCACTGAGCTCGATTTCCAGCCCAGGATGGTGCTGCAGGAAATCCGGCAACGTCGGCACGACGAGGTGCCGCGCAATCCCGCTGGACATGTCCACCCGCAGGCGCCCACGCAGGGTGGCGGTGTCGCGGCGGAACATCCCCTGCAGGTCCTCCACATCGTCCAGCAGATCGCGTGCGCGCTGGAACAGCTGCTCGCCATCGGCGGTCAACTGCACGCGGCGGGTGGTCCGATGCAGCAACTGCGTGCCCATCGCGGTTTCCAGCTGCTGCACGGCGACCGATACGCTGGCCTTGGGCAGGCCCAGTCCCTCAGCCGCTCGGGTGAACGACCCGCGCTCGGCCACATGCAGAAACGCGCGAAGCTGCGCCAGGCTGTCCATTGATTGTTGTTCCAGATTGAACAGTCATATCAGCATCACGCGATTTATTCGCGCCTGCAAGCCCAATACGCTGGACCCCTACCCGCTGATGGAGTTCGCTATGACTACCGCTATCCGTACCGTATTGATCACCGGCGGCAGCCGTGGCCTGGGTCGCAATGCCGCACTCGCCCTGGCCGCCGACGGGGCCGACATCGTGCTGACCTACCGCAGCCAGTCCGCTGCGGCCGATGACGTGGTGGCACAGATTGAGGCGCTGGGCCGTCGCGCTGCCGCGCTGGCGCTGGACGTGGCCGACAGCAGCGCGTTCGCGGCATTCAGCGAACGCCTGCAGCTGCAGTTGCAAGCCTGGGGCGTGGAGCGCCTTGACGGCCTGATCAACAACGCCGGCGAAGGCCACTACGCGCTGATCGCCGATACCACCCCAGCGTCGTTCGATCATCTGGTCAACGTGCACTTGAAAGGGCCCTACTTCCTGACCCAGACGCTGTTGCCGCTGCTGGCCGATGGCAGCCGCATCCTCAACGTGTCCAGCGGACTGGCCCGCTTCTCGCTGCCGGGCAGCTCCGCCTACGCGATGATGAAGGGCGGCATCGAAGTGTTCACCCGCTACCTGGCCAAAGAGCTGGGCGCACGCGGGATCAGTGCGAACACCCTTGCGCCGGGCGCGATCGAGACCGACTTCGGTGGCGGCCGGGTGCGCGACGATGCCGGCACCAACGCGATGGTGGCCTCGTCCACCGCGCTGGGCCGCGCAGGCAAACCGGACGACATCGGCCCGGCCGTGGTTGCCCTGATGTCACCGGGCACGCACTGGATCAACGCCCAGCGCGTGGAAGCGTCGGGCGGCATGTTCATCTGACGCATCGACACGACGTTATCGCGGCATCCCGGTAGCGCCGAGCCACGCTCGGCGAGCGCAGCAGCCCAGATCACGCGGCCACGGCGAATCGCAGCACTTCGGTAGCGCCGAGCCACGCTCGGCGAGCGCAGCGGGAAGAACCTGACGGCCAGCGGCCGTCACTACCGAGCGCAGCGGCCCAGGTCACGCGGCCACGGCGCGTGGCGCGGCGCGCAGCTGGAACACGGCCACCGCTTCGGCCAACAGATCCGCCTGGTCTTCCAAAGCACGGGCCGAGGCCGTGGCTTCTTCCACCATCGCCGCGTTCTGCTGCGTGCTGGCGTCCATCTGCACGATGGTCTGGTTGACCTGGCTGATGCCATTGCGTTGTTCCAGCGACGCATCGCGAATCTGCAGCATGATCGCCGCCACCTGCTGCACGCTGGCCTGCAGCTCGGTCATCGTCGCGCCCGCTTGGCCGACCGCCTGCGTACCCTGCCCGACCTGCGCCACCGAATCTTCGATCAACCCCTTGATCTGCTTCGCCGCATCCGCGCTCCGTTGGGCCAGGCTGCGTACTTCGCTGGCAACCACCGCGAAGCTGCGCCCCTGCTCCCCCGCGCGCGCCGCTTCCACGGCTGCGTTCAAGGCCAGGATATTGGTCTGGAACGCGATGCCATCGATCAGCGAAGTGATCTCGCCGATGCGACGCGACGCCGCCGAAATATCACTCATCGAACGCTGCACGCGCCCCACCGCGTCGCCTCCGCGTGCAGCGACCTCCGCACTGGCCTGCACCAGTACACTGGCCTGGCTGGCCGCATCGGCATTGCGCGATACGGTATCGGTCAGCTCGTGCATCGATGCAGCGGTCTCTTCCAGATTGGCAGCCTGCAACTCCGTCCGGGTCGACAGGTCGGCATTGCCTGCGCTTATCTCACCGGCCGCCTCGCCGATGGAACCCGCGGCCTGCTGGATGCGCGCCACGATCCCTGCAAGTTGCTGCACCGTCGCATTGGCATCGTCGCGCATGCGGGCAAACACCCCTTCGACCTCACCGTCCATGCGCGCGCGCAGGTCACCGCGGGCCAGCGCCGCCAGCAGCGTCTGCAGGTCGCCCAGGTTGTGTTCGAAGGTTGCCAGCAGATGGTTGATGCTGGCGGACAGACGGTGTACGAAGCCCTCCTTGCCCTCCAGCGGAATCCGCCCGGCCAGTTCACCGAGCGCCGCCGCGTCGACCAACGCCGCCACCTCGGTCTCCAGCAGCACCTCCAGCGCGCGACTGCGCCACTCCACCACCTCGCCCAGCGCGTGTCCATCGTCGAAGATGGGTGTCGTCACCACGTGCCAGGTCGTGCCGGCGTGCTGGATATCAAAGTCCCGCCTTCTATTCCCACCCGCGCTGGACAATGCGGTGTGCACGTCGCGGGCCGACGCGCCGATCACCTCATCGGCGGCACGTGACAAGGTCAGCAGCAGCGCCGGGTTGGCATGCGTCACGATGCCCTGTGGGTCGATCACCATCAATCCCGTGGACGCGCTGTCCAGCGCTTGGCGTGCGCGTGCGTTCTCCTGGGCGACGGCGCGGTCCCGCTCGATGCGCGCGCGCAGTTGCTGCTGCATATGACCAAGTCGCTGGGCAAGCTGCCCGATCTCATCGTGTGGATTGTGCACACGCAGCTCGGTATCCAGCCGGTCTTCGGCAATGTCCTGCGCAAATCGCAGTGTGTCCTGGATCGGTCGACGCACCGCGCGCAGCACCATCACGAGTGTGCCGATCAATACCAGCGCAACCGTCAACAGGCTCGCGGCGAACATCACACCCAGGCGGGACGCCTGCGCCTGCTGTCGTTCGCGCGCCTGCTCCAGGTTTCTGGCCTGCACCGTCTGGAATGCCTGCAATGCCGGCGCGATGCTTGACGCGGTGTCTACCAGCAGCTGTGCCTCCACATCCAGTCCGACACGCGCCGCGGTATAGGACAGCAAAGCGCCCTGATACGCATCCATCAGCTCGCGAAGCTGCTGTTGCGTATCGGCAGACAGGCCCGCCAGCGCGAGATCGAACGGCAGCTTTTCTTCGCTGGCCTTGTCGGCATGGCTGGAGTCACCGTTCAACAGCAACAGACTCTCCTGCCGGCGCATCTTCTGCACGTGCATCGCCAGTAAGGGGCGATCGGTTGCATCCACGGCAGACTGCAAGGCGTCGGCCGCGGTATCAAGCTGCACCGCCAGCGCCTCATCACCGCGTCCCATCTCATCCACGCGGGCGTTCAAACCGGCAATCCCTTCGGAAAATGCGGCGGCATGGCTGGCCACCTCGTCGAGCGCCTTCTTCCGTGCACCGTCCATCGGCAGCGCGCGTAACTGCTCCAGCGTGGCCTGCAGGCGCTGCTGGGCCTGCTGCAGCGAGGTGCGATCAGCCGCATCGAACGTCAGGGCATACTGCGTCTGCAGCCTGCGGGCTTCGGCGACCTCCGCCGCCAGCGTGGAGGCAAGACCGGTGCCCTGCTGATGAACAGCGAACGTGCGCGCGGCCCGATCACTCACATGAGTCGTCCACGCATACATCGCGGCAACGGTGACCAGGCCGATGCCGCAGACCAGCAGGCTGCCTTTGATCTTGGCAGCTACACTCAGGCGGCCCAGGCGGTGGATATGTCCGCTGGCAGCCGCAGCGGTGCCGCGCACGCGGGCGCCCAATGTTCGCAGGAAATGCGGTACAGCCGACATGACAGACTCCGAGGCAGAATGACGCATCGGTATCGGCCGGCAGCTTGCGTACTTTAGCCCCGGTAGCGCCTAACCCTGCCCCGTGGGCATAGAGGGAACCGCCACGCATGCCGCAGCGGTACCGGGGGACGTTGTAGCAACGGCGCAAGACGCGCCGATGACAGCGCGCGGGAACATCAGAAGCGCACGTCCGCCTTCATGCCAACCACCACCGCATCCTTGCGCGCGGTGAATCCACCGGGGTGGCGGACAAACTGGATACCGGGCTGCACATCCACGCCGACCAGCGGCTTCCAGCCGTAGAACACTTCGGCCATGTGCTCGCGACGCGCGAACGCCGTGCCAACACCTTGCTGGCCAGAACGCGCAGCACGTGGATTGACCCGGGTGGTCGCCAGGCCGATGCCGATCCGATCGTCAGGCCGCGTGTGCATCAGCCCGGTCTGGATCAACTGCACGTTGAACATCTGATCGATATCGCCGGTACGCCGGTCGCCCTGTGCGAACGCCACCTGGCCACGCAGCCCGGACCGTTCGTTGGCGCCACTGCCGCGCGTCAACTGCTGCTGCGCGCTGGCCCAGCCGCCGTAGGCCCCCGTGCGCAGTTCCTGCTGCTGCGACATCCCCTCGACAGGAAACCGCTGCACTGCATCGGCGCGCCGGGCACTGCTGTACCAGCCGCCCACTGCGTAATGCCCACTACGCCCGTCGAAGGTGGGCTCCCAGCCCAGCTCCAGCGGCGTCAGCGTGTCCACGGTTCCGGACGGTGCGAACCGCAGTCCGCCGCCGTGGGTGTCGGCGTAACGCGGATTGACCTGATACGCCCCTGCACGCACGTACACCTCCTGCACGGGCCGCCAGGTGAACACGCCGCCCCATTGACTGAGAGGTGAGTTGAACCAGTAGTCGCCGCCGAACACGGCTGGCTGACTGCCGCAGAGCGCGAGATTCATCGCGATGCAGTCCAGCGCGTTGAAGTCATCACCGACCGATACCCGGCCGAGCTTCAGATCGAACTGGCCGTCGGCAGACTGCTTCGCCAGCCACAGGCTGCCCAGCCGTGCGATGTTGCCGCGCCCATTGACTTCCTGGTTCTGCAGCAGGCTGCCCAGCCCCGCCCGTTCTGTCAGGTTGTGTCCGTCGCGCAGCGATAGCGATGCAGCAGCGCGCGTGCCCTCCCAGCCCCACAGACGCTGCAGGTCGAACTGTCCGCTGGCCGATAACTGGCCGGCGTGCGCCGAGGTGTGGCGTAGACCGCCAGACAGGTTGCGTGCGGCTTCGACGGTATAGCCCATGTCCAGCTCGATCCCGTCGCTGGCGAGCCGCTCGCGTGCCCCGTTCCAATCCCCCGTGATGCCCTGTGCCGCCACGGCTACCCCACAGCTTCCGGTGGCGGACATCAGAATGAGGCACCTCAGGGCGCCGTGAGGGATCAGAGGCTTCTTCATTGAGATTTCCTTGCTGCGAGGAGCCTCAACGTGGCATGCCCGCGCGCGCCCTCGCGGCGAGCAAAAGCGCGGACTGCGAAGCAGGTCACAGCCCTTGCCGCGAAAGGCGCGAGCACGCAAAGTCCGCTGTCGCTTTCCGCAGTGCGCACCTCGCCAACCACGACATGCCCGCGCAGTCGGCGGTGTGATGGCAGTGCTTGATTAACGGATCGGGAACCGCCGGCAACCTGTGATGAACCGCACACTCTGTGGTGAGGGCGCCGTTGACGGCAGACTCGCAAAGCGCGCTCTAGCCTCGCGGGTGATGATCGATATCCCCACCCTGCTCGGCTTCAGCGCCGCAGTCCTGGTTTCCATTGCGATCCTGTTGCTGCTGACCCGGCCCCGGGGTGGCGCGCGCCTGTGGCTTGCCATGCCATTCCTGGCCGGCGCGTGCTGCTGTGCCCTGCTGTTGTGGCCCGCACTCAAGCAGGCGCCGGCGGCCGGCTACATCGGCACCTTCTTCGCGTTGCTGGCGTTCGCAGCGGGCTGGCAGGGCATCCGATCCATCTTCCACCTGCCGCCACGCTGGGGCCTGCTGCTCGCGCCGCCGCTGTGCTGGCTGGCCTTGGTAGCGGCAGTGTTCGGTCCCGGCGAGATGTCGTCGTTGAACGCGGCGGGGCGCGCCGCGCTTGCGGCGCTTTACTGTGGTCTGTCGGCGGTCACGCTGGTCCAGCGCCGCGACCCCGCACTGCCGTCGGCGCGGCTGCTGGCGCGCATCCTCATGGTGTCGGCCGCCCTCGCCGCCGTCGCCATGACCCTGTCGCCCTGGCTGCCGGAGCCACTGGGTGCCGGCGCGCCGCGCACGTGGGCCGTGGCGGTATTCAGCGGCATCGTGCTGATCGATGTGCTGCTGGTCTGCGGACTGATGGTTGCGGTGCTGAAGGAACAGGCGGCCAGCCGCCTCTACGACGAGGCCACGCGTGACCCGTTGACCGGGTTGTACAACCGACGTTTGCTCGATGAAAAGCTGGGCATCTGGGATCAGGAGGACCGTGTCAGCGGGACCGTGCGCGCGGCGTTGTTCTTTGATATCGATGAGTTCAAGAGCATCAACGACCGCTTCGGCCACGACATGGGTGACAAGGTGATCTGCCAGGCCGCGAGGGCGGCGGAGCAGGCGGTGCGCCGCGACGACCTGATCTTTCGTTATGGCGGCGAAGAGTTCCTGTGCATCCTGCCCGACTCGAGCCTGAAAGCCGGGCTGGCCGCGGCGGAGCGCCTTCGCTCCACCTTCGAGCGCTGCGCCCAGGAGGTAGCCGGGCACCGCATCGATGCGACGCTCAGCGTAGGCGTGGCCATCAGCCAAGGCCGCCGTTCGAACGCGGGTGCCTTGGTGGCCGCAGCGGATCGGCAGATGTACCGCGCCAAGCAGGCAGGCCGCAACCGGGTGATGGGTAGCGACGGCGACTGATCTGTGTGTGTTGATTCGCGCCGGATGGGCGTCACCCGTACCAGCGCACCACATGCGCAGGGAGCCACGGTCGCGGATCGATGTCGAGCGCCGCGTACGCGTCGAGCTGGTCACGCAACGCGTTTTCCACGGAAGGAGTGCGGTAGCGCAGGCTTTCTTCTTCCGGTAGTTGCGCGGCGGCCCAGTCATGCAACCGGTCCACCCGTTGCAGCATCACCTGATGCAGCCACGGACGCAGGGCGTACACGTGGTGACCATGATCGGCCAGTCCCGCCACGGCATCGGCCAGCAGCGCGTTCGCCCCCCGCACCCACTCGGTCTTGCCACCGGCCTTTTCCTGCACGGTGAGTGGTGACGGCGCTTTGTGCAGGGCCAAGGGACGCCGCAGCTGCAACTCCAGATCGCGCGCATCGCGCTGCGTCTCCGCCTCCACCAACCATCCCGCTTCCAGATCGAAGAACTCGAACCAGCGCCGGTGCAGCGCACTGATGCGGCCCAGCGGATCGCGCGAGAAGCCGATCTTGCAGAAGTCCTCCCATGCGCACGGGAATACATAGGCGAACCAGTGTCCATCCGTTCGCAGGTTCATGGCGCGGGCTGGCAGACGGGGCAGAAGAACGCGCGGCGCTGCGTGGTTCCAAGATACTGCTTGCTGATGGGTCCGCCGCACTGCGGACAGATGCGCCGGGTATGCACCTGCCAGTGCTTTTTGAGCTCGAATGTCTTCTTCCATGCCAGGAAATCAAAGCTGTAGTCGCGGGCCTGCGCAATCACCTGGCCCAGCCTGCGTGGCGCGATCGCATGGATCGGTGTGGCGGGATGCACGCGCGTACGGAACAGCACCTCGTTCTTGATGATGTTGCCCACGCCGGCAAAGATCGACTGGTCCAGCAACGCATCGCAGATCAACGTGTCCGGCTGGGCCTTCAAGCGGCGGCGCGCAAGCCGGGGATCCCACTGCGGGCTCATCACATCGGTCCGCCAGTCGTAGGCATCGTCCAGGTCGCCTTCGATGTACTTCAACGAACACGTGTAGAGATTCAGCTCGCCGTTGTCGAACACAAGCGACGCACGCGCCGGGTTCGGCTTGCGCTCATCGATCCGCCAGGTACCGAACATCAGCAGGTGCGCGCGCAGGCTGAAGCCACGAAACTCAAGCAGGAAGTGCTTGCCCCAACTGCGCACGGACACGATCCGGCGGCCCTCCATGGGCGACAGGTCCAGGCTGCTGTTGCCGCTGGCATGGCGCACGGTCTTGTTGCGGAAATGCGCTGCGGCATCGCGCAGGATGACGATGGAGGGACCTTCAGGCATCTTCCTGCTCCAGCAAGGCCTGCAGCCGCAGGGCGTTGTCGATTGCAAAGCCGTGTGCGGTGTTGTCGAAGATCACCCAGCACGGCGTACCCGGGGTAGTGCTTGCGCGAAGCTGGCCGGCCAGCTGCTGCAGCGCCTCGTCGCTGTACGCGCTGTAATAGATGCGCGGGCTGCCGTGCCAGCGCCAGTAAGCCCACGCCGGACTGGCGGCGGGAACCGCGCCGGCCGGAACGCGCGGTGGATCCACGCCGACGCGGCTGATGTCATGGCGTTGCAGCAAGGCATCGGCTTCAGGCAGGTACCAGCTGGGGTGGCGCGGCTCGCAGGCTACCGGCAGCGCTGTACGCCGGCGCAGCATCGCAAAGAACGTCGACGCCACGCGTGCATCGAAGGACAGCGCCGGCGGTAGCTGCAGCAGCAGACCGCCCAGGTGGTCGCCCAGATGGAGGGCTTCGCCCAGAAAACGGTCCAGCGGCGCACCCACCCCGCGCAGCGCCAGCTCGTGCGAAATGAGCTTGGGGACTTTGACCGAGAAACGGAAGTCCGGCGGTACGGCCGCCGCCCAGCGCGCATAGGTCGCCGGCTGATGGGGGCGATAGAACGAGGAGTTGATCTCCGCGACGGTCAGGCGTGTAGCGTAGCGCTGCAACGCGCTGGCGCCTTCGCCGAAGCGATCTGCGTAGCGGCTGGGAATCGACCAACCGGCGCAACCTATCCGCACTGCCGATGCCACCGTCCGCTCCCCCCTGCTCGTGATTGACCAGGGTCAAGCGTCCGCCGCCGCGCGTTACGGAACGGCGAAGCCGTGTGAAGCCGCAGCTGATGCGGGGCCTGGTTATCCAGCGGTGCTCCGCGGAATGGGCTCGCCAACGGACCGCTGCGCTCGCCGACCATGGGTCGGCGCTACCGATGGCGGCTGTGGTAGGGCCGAGCCGTGCTCGGCGGAATGGGCCCGCCAACGGACCGCTGCGCCCGCCGGCCATGGGTCGGCGATACCGATAGCGGCGCTGTGGTAGCGCCGAGCCGTGCTCGGCGGAATGGTTGCGCCGACGGCCCGCTGCGCTCGCCGACCATGGGTCGGCGCTACCGATGGCGGGGGCCAAACGCTCCCTGTTGACCGGCCCGCTACGCCGTCCGGTGCATGCTGCGGTCATGTTGGAATTCATTGACGAATCCTGGTCCGTCCTGCCGCGCGACTTCTACAGGCGCCATCCGGCGGCGGTGGCCCCGGAACTGCTGAACAAGATCCTGGTCAGCGCGGACGGACGCGCGGCACGGATCGTCGAAGTGGAGGCCTACGCCGGCAGCGAAGATCCCGCGGCACACTCATTCCGCGGCATGACCGCACGAAACGCCACCATGTTCGGCGCACCCGGGCACCTGTATGTGTACTTCACCTACGGCATGCACTGGGGCAGCAACGCGGTGTGTGGCGAAGTGGGGGAAGGTGTGGGCGTACTGCTGCGTGCGGCTGAGCCCTTGCAGGGCATCGAGACGATGCAGCTGTCACGCCCCAAGGCGAAACGCGAGCGCGATCTGGCCAGTGGGCCCGGCAAACTGTCGCAGGCATTCGCGATCACGCGCGCGCTGGACGGTGCCGACCTGGTTACGGCCGACAGAGGCATCACGATCGTGGACGATGGCACGCCGCCGCCGTCGCACCCGGTCGTCGGACCGCGCATCGGCATCAGCCGCGCGGTCGAGTTGCCGTGGCGCTGGCACGTACGGGACAACCCGCACGTCTCGGTGCGTCCACCGCGAAAGGCCTGATGGGTCGCAATGCCCGGTAGCGCCGAGCCACGCTCGGCGGAGTGTTCCCGCCAACGGCCCGCTGCGCTCGCCGACCATGGGTCGGCGCTACCGATGCCCGCGATTGTCCGTAGCGCCGAGCCACGCTCGGCGGAGTGTTCCCGCTGACGGACCGCTGCGCTCGCCGAGCACGGCTCGGCGCTACCGGTACCCGGGACGCTCGCTCATCCCTCCCATGACAAGCCGCGCGGTGCATTACGGAAACCTGCTGCGCGCAGGGCGTCGGTGATCGGCCCGCGACCGATCACCTCATCGTTGATGAGGTCCAGGGTGAACGACAACCGCTTGCCCCGCCGTAGTGCGATTGCCAGCGCCTGTGCCGCACTGATCACCATCGCTGCGTGCGCAGGGTCATCGCCCTCGAAGAACGTCAGCAGATTGCGTCCGCCCTGTGCCAGGTACATGCGCAGCTGCCCTGCGCCGATCACCACCAGCGCACCGGCGCGGCGCACGGGCCGTTGCCGTGCCGGGTGCGACGGCCAAGGCAGCACCGTCCCATAAGGATTGGCAGGGTCGAGTACCGAAAGTCCAATAGCAACGTCCCTTCCCGTGGATACGCTGTCTTCGGCGAACTCGCGGAGCCGGTCCACGCTGCCGCGCTCCGCGAACTGCGCGCCGCCCAAGCCGTGCACGAAGCGTCCGCGCAGCACGCGCCCCGCATCCTCCATCCCCCGATAGACCTGTTGCAAGGCGGGGAACCCCCCTGCGATGCCTTCGGCTACTGCGGCGCCCCGGGTGACCACCCCGTGGCGATCCAGCAGCGCATCAGCCAGTGATACTGCACGCACGGTATCGCTGGCGGAGCCTCGCTGCAGCAACGACCAGCGACCCGCCAACGACGGGGCATCGTAGGTAGCCGGCCCCTGCGCCCCAACGGATGCAGCCGGCGCGCTGTCTGCCATCTGAAATCCGGCAAAGCCACGGCGTCGACGCGACACACTGGCGGCACGGATGCGCGATTGCACACGCGCCCCGGACAGCGCGCGCAGTGGCGCCCAGATGTCCGTCGTCAGTTGTCCTGTCCAGACCAGATCCCACAGCGCGGCATGCAGGTTTTCAGGCGACAGCTCCACGCCTGGCGAACCGTCGGGGTCGGCCTGCATGCGCGCATGCACGCCCGCCGCAAGCTGCCGCGCGAAGAACGCACCGCCCCCCTCCAGCACGGACAGGATCAACGGCTGCAGGGGCGATGCCGTATCTGCTTCCGCGCCGCCAGGTGCTGCAGGCAGCGTCTCAGCGGCCACATCCTGCAGGTGGAGCGAGACCAGCCCGTCGTCGTCACCGAGCCTGCCGTGCCCACACCACAGCACCGCGCCCGTGGCCAGCAACTCATCCAGCAACGCCGGCACATAGTCCCGAACACGGGCAGGCAGGATCTGGTTTTCCCAGATGGATATCGGCAACGGCACGCCGGCCAACTGCTCGACCACCCGCACTACCCCGTCCACGCCCTCCATTGTCCCTTCACTGGCGTGGACGTCGGGCAGGGCGGCATGTCCCACCGCGCCGCTCATCACGCCGTGCCGTTCGAGCAGCAACCGCGCGTACGCGTCCCCGGGCACGGGGCGGGTGGCCTCACGCGCTGCCTGCAGCGAGCGCACGCGCAGCCGACGGAAGACGTCTTCGCTCACCCACTCGTGATACGCCAACGGACTGATGTCCGGGTGGGCAGCAGCACCCGCTGCGACATTCACCGTGCCGAACGTGCCGCTCAACACCTTGCCCTGCTCGCCGAGACGAGACAATGCCGCATCGGCTACTACAACGCCCAGGCCGAATCGCTCGGCCACGTCCGCAGTGAAAAACGGGGCGCGCGTACGCGCGTAGCGTGCAACCAGTTCCCCCAGCGGATCAGCGCTGGGCGTGCGGAAGGCCTCCGGCACAGCGGCGGGCAAGACAGTGCCCAACGCATCGCGCAGCTTCCCTGCATCTTCCACTGCGGCCCAGTACGCCGTGCCCGCGATGCTTACCGGCAGCGCGCGGCGCTCGTCATGCAGCAGTTGTATGAAGGCTTCGGCGCTGCCATGGCCATCCTGCAGGCGCGCACCGATCTCTTCCGTGGTCAGCGGACCCAGCTCGCGCAGCAGATCGGCGACGCCCTCCTTGCCCTTGGCCAGGCGATCGGTAGCGAGCCGTTGCAGTTCATCGCCGACGCGCTGCACGACGGCGGCGTCCAGCAGTTCGCCGACATCCACCTGGCCCAGCAGGTCGCCCAGCAGCCCGCTGTCCAGCGACAGGATGGACGCGCGGCGCTCCGCAAGTGGCACATCGGTGCCGTACATGAACTCGGCAACGTAGCCGAACAACAGGTTGGCCGCGAACGGCGACGGCACCTCGGTGGTGACCTCGGCGATCTGTACTGCGCCGTCCACCAGGCGCTGCATGAGTGCACCAAGCGCCTGCAGATCATAGACATCCTGCAGACACTCGCGGGCGGTTTCAATCAGTATCGGGAAATCCGGATAGGCACGCGCCACGTCCAGGAGCTGCCCCGCACGGAGGCGTTGCTGCCACAGGGGTGAACGCCGACCGGGGGTCCGCCGCGGGAGCAGCAAGGCACGCGATGCACACTCGCGGAACCGCGCGGCAAAGAGGGCCGAGCCACCCACTGCCGCCGTGACGCTGCGCTGCAGGGCATCGGGATCGAACAGGAACAGCTCCGCCCCCGGCACACGCCCCGTACTGTCCGGGATACGCGCCATGATGCCGTCTTCGCTCGCCACCACCGACGGATCCACGTGCCAGCGCTCACGGATACGTTCGGCAATGGCCAATGCCCACGGATCGTGCACGCGGCGTCCATAGGGCGAGTGCAGCATCACCCGCCAATCGCCCAGCTCATCGCGGCAGCGCTCCACCACCAGCTGCCGGTCGGTTGGCAGCACGCCGGTCGCCTCGCGCTGTTCTTTCAGCAGGCTGAGCATGTTCTTGATCGCACGCGCATCCAGACCGCATGCCTGCAGCCGCGAGGCGAGCGCTTCCGGCAACGCGCCGTCGGCACGTGCAGCCGGTTCGAGCGCTGCGAAAAAGGCACCGATGGCCAGGCCGAGCTCGGCCGGCCGTCCCGCATTTTCGCCGCGCCAGAAAGGCAGGCGTGCAGAGCGGCCTGGCGCCGGGGTCACGATCACCTGGTCGTGGGTGATCTGCTCCACCCGCCACGAGGTGGCGCCGAGCGTGATCACATCGTTGACCCGCGACTCATGCACCATTTCCTCATCAAGCTCACCCACACGGCGCGAGCCCGCGCGCTCCTCGCCTTCCGGGAGCACCACGCTGAACATGCCGCGATCCGGAATGGTGCCGCCGCTGGTGATTGCCAGTTGCTTAGCACCGGGCCGCGCGGTCAGCTGGCCACTGTCCCGGTTCCACACCACCTTCGGACGAAACCCGGCAAAGTCGTCCGAAGGATAGCGGCCTGCCAGCATGTCCAGCACCGCATCAAAGGCACTGCGTGGCAGTTCGCGATACGGCGCTGCGCGACGCACGCAGGCATACCACGCATCCACGTCGAGCGGATCCATCGCGACTGCGGCCACCGTCTGCTGGGCCAGCACATCCAACGGATTGCGCGGCGAATCCACTGCCTCGATGCGACCGGCCAGCATGCTGTCCACGATCACCGCCGCATCGATCAGATCGCGACGTGTGCGTGGGTAGACGAAGCCGGTGGACACCCCCCCGACCTGATGGCCGGCACGGCCCACCCGCTGCAAGGCGCTGGCCACCGACGGCGGCGCGGCCACCTGAATCACCAGGTCCACCAGCCCCATGTCGATACCCAATTCCAGACTGGACGTCGCCACCACGCAGCGCAGTTCACCGGACTTGAGCGCGACCTCGATCTCACGACGCTGTTCTTTGCTCACCGACCCATGGTGGGAACGCGCGATCAACGGCTCTGCACCCTCCGAACGCCCGGATGTGCCGCCATTGAAGGAACCGTAGGCTGTAGCCTGCAGGCCGCGTGCCGGTTGTTCACCTGCGGCCTGCGCAAGGCGCTCCGCGTACAGGGCGTTGAGGCGCGCCGTGAGCTTTTCCGCCACACCGCGCGAGTTGGCGAAGACGATCGTCGAGCGCCAGCGCAGTACCTCATCCAGGATGCTGGCCTCCACGTGCGGCCAGATCGAGCCCACCCGTGACGACTGCTCGCGGCCACCCGCCGCGGGCCCGTGTGTGGGCAGGTCGGCCATGTCGTCCACCGGCACCACGATGCGCATCGCCAGATGCCGCGGAGACGGTGGCTGCACGACGCGTACCGGCCGGTCGCCGCCGAGGAAGCGCGCGACTTCGTCGACAGGGCGAACCGTCGCCGACAGGCCGATACGCTGCGCAGGTGCCGGCAACAGCGCCTCCAACCGCTCCAGGCTCAGCGCGAGATGGGTACCGCGCTTGGTGCCGGCGACCGCATGGATCTCGTCGATGATCACCGTATGCACATTGCGCAAGGTGTCCCGCGCCTTGGAGGTGAGCATCAGGAACAGCGATTCGGGTGTGGTGATCAGGATGTCCGGGGGGCGGCGCAGCAGGCGGGCGCGCTCGGCCGGGGTGGTGTCGCCACTTCGGATCGCGACGCTGAGGTCCACCTCCGGATCACCACGGCGTGCACGCTCGGTACGCACGCCCTGCAGCGGGATCTGCAGGTTCCGCTGCACGTCCGAGCCCAATGCCTTGATCGGCGAGATGTACAGCACGCGGGTAGCGGCGCGGTCAGGGCCGGGCACGCTTTCGGCCGAACGTGCCTGCTGGTCGCGTTCGCTGAACAGCTGGTCGATGGCGTGCAGGAAGGCGGCCAGTGTCTTGCCCGATCCCGTCGGCGCGATCACCAACGTGTGCTGGCCCTCGCTGATGGCTTGCCACGCCTGTACCTGTGCGGGGGTGGCGGCCGGAAAGGCGTGAGCAAACCACGCGCGCGTGGCGGGACCAAAGACTTCAGGAAGTGCGTCGAGGGGGCTGGACATGTCTCCATTATGCGAGCGGCCGCGTGCAGGCCGGCATGACGGGGCCGCTGCGGCGGGTGCCGGTGGACCCGACCGCTGCTCGCGTTACCTTGGACACTGGGGCGGCGGTTATATAGCTACTAGGCTGCGCTGCATGCACCGCCCGGTGCCTTGCGGAAGCGCCCTGCCATGACGATTGCCTGGAAACTGACTTCGCTGCTGCTGGCAGCCGCACCGCTTGATGCATTCGCCGCCGAGCAATGGATCATCGGCACCGACCTCTGGGGCAACACGAGCTACCAGACACTGCAGTTGGACACCCACGGGGAACGCCTGCAGGGCACGCTGGATGGTGACGCGGTGGCAGGGTCGCGCACAGACGGCGGCTTTTCCTTCACTGTCACGGACAAGGAGGGTCAGGTCAGCCACTACCGCGGTCGCATCGACGACGCGCGGATGCGTGGGGAGAGCGATCAACCGGACACCAATGATCGCGCAGCTCGCGCCGCCCACGCGTTCACCGGTTGGCGTGTCCCGGATCGCAAGCAGTCCGCGCCGCAGGTGCATCGGTTCACGCCAACGGATTATTCCAACACCTTCAGTGCGGATCGTCCGCCGGTACTGGTCATCCATCCCGGCGATTCCGTGCAGACCCGCACGCTGGATTCGGGTGGCGTAGACGAGCGGGGCATCACCCGGGCGCTGTACGGCAATCCCCAGGTCGGTCCGTTTTTCGTTGTCGGCGCAGAAGCCGGCGACACCTTGGCCATCACCTTGGTGTCGTTGAAGCTCAACCGCGATTACGCCGACAGCCTGGATGGCCTCGTCGACCGTCTGAAGACTGCTCGCGTAGCCGGTGAAGCTTCTGCGCTGGGCAAGCCGGTACGCTGGCAGTTGGACCGAGCGCGGGGCATGGCCCGTCCACAGGGGGCGTCCGGCGCACTCAAGGATTTCGAGGTGCCGGTGAAGCCGATGCTGGGTGGGCTGGCACTGGCCCCGGGGTTCGGCTATCCCCCGATCTCCACGGGCGACACCCATGTGTTCGGCGGCAACATGGACTTCAATGCGGTTGTCGAAGGCAACACGGTGTTCTTGCCCGTGCAGCAGCCCGGCGCCTTGTTGTACCTGGGCGATGGGCATGCGTTGCAGGGTGATGGGGAGACCACGCAGTGGGCGCTGGAGACGTCGCTGGATGTCATCGTGAAGGTGGACCTGGTGAAGCGACAGTCCATCGCGACCCCGCGCGTTGAATCCCCGACCCAGCTGATGGCGCTGGGGCAGGGCGGCTCCAGCGACGACGCCTTGCGTCTTGCTACGGCCGGCATGCTGCAATGGCTCCGACAGTCCTATGGATTGACGCTATCCGAGGCGACGCAGGTGCTTGGCGTGGCCGTGCAGTACAACGTGGTTAACCTGGCCGGACGGAGCGTGGGCGTGGCCGCGAAGATCGACAAGACAGTGCTGCGGACACTGACACCCGTGGCTGCCCCGGCGAAGTAACGCCTGGTCGTGCTCGGCGGCTTGCCGGTCCGGTGCACGGACGCCTGATGCAGGCCGCTGCGCTCGCCGAGCGTGGCTCGGCGCTACCACCCCGCTCCGCCGCCACTCGGTAGCGCCGAGCCGTGCTCGGCGGCTTGTCGGTCCGGTGCACGCACGCCTGATGCAGGCCGCTGCGCTCGCCGAGCGTGGCTCGGCGCTACCACAGCGCAAAGCTCCGCCACCTGGTAGCGCCGAGCCGTGCTCGGCGGATTGCCGGTCCGGTGCGCGGGCGCCTGATGCAGGCCGCTGCGCTCGCCGAGCGTGGCTCGGCGCTACCACCCCGCTCCGCCGCCACCTGGTAGCGCCGAGCCGTGCTCGGCGGCTTGCCGGTCCGGTGCATGGGCTCCTGATGCAGGCCGCTGCGCTCGCCGAGCGTGGCTCGGCGTTACCACCCCGCTCCGCCACCACTTGGTAGCGCCGAGCCGTGCTCGGCGGATTGCCGGTCCGGTGCACGCACGCCTGACGCAGGCCGCTGCGCTCGCCGAGCGTGGCTCGGCGCTACCACCCCCACACCCTCCAACCGCCAGACTCAGCACACATTCGTTGCAGTACGGTTTAAGTTCTGTTAACTATTGCTGCAGCGCACCAGAACCTCTGGCACGCAAGGAGAACCAAGGAATGAAGACCTGACCTGACCCGAAATCCCACAATCCGACTGCAAGGTGCATGCATGAACTACCGCATTGGCAAGTGTGTTCACGCTCCGAAAGCCTTTTCGCCATTGGCATCTGCAGTACACGTGGCACTGGCCACCGCCCTGTTGACCACCAGCTCCATCGCGGTGGCACAGGACCGAAACACCTCACCCACCGCCGAAGCCGCCACCCTGGACACCGTGTCCGTGCTGGGCAGCCGCACCAAACCGCGCACCGTCTCATCGTCTGCCGTGCCGATCGACATCATCAGCAGTGACGAGTTCCGCAACCAGGGTGCCACCGACGCACTGGACCAGCTCAAGGTGCTGGTGCCGTCCTTCAACGTCAGCACGATCCCTATCGACGACGCCGCCAGCCTGGTGCGCCCGGCCAACCTGCGCGGCCTGCCGCCGGACAACACGCTGCTGCTGATCAACGGCAAACGCTTCCACCGCGCTGCGGTGATCACGTTCCTGGGGCATGGCCTGTCCGACGGTGCACAGGGTCCGGACCTGTCGGCGTTCCCGTCGCTGGCGCTGGAGCAGGTGGAGGTGCTGCGCGATGGTGCAGCGGCCCAGTATGGGTCGGATGCGATCGCGGGGGTGATCAACTTCGGCCTGAAGAAACTGCGCGAAGGCGGCAGCGCCGAGGTGTTCACCGGCAAGTACTACGAGGGCGATGGCCTGACCACGCAGTATTCGGCGCAGATCGGACTGCCACTGACCGAGCGCGGCTTTGCCACGCTGACCGCTGAGTGGCGCAAGGCGGACGACACCTCGCGCAGTGTGCAGCGGGACGATGCCGGCGCCGCGGCGGCGGCCGGATACCCGGGCGTAGGCGATCCCGCGCAGGTGTGGGGTTCACCGAAGGTCGACGATGACCTGAAGCTGGTCTACAACCTCGGCCTGTCCACCGACACCGTGGATTTCTACCTGTTCGGCAACTACGCCAAGCGCGATGTCGACGGCGGGTTCTACTACCGTGATCCGACGGCGCGCTCGGGGGTGTACTCCAACGACGGCGGCGATACCCTGCTGGTCGGCAACCTGACCGGTGCAGGCGCTTGCCCGACTATTGCACTGCGCGACGGCGCCGGCAACCTGCTGCCGTACAGCGGGGTCAGCGGCGCGGTCGCCGCCTTGCCCGCCAACTGCTACACCTTCCTGTCCAGCCTGCCTGGTGGCTTTACGCCGCGCTTCGGCGGCTCGCTGGAAGATACCTCGGTGGTTGCCGGGGCAAAGGGCACTTGGGACGAGTGGTACTGGGACGTCAGCGGGTCGTGGGGCCGCAACGACATCGACTTCGTCATCTACAACACGGCCAATGCATCGCTGGGCCCGAACCAACCGGCCGGTCTCTCTTTCCGCCCCGGCGGCAATACCCAGACAGAAAAGAACCTCAACGTCGATGTCAGCCGCGATATCACCACGACCTTCAGCAGCCAACCGCTGCGGTTGGCCATGGGCGCGGAATGGCGCGAAGAAAGCTTCACGATCAGCCCGGGCGACGGACCGTCGACGGCCATCGGTCCACTGACCGACCAAGGCTTCGCCTTGGGTTCCAACGGCTTCAACGGGTTCAGTGCGCGAACGGCCGGCACCTTCGACCGACGCAACTGGGCGGCCTACGCCGATCTGGAAGCGCAGCTCACCGAACGCTTCCTGCTGGCCGGCGCGCTGCGTTACGAGGACTACGATTCCTTCGGCAGTACCACCATCGGCAAGCTCACCGCGCGCTTCGACTTCACCCCGACCTTTGCCCTGCGTGGTGCAGTCAACACCGGCTTCCGTGCACCGACGCCAGGCCAGGCCAACATCAGCCAGATCAGCACGGTGTTCGGGGGGACGGCCCTGGAAGACATCGCCACGCTGCCGCCGACCGATCCGATCGCGCAGCTCAAAGGCGCACGACCGCTCACGCCGGAGGAGTCAACGAACATCTCGCTGGGCGCGGTGTGGACCGAGGGCGACTGGCTGGTCACCGTGGATGGTTACCAGATCAAGGTGGAAGACCGCATCGCGCTGAGCACCAGCTTCGCGGTAACGCCGGAAGAACGCGCGGCGCTGGTAGCGGGCGGCAACCCGGAAGCCGCGTCGATCTCGCAGGTGACCTACTTCGGCAACGCGTTCGACACCACCACCACCGGCGTGGATCTGGTCACCAGTTATCGCAGCGACCATTTCGGTGGCACCACCACGTACTCGCTCGCCGCCAACTGGAACCGCACCGAGGTCGACCGCTACGACACTGACTTCATCGACGCGGCGCGCGTCTACAAGCTGGAGGAATCCCTGCCGAAGACAAAGGGCTACTTCAGCATCAACCACCAGCGGCAGATCTTCCATGCCAACCTGCGCTTGAACTATTACGGGTCGTGGTACGAAGACCATCTGGACAGTGGCGTGATCTCCGCAGCGGACGGCGGCCTGCCCATCCATGCCGGCAGCGCGCTGCTGGTGGATGCAGACGTCGGCTGGAACTTCGACTCTGGACTTTACTTCAGCGTCGGCGCGCAGAACCTGTTCGACCGCGTGCCCTCAAAGAATCCTTGGGCGGGCGTTGCAGGCGCCGAGTATCCGGTGCATTCGCCGTATGGCTTCAACGGCGGGTTCTATTACGCGCGGGTGGGGTGGAAGTTCTAGGCTGTTCTTCCGGGAGGCAGGCGGCGGGCCAGGGAAGTGCCTGCCGCCTGTCTTATCCGCACGCCGCTCATCCGCATAGAACCTGACAGGCAAAAAGGCCGTGCATGCCTTCTGCGTCCACCAAGCGTGATCCCGAGCGAACTGGGTGTCGCGTATTGCATCCCGCCACTGTCTTTCACAGATTTCCTCATGGACGCGAGAGTGTGGACTTACGCACGATGATGACGCCGGCGCCATCACGACGTCGGCCGGGATTGGCATCCTGTTTGTACATCGCAATTTCGGCTCTGTTCTGCCCTCGGGGCACGGCGGAGAATGCACTGCATCGTCTTCCGGTCATACGGCGGGCGATGCGTGGGGATCCCTGATCCGCCGGCCCTTTTGCGTTGTACACCGGTATGCCAACCCGCATCGTCCGCCACCCAGTGCTTCCGCGCGGGTGGCTTCAACGCACTGTGAGGTCGCTTGCATGAGCTCTTCCGATCTTCCCCCTACCCCGCCGCTGCGCCTGATCGCGTCCGCGGAAAATGCCGATCGTTCTGCAGACGGCATCAGCTCAGACCTGCAGCGGACCGGGCGCGTCGTTGTGTCCGTTCGCGTGCTGCGCGCCTTGGATGCGACCCTGGAAATCCTGCAGGCCGAGCACATCGCCCGATGCGATGGCGATACCGCCTCGCTGTTGGGTGAGCATCTGACCGATGGCTTGCTGGTGGCCGCCCGCGAGCTGGTCAGGGCGTCGGCGAGTCCGCATCTGGATCGGCCGTAACGCCTTTCGACCTGCCTGCACTTGAGGCCATAAGGCGGGCGCTCTGTACCCTGCGCGCGGGCAGTCTGGCGGCATCCAGCATCTGCAACCTGATGGTTCTTCCTCTCAGCCTACCTGCCGAGTGCCGCATTGCTCAACGTCTGTACCGTCGCGCAGTTCTCGCATTTGACGACCAGCCCACCAAACAGCTGTTGGATGTCCCGTTCCTCGATGCACGTGATATGGCCACAGCGCTTGCATTCGGCATGGATGGTCTGCACAAACGCAATGGCGCCATCGGGTCCCTTTGCCGCTTGGAAATCTCTGATTCGGAATACGCCGGTGTCAATCATCAGGTCAGTCTCGAATGATCTGACCGCCAACGTAGCCAACCGCGCGTAAGGGGAGTTCCATGCCAGCGTGATCCCGGCATCAAGACGCGCCATGGCGTGAGAACGGGTCAAGATAAATCGTTCAGGTTTTCCTCCTCTGTGATGAACGCGTTAAGTGTTAGCGTTCTCAGTCCAGAGTGTGTTGCGTCATGAGGTGCCGGGAATGCCTGTAAGGGCGTTGGTGTACGTAAGTAAGGTTTCTCCAAAGATCAGCCCTCCTGAGCTGGAAGTGCTTGTAAACAATGCACAGACGTTCAACCGCACGGCGGGAGTTAGCGGTGTCCTGCTGTTCGACGGTGCGCGCTATCTGCAGTACCTGGAGGGGCCAGAGGATGGCGTAACTGCCGTCTATGGTCGGATCCATCAGGCGACGCGGCACACGCAGATCGAGGTCATTGCCCAGGGGCATGCCGGATCGCGCTATTTCCCGTATTGGCCCATGAAGAAGTTCGACGTGGACCCGGAGACGTTCGATGCGGTCGCGCAGGCCAGCTGGGCAGGTTTCGCCCCCAGCGCGGCGGAAGGTAGCGCCACCGCAGTGGGCCGCCTGATCGACGTCGTGGGCGTACATCCAGTCCGCGATTGACCCGCCACATCGGTTGCGCCGAGCCACGCTCGGCGGAATCTGTCAGCGACTGATGCCCTCATGCCGCTGCGCTCGCCGCACCCAGGCTCGGCTCTGCGCTACGTTGATCGCAGCCGCATGCCCGCATTTGCTATCTTGCCCCGGCCCTTCCACTGCCTCACCGGAATCCCATGCCGCGCGTGTCCCCAGGCGTTCGATCCGCCACCACTGCAAAAGCCGCACTTGAACAGGAAATCGCACGCTCAGGCCTGAACGACCAGGCGCTGCTGCGTGCCGCCACCAAGGAAGCCTTCGAGCGGGTGAACCTGCTGCTCAAGGCGTACTACGCCGATTTCAGCCCGAAGCAACAGGCGCTGATCCTGGCGACCGTCGGTGCGAAGGCGACATCGAGCGTGGCGTCCCGCGAGAAGCCTGCCAAGGCAGCGCGCCCGACCAAGCGGCCGGGAGAGGAGCTTCCGCCGCGTTTCTGGCTGCCGTTCAGTGGCGAGACGTGGTCAGGCCGTGGCCGCCCGCCCAACGCATTCCTTGCCTGGGAAGGCACCGTGGCGCACACCGAGTGGAAGAAGCGCCATCCTGATGAGCGGTTTCCGCTTTATCCGGGTTGATGCGGGGAGATTATCAAGAGCAGGCGACTGAGGGCTGCCGATCGACGGCAGCCGACTGAAGTCGGCTCTACCCCGCGTGAGCGAATCACCCGAGGAACGGCAGCCGACTGAAGTCGGCTCTACCCGGCGTAGGCGACCCAGCCGCGGAAGGAAAGCGCCGCGTAGAACAGGCGGGGTTCAATGAACCCGGCCTCTTCCAGCAGCGCCACTTCGCGCTCGGGTGACAGCGTGGGCAACCTGCTCGCCAGCGCCTCGGCGCGGGCGGCGAGGTCGTCGTCGGCACCTCCGCGCGCGATGGCGAATGCGGCCCAGCGCTGCAGCCATACCCTTTTTTCGGTGGCTTCGTCAGGCACGCTGTGATGGGCAATGACCAAGGGAGCACCCGGTTTGAGCCGACGTTTCAGCTCGCGAAGCGTATGCAACCGCTCGTCCGGCGACAGAAAGTGCAGCGTCAGCAGGCACGTCGCGCCATCGAACAGCACGTCAGGTGCATCGTCGATATAGCCCTGGATCAACTCGCCGTGCAGCGACAGGTCGCCAAGCGTGTGGCGCGCAAGCGCCAGCATTTCGGCCGACGGGTCAACGCCAACCAAGCGCCACGTCGGGCTCGCCTCGGCAAATGCACGCATTTCGACCCCACCCCCGGCACCGAGCACGAGCACCCGCCCGTGTGCAGGCACCCGCTCGGCCAGCAGCACCTGCGCCATCTGATGCAGGGCATGCACACCCGGCACGTTGCGCACCAGGTTATCGATGTACTGCGATACCGCAGCGGGATCAGAAAACGACATGGCGGCCATCTCTTGGAGGTTGACCGCAAATGTAACACTTACTATTACATTAAGCGTCAGGGCTGCCTGCGCATGCGCGTCAGCGACTGCACGGTGCCGTCGTCGTTGGCCATGCAGAGGTAACGTCCGTCCGGATAATCGATGATCAGCTCGGCCACTTGTTCATTAACCGGCACGCGGGTGACCACGCGGCCCTCCGCATCGGCCCGGTCGTCGCAGGCGGCGGACGCCCCTCGCCCATCAGCCCGCGATTCGGTGGGTCGCCCCCGCGAGGACGTATTGCGGAACACCGCACGGCACCCGTCCTTGACCCAGATCGAGTGGCGGTTGAGGTCCCAGTTCTCACCCTTTACGCAGCGCGTGCTGCTCAGCTGACGAACGACCCGCACATCGCCGCGGGTGTCCATGTCGCACTCGGTCTGCTTGCGGTCACGCGATTCGCAGGTCACCTCGGCCGGCAGCGCCCCCTCGCCACGGTCGGTGGCAGGACGATCATGACGGTGCCGTTCGCCGTCATCCGACTGACCCGCGCTGCCCACCTGGCAGACCCCGTTGGCGCCGCCCTTGCCGGTATAGCTCATCTGCACGCCGCCATCGGGCGAACGGTTGATGGACAAGGTGACGCCACTGCTCGCGTCACGCGCCTCATAGTAATTGTCGTTGAAGCGTTTCAACTGCGTCTGGCGGCCGTTGATGTAGACCGGGCCGCCCTCATCGGCGTGCACCTCGATGGCGCCCGGGCAGGTGCCGTTGAAGAGAGGGATGGCCGCATTGGCTGCGGGAGAAACGCCCGCCAACGGGGTCAGCAGAACGACTGCGGCAAGGTGCGAGAACCTGAACATGGTGAGCATCCGTGAGACCTGTCGAGGAAAGCGGACGATAGCAGTCACGTCATGGGCCAAGTGTCTACGCCATGCTGCGGACACTGCTGCGTCCCCTCCCCGATCATGGCCGTCAACTACTCAGTGACGGGGGCCGTTTCCATTTGCCTCCGGCTGGCAGGCCCTGCATCACTGGAGCATCTGCTCACGCCTTCGACGCTGCCTCGCGGACGAACGCTTCATAGGTGCGCAGCGGGTGCCCCAGGATCGCCTGCAGCCGTTCGACAGATCCCTCGGCGGCGCGCATTCCGTGCAGCTGGATGCCCGCCAACATCAGGCGCATGTCATAGGCCAGCCAGGACGGTGCATAGGAGGCCATCTGCGCTTCAAACGCCGCCACGTCATCACCGGCGTAAGCCACCTCACGGCCCAGTGCGGTGCTCCACGCGGCCGCCACCGATGCGCCCGTCATGGCCTGCGGGCCCACCAGTTCCAGGGTCAGCGCCTCCAGCGCCGCCGGTGCACGGTCACGTCGCAGCAGCTCCGCCACAGCGATCTCTGCGATGTCGCGCGCATCGATCATGCACACGCCGGCCGAGCCGATCGGCATCGGGTATACGCCATGGTCCTGGATGGTCTGCTGGACCATCAGCTCGTTCTGCATGAAGTACGCCGGACGCAGCACGGTGGCCGCAATGCCGAGGCTCTCGATCATGCGCTCGACCGTGTGCTTGCCGGTGAAGTGCGGCACGTTGGTGAAGGTGTCCGCATGGATCACGGACAGATAAACGATGCGTTCGACGCCCGCTTCCTGCGCAAGGTTCAACGTGATCAGCGCCTGCGTTACCTCGTCGGGCGTGACCGCGTTCAACAGGAACAAGGTGCGCACCGAAGACAGCGCGGCGCGGATCGACGGGACGTCGGTCAGGTCGCCCACCACTTCGGTGACGCCGGCAGGAAAGGCGCGCTTGCCGCGTGTGCGGACCAGCGCCTTGACGTCGGCACCGGCACCGGCCAGGCCCTCGACAACCAGTGCACCGACAGTGCCCGTGGCACCAGTAACGAGAATGCTCATGTGAAACTCCTTCAACGGATGGATGGGGATCGGACGAGCAAACGATAGTCCGTTGCACTATCAAAACGCAGACCACATTATGTAGACCCGCCGTCTCATATATGAAACAACATGGACCTCAATGATCTGGGCGACTTCCTGCTGGTCGCGGCCAGCGGCGGATTGGGCAAGGCCAGTCGGGCCAGCGGCAGATCCAAGGCGACACTGTCCCGCCGGATCTCGGATCTGGAGGACCAGTTGGGCGTGCGGCTGGTGGAGCGCAGCGCGCGCGGCCTGATCCTGACCGAGGCTGGTCAGATGCTGGTCAACCGCATCGAATCCCCACTGGGTGAGGTGGCCGAGGCCATGGCCGCCGCGCGGGATGGCGTTTCCTCTCCACGCGGCGTGCTGCGCATCGCCGCCCCCGTACTGTTTTCGCAGCTGGCCATGGGGCGCATCGGTGCAGACTTCTGCGCCGCCTATCCTGAGGTAACCGTCGAGGTCGTGGCCGAGGACCGCATGGTCGACCTCATTGAAGAACACTTCGATGTGGTGATCCGGACCAATCCGCGGCCAGACAGCGCTCTGGTCGGCCGCTGTTTCGCCAAGGACCGGCTGGTGGTGGTTGCCGCGCCCGGCGTGGCGATGCCAGAGCGCGGCACCGTCCGCGCGGTGCCTGCGATTGTCGCCGCGACCTTCCAGCCTGGACAGTGGAATCTCGACGACGGACGCCTGATTCTGGAGCCCATTCCGCGGCTGCGATTCTCCTCGTTCCTGATGATCCGCGATGCCGCGCTGGCCGGTGGCGGCGCCGCGCTGATTCCCGCGTCCATCGCGCAGCAGCACATCGCCAGTGGCGCGCTCATCCAGTGGGGCGTGATCACCGGTGCCGAGCCCGCGCTATGGGTATTGCACACCTCGCGCCGGTTGGCCACGCCGAAGGTGCGCGCCTTCGTGGACTTCATCTGTGCGCGCTACCCGGATATGGCCCTGACATTGCAGGGGTAGGGAATGGTCGACGGTAGCGCTGATGTCCAACGCACTGCACAACCAAGCGATCACCCTGCCGCATCGTAGACTTGGCGCGTCCGTGTCACGGCCATTCGGGCCGGCGCCATTCGAGACACTGCAATGCAACCCGGAGTGACCTGTGATGACCCTGACGCAATGGATGGCGTGTGTGCGTGGCGTTCCCATGAAAAGCCTGGCACCCCTGCTTGTTGGCGTACTGGCGGCCCCGGCAGCGCATGCGCTCGACGCCGCGCAGTGGCAGGCCGTCGCGCCGACGCTTCAAGCGGCGCTGGAATGCCGCACGAAACCTGACACCGCCGGTGCCGCGTGGACGTCGCTGCCCCGCGATGCGGAGGGCGGAATCGCCGCCATCAAGCCGCCGGTGCCGTTCCTGGTGTTCGGCCTGCCGGTACGCGAGGTGGCTATCTTCATCGACGCCAGTGGCGAACTGGGCGAAAGCTACACCGCCGACCTGGATGCGAGCTTGGCCGCTGTGCGCAAGGCGGCGAAACTCAACGCCGAGGACGGGCGCACCACCCCGGCGGGCGAGCTGACGCTGGGCGGAGACACCTCGCCGAAGCTGACGTGCACGGTGGCGGGCGCGTACGACGAAAGCGATTATCAGGAAAACTGATTTTATTCTTGCTGGTGTAGGGTATCGGACCCATGGAGCCAAGGCTGTCTTCCACAGCCTTGGCTGACCAACGGCGCGCTCATGATTCGAGTGAACCTGCTTTATCGCCATCACCCGACGGGCCGTAGCCGGGGCGCCGCACAAGCTGATCGGCACGCCCCTGGATCCCTGGCGCATAGACATCCTGCATCCAGCGTGCGGGCTCCACCTCTTCCATCGCAACGGAAACGTTCTTCAGTGCATATCCGGCACTGTCATGCAGTGCCGACGCGATGGCATCTGCCATTGCGCGCTTTTCCGCCGGATCGCGGCCGGGGTACAACTTCACTGTGACGTGGGGCATCGATATCTACTCCTCTCAGACCAGCGTCAGCACGTCGTCCATCGGCCGACGAGGCTTCTGCGGCCAGTTCCCAGCGATGGGGAAGCCGACCGACAGCAGCATCACCGGAATCTCGTTCGCTGCCAGATCGAAGTCACGCGCCACTGCATCCTGGTCGAATCCAATCATCGGTCCGGCACCGAGCCCCATCGCGTGGGCGGCAAAAATCAGCGTGGCCGCACCGAAGGTGGCCGTGCGCACGGCCTCGTCGCGCTGACGCCACGGTTGGCCTGCGTACAGGCCAGCGGCGGCGTCCACCCAGCCCGCCACCATGGGCTCCGGCATGATGCCGGCCTCGACCACCGGGGCCAGACGGTCGGGCAATGTCTTTTCGTCTGCCAGTTGCCCACAGATGATGAAGGTGACTGCAGCGTCCGTGATCTTCACCTGGTCCCACGCGATCGCACGCAGGCGCGCCTTTGCGTCCTGCGTGCGGACGGCGATGAAGCGCCAGTTCTGCAGGTTGAATGAGGTAGGCGCACGTGTCGCCAGGCGCACCAGCTCCTGGATCTGCGCATCACTGAGCACACGGGTTGTATCGAACAACACCGTGGTGCGACGTTCTTCTATGGCGGTGATGATGGGATGAGTCATTGTGCTGCCTCGAAAGAGAATGAAGGGACTGCAGGAATCAGAAGATGCTCTCGACGACGCCCCCATCGACGCGCAGTGCCGCGCCCGTAGTGGCGGACGCCTGCGCGGAGCTGACGTACAGGATCATGTTGGCGACCTTTTCAACCGTGGCCACCCGTTGGATGATCGACGAGCTGTGATGTGTCGCCACGAAATCCGCAGCCAGACGTTCGACACCTTCTTTGTCGCTCGTGCCTTCGGGCTGCAGCATGCGGGCGACGCCGTCGGAAAGCGTGGGTCCAGGCACCACGGCATTCACGGTCACGCCAGTCCCTGCAAGGCGCTTGGCCAGACCACGGGAAATCGCCAGTTGCGCGGTTTTGGTGAAGCCGTAGTGGATCATGTCGGCGGGAATGTTGATCGCCGATTCCGAGGACACGAACACCACCCTGCCCCAGCCACGTGCGGCCATGCCTTGCGCATAGGCCCGCGACAGCCGCACACCGGACATGACATTGGTCTGGAAGAACCGCTCCCACTCGTCGTCCGGCGTATCAAAGAAATCCTGCGGACCATAGACGCCCAGATTATTGATGACGATGTCGAAGGCCGGATACACCTCAACGAGCCCTGCGCAGCCAGCGGCCGTGCCCAGGTCGCCGGCGAAACCGCTGATGTCCGTGCCCACCGGACGCAGCTGCTCGATGGCCCGGTCGACGCCAGAGGCGTGACGTCCATTGATGACCACCTGTGCACCAGCCGCCAGGAAGCCGCGCGCGGCAGCAAAACCGATGCCGCCGGTGGACGCGGTCACCAGGACGCGACGGTTGCTGAAATCAAGTTGCATGGGAACACCTCGCTGTGGGAAACACAGGATGGTCCTGGCCCGACGCAAAGAGAATCCAGCGGGTGTCGAAATGACTTTGCGAGAATCTCGAAACCACCCGACCCGTATCAGTCCGACGTCACGTTACCCGGTGATTGATCCGTCAGGCGGCAAGGTCTGCAGGGCGTCGGCGAGAAAATCGATCAAGGCTGACAGGCGTCGGCTCGTGGCGCCACTCGGATAGAGCGCATACAGATCGAGCGGGGGGATTGCGTAGTCGTCGAGTACCGTCTCGAGCCTGCCCGCCACCAGGTCGTCATGGATGTCCCACTCATTCTTGAGAACGACGCCGTACCCGTCGATCGCCCAGCGCCGCACGACGTCACCGTCCGAAACCTGGCGGTCGCCGCTGACCTTGACGTTGAACGGCACGCCGGCCTGTATGAACGGCCACGGCGAGAGTGGCGCGTCGGGTCGCGCGAGGATGATGCAGTTGTGCGCCTGCAGGTCGTTCGGATGCCCGGGTCTACCGGTACGATTCCAGTACGCAGGTGCCGCGCAGACCAAGCGGCGGCCGCGAACGAGCAGGCGTGCGCGCAGGGCCGAGTCGGGCAGTGGCCCGCTACGCACCGCCAGGTCGATGTGGTGATCGATCAGGTCCAGCGTGCTGTCGCTGAGAACGAGGGTCACATGCAGGCCGGGATGCAGTCTCTGGAAGGCATCCAGCAGTGGACGAAGGCGACTCCGTCCGAAATCGTTCGTCGCGGTGACCCGCAGCGGTCCGGTCAGGTGGTCATCTTCTCGCAGCGCATCCGCTGCCGCGTCCCACGCCGAGACGATGCGGCGCGCATCGGCGAGAAGGATTTCACCCTCATGCGTAAAAACCAGTCTGCGCGTCGAGCGGATGACGACCTGCCGTCCGAACTCCTGTTCCAACTGGCTGACGGCGAGCGCCACCGTGGACGTCGCGATGGAGCGCTGACGCGCGACAGCGGAGAAGCTGCCGGCATCAGCAACATCCAGCAGCAGGCGCAGCGCGTCGATCCTGTCCAGGTCCGTCCTCTCAAGGCCACCATGGCCCGCCACGCCCAGGTGGGCGGCTGCGCGCAGCGTATCACCGCTGATCCCCCGTTACTGCGGGCCCTGCTCTGCCGCCGGGCGCAGTAGACGCACAACACGACAAGTGTGCGGCTCAGCATGAGGATCGAGCGCATCGCCCTGCATGTACAAACTCACGTGGCATGAGTCACTGGCGCGAATGACGTCTGCAGGAAAGTTGGCGCCCACTTCAGTCCTCAATAGTTACGCCTTCCAACACACCGAATCTACCCGAATCAACAGGATCCACGCGGGAGTTTCGAACCCCGTCCTCTATTCGATAAAAGAAGCCGGTGACCCGAACAAATTCAGCACTCCCAGACAAACCCGGGAGCAAACGATCCTCAGACCGCACATGCTTCTCCGGATAGATGACCATCGAGCTTGCCGTGTCCCTCAAACCCATCGCATCCTCCGACGGGAAGACAAGTACAACATCGCTTACCTGGTCCACCCACGCTCCAAACGATATCTTCATCCCTTCAAATCGCTCTGGCGCCGCAAGAACGCTTGAAAGTGAAGTCATGCAGGTTGGAGGCGCATCGCCGTTGCCGCGCATCTTGCAGGCTCCAGGCACCCGACCCTGCGCCTGAGTTTCCGAGGGCGCTCACAGCCGGAAAGCACCGATAGGGCCAACGCCAGCACCACCATAATTGCACCCAAATGAGCATTCATCCTTGCACCTCGAAAAAATAGTTCCCCGTGGGTATGTATGCACTTTCATCCGAAGCTGCAAGTAGCGGACTGTACCGGCCAGACTTCCGTAGACATTCATGAGCCGCTTTGCGCGTAACGCCGTTCAAACTCTACAGGGGCCAGGTTGCCAGAGGAACCGTGGCTTCGGATTGGGTCGTAAAACATCTGGATGCAATTGAATAGGTCCGAGCGCGCCTCGTCCCGGGTCGGGTAGATCCGTCGCTTGATCCGCTCTTTTTTCAGTGCACTGAAAAAAGCTCTCAGCCACCGCGTTGTCATGGCAGTTTCCACGGCGACTCATGCTTGGCACCATGCCATGCTGCTTCAGCAACGAGAGCCAGTCGCTGCCCGTGAACTGGCTGCCCTGGTCGAAGAGGATGATCAGGCCCGCAGCAGGCTTTCGCTTCCATACCGCCGATACCAGTGCCTGGGGCACAAGGTCGGTGGTCATCTGGTAGTGCATCGCCCAGCCAACCACTTCCCGTGAGTAAAGGTCGACGATCACTGCCAGAAAAATCCAGCCGTCGTAGGTGCGGATGTAGGTGACGTCGGTGACCCATACCTTGTTTAGTGCAGCGGACGAAAAGTCGCGATTGACCACGTTTTCAACCACCCCAGGCGGACCGCCTCGATGGCGAGGCTTGGTGCCGTGGCAAATTTCTGCCCTTATGCCCTCTGCCTTCATCAGACGTCGAACACGATGCCGGCTGCAACGTTCACCGGCCTCACGAAGTTCCTGGGTGATCTTGCGGTAGCCGTACACCGTTCCGCTTGCCAGCTAGGCGTGCTCGATAAGGCCGCGCAGACGATCATCCTCACGACGACGGGGCCTGCTTGAGTTGCCCGCCCATGCATAGTAGCCACTGCGGTTAACGCCAAGCACTCGACACATGGCCGTCAGCCTGAACTCGCCCAAATGCTCACGCATGAAAGCGTACTTCGCCATCACCCCTTCGCGAAGTACGCCGCGGCTTTTTTCAAGATGTTGCGCTCTTCAGTCAGTCGCTTCACCTCGGCCTTCAACCGACGCACCTCGGCTGAGTCCTTGGGCGTCGAGAACATCGACCCCTCTGGCGTGCTCGCCAAGACCTCGCTCTTGGCCTTGCGTAGCCCTTGGTGAGGGCTGTGGGACGAGACCCCAGCCGCCTAACAACCTCGGCTGCAGCAAAGCCCCTTTCGGTAACCTGCTTAACCGCCTCGGCCTTGAACTCATCCGTGTACTGCTTGCTTGCCATAGACACCTCTCTCGTTTCCATTGATTATGGCTCTGAGATGTCTACGAAAGCCTGACCGGTCCAGAATATCATGCGGTCCACCAGCACGGTTTGGTCGGTGACCACGCCTCGGCGATGGCAGAAGATCTGTCGATTTGTACGTGCCGCAGTAATTCGATATTGCAAAAGATCATTTATTCACGGAGGGGCTTGTTTGAAAATCCGGTTCATGTCTAGCAATCCGCACAAGATCGATGAAGTCCAGCGCATTCTTGCTCCAGCGGGCGTCGACATCATTGCGGTAGCCCAGAAGATCCAAGAGTTGCAGACCGAAGATGTCTATGCTTTGGTAGAGGACAAGTTAGTCAAAGCCTTTGGGGCCATCGGCCGTCCTCTGTTCGTCGAGCACACAGGCCTCTACCTGAGCGGGCTCAATGGATTGCCTGCTGGCTTGACGCAGATCTTCTGGGACCGGTTGAAAGCTGACCGCTTCGCTAGGCTCGTGGCAGGCCTGGGCGACGACAAGGTGACCGCCAAAACCGTGATCGGCTATTGCGACGGGCACAAGATGCACCTGTTCGAAGGTGCTATCGAAGGAACGGTCCCGACAATTCCCGTTGGCTCCCCTGATTTCCAGTGGGACTGTGTCTTCATTCCCAACGGCTCCACTAAAACTTTCGCTGAGATGGGCTCGGCGAAAGACGGCATCTCCATGCGCCGAATTGCGCTGGACAAGTTTGCTGATCACCTAACGATAGCGATGGGCATGAAATGAAACACGAGCTAATCGAGGCGCACCGTAGCGGCAAGCTGATGCTATTCGTGGGGGCTGGGGTGTCGGCTAATCTTGGCTTGCCGGACTGGAACGCGTTAATTGGACGCATTGCTGAAGAGCTGGAGTACGATCCAAAAATCTTCGCCACCTATGGAACGCCCCTAGCGCTAGCCGAGTTCTATAGAAAGAGGATGGGTGGTCTTGGAGCGTTGCGCAGCTGGATGGACCGTGCTTGGCACCCACCGAGTACGGACATCACCAAGTCCGAAATCCACCGGCTAATCACCCTGGGTAAGTTCCCCAAGATCTACACGACTAACTACGACCGCTGGCTGGAAAACGCACACGATGCTCTCGAAGTTGAGTACGACAAGATCAAGAGCGTTGCCGACCTCGTGAGACTCACCGAGGGACGCCGCCAGATTGTCAAACTGCATGGCGACTTCGACTTGGAAGACTCCATCGTTCTTGACGAGACTAGCTATTTCAAACGCTTGGATTTCGACACGCCGCTGGACATCAAGCTCCGTGCCGACGTGCTCGGCAGCTCGGTGCTTTTCATTGGCTACAGCTTAAACGATATCAATATTCGGCTCCTGTTCTATCGGCTCACCGAGATGTGGGGCGGCTCCAGCTTGGCCACTGCAAGGCCCAGGTCTTACATCTTTACGAATCGCCCCAACCCGGTGGCCGAAGAAGTGTTGGGTCATTGGGGCATCGAGATGATCGTCTCCGATGAAGGCGACCCAGGAAAAGCCCTTGCGGAATTTCTCCGACAACTGGTGACCTGACTGAGCGAGCATGACATCACTTGGCTACAGCAGCATTGGCGCCCTGTTGTTCAATGTGGGCGGTCTCAAGAAGCAAGCGCAACACGTGATCTGAATTCAACGATCTCTTTGTCCATCACTTCGGCGGGTGTCTTCCAGCCCAGCGTCTGACGTGGCCGTGTGTTCATGAGCATCGCAACGTGGTTGAGATATTCCTGGCTCGCGCTCGACAGATCGATGCCTTTGGGCAGGGACTGCCGAAGCAACCCGTTGGTGTTCTCGTTGCTGCGGCGCTGCCAGGGCGCGTGTGGATCAGCAAACCATACGTCGATATCCAGGCGGTCCATCAGCTCTGGGTAGCACGTCAGCTCCGTGCCTCGGTCGTAGGTCAAACTGGTACGCATGGATTTAGGCAGCTTCTTCATTTGGCGACTGAAGCCCTCCAGTGCCGCTTCAGCTGTGCATCCGTCCATCTTGCAGAGGATCACAAAACGCGTCTTTCGTTCGACCAGTGTCCCTACGCAGGAGCGATTTAAAGCCCCTTGATCAAGTCGCCTTCCCAGTGGCCAGGAACCAATCGTTGCTGCACTTCCTCCGGGCGATGCACGATACGCAGCGGCTCAGGAACCCACGTCCGCTTGGCGGCCGTCGTACGGCGCAGACCCCGCGTCGGCTTGCTCTGCCGAAGTGCTTCCACCAGCTCCTTCTTCAGCCCTCCGCGCGGGTGGGCATAGATGCTGGCGTAAATAGTCTCGTGGCTGATGCGCTGGCTGGAGTCGTCCGGATGCATGTGGCGAAGCTTGGCAGCAATCTGCTGGGGCGACCAGCGATACAGCACCAAGTGATCACGAACGAACTGAGACAGCTCGCTACCCTCGATAAGCCTGCGACTCCTGACAGAGCGTAGTCGGCGCGTGCGATAGGTTTTACCGGCCTCGGCGGCGCTGTACGCCGCCGCACCTTGCCGGGCTATCTCGCGGCTGAGGGTCGAGGGAATGCGGCCCAAACGTTTGGCGATAGATCGCATGCTCCTGCCATCCTGGATCTCGATCTGGACGACGGCGCGCTCTTCCGCGCTCAAATGGTAGTAATGCTTGGACATGCTGACACCCTACTGGTTAGTGGGTGTTGCACTTGGAAATTGAGTCTAAGGGGCTAGAACGGCGTCATTGGCTCTTCGGTGCAACGAATGCGTAAGCAATCATCACAGAGTCGCAGTGTACCTGGCCCCGCGGCGGGCGTGTGCAGCAAAGCGTAGTCATTGGCTGGCTCATCCGCACATATGCTGCACGCGTCCGATGTCGCCGCAGCCTGAATGGCTGCCTGCGTCATCGCGGCCTGCTTAGGATTCCATTCGCGTAGAGAAGCGAACCACTCTGGCGTGTGCGGGCGAAGTAGCGTGCGCGCTGCGACCTCAAGTAATCCGCGGCGCGAAAGCCAAGACGTTGCCGCCTTTACACGTCTATCGTTAAGATCCGTAAGAATGTTATAGAGATCCACCATTAGCGAGAAATATCTACGCGAGTGCATGGCGTTAAGCGCCACATAACCTGCATGATTCATGATAAAACGGTTTTGGCCCACTTTCTCGTCCTCAATAACGGCGTAGCAATATTTCCGCTTCCGAGCATCTGAGCCGCTATGCCCTTCCATGAGGGCAACGTGGTACTGCCAAGAGTTCCTTTCAAGCTCATCCCGCCATAGCTCTAAGTACCTTGAAGCCTGCAGGGCGTGCACGAGAAAAGCATCTGCCTCAGCATTCTCAACCAAGTAGATATCGATGTCGTTGAGAGATTCTATGGAAGCGGAAAGCTTCCGAGCCTCCTGAAGGAGTAGATTGGTCGAGTTGCGCATCGCTTGGACGTGGTCCATGCTTTCGCGCCAGCCAGCCTCTTCGTCAGCGCTCAAAAACCTAAGAGGAGCGGCCACCTCGACAAGCGCCGAGCTCTTGAGTAGCTCCCCGGGGTGGCAAAAGTCAGCATCCATGACTAGATCTAAGCCAGCGTCGCGATAGGCTTGCGCAACTAGACGAGAGCAAAACTGACGTCGCCCGGCGACAAGGCCGGCCATTACGCTCTTTGCAGCCCCGCTCATCGTATATCGTGTTCCAACTGCAGCCCTTGCGAAAGCGGTAATGGAGTGCACTTGTTCGGTCGTAAGCTGCTTCAACGGGCGAAGCACATGGCCGGAGCAACCGGGCTCGAGAATGATCCTTTCTAGGTTGCGCGCATGAACTCCGTCGCCCGTAGAGTCGATAACACTGGACTTACCAACGCAGATCATGGCATGGGATATATCCGAGCCCGTGACACGCTGAATCGTTTTGCTAATCAATTCAGGCGTAGTTGTGAGAACAATATCCCCGGGCTGGACGCGGTCAGCAATGAATACCGTGGGCCGTAGCTGCAAGTCATTCACTTCACACCTCTGTCAGAAGTCGATTCAACGCTGGCCCAGAACAACGGGGCCTCCTAGAAAGTTAGCTAACGGTCACAATTCTTGCATGGCTTCTCGCGGCGGGAGATTCCCTGCGGGCGGTGCCCAGTCTAACCCGTCACCCGGACTCTGCCATCGACAGCGAACGCGACTCATCCGTCCAGTTCAATGTCGGCTCCCGGCCAGAGGCGGTCAGCACTCGGCTCGCCCAGCGGCGTGCGTTCCCGCAGCTCCACCGCATCCGTCCCGGGCCACACTGATATGCAGGTCGATGGGGTCCAGCAGCGGGCCTGACACCCGCGCGCGGCGGTTAACGCGCTCATCGGTACGCAGGCAACGATTGCTGCGATCACCTGCCCATCCGCAGGGGCAGGAATTCATCGCTGCCACCGACTGGAAACACGCCAAATACTGCACGCAGCGGGCCGCCCGCGCGATGCGGATATACCCGGCTTCCAACGGCTCACGCAGCCTCTCCGATGCGCCGCGGTTCCTCTCCGGAATTTAGCGCTTGTCAACGGGATTCTGTCAAACATCAAGATTCTCGGTCACATTTGGCCAGGGCTGGACTGGGCTGCCAAGCGTGAAATGGCTACCCTCCCACCGCATTCCAAAGCTAGAGTGGCGTCAAGGATCATGCTTGGATGCTTAGCAAGTTCAGGCTCTATGGTCGAAAGAGGTACGAGGTCCGATTGTCCGCCCTGAAGCACCCTAAGATGCGCTTGAAGGTGAGGTCAGTCCTACCCTTCACGGCTCTGCGCCTGAGCTTCAACTGGACGAAGCTGAGGATGAACTGCTCCTTGTTTCAAGGTTACACAGGTCGGCTTTATCTCTCGACTGCGCATTCCCCAGTTCTATTTGATAGCCTACAGGAGGCGCCGCGCAGCGGCGAAGGCTTTAGCTGATGAGCGAGAAGGAAGACACCCAGCGCAGTCCGCTTCAGGGCACGCAAGTCATGAGCACTATCGCTACCGGCGGAGGTGGCGGACTCTTTCAGGCTCGTGTCAGCGCTTTGTATCTGGCCAATATGCTTACGGGGCTGCCTACAGCCTTCAGCTTGCATGGCGTCCGTGTTGAAGAGATTCGTTCTGAAGCTCGCTATACCGGCGCTCACACCGACGACATCTACTGTCGGCTACGTAAGTCCTCTGAAAGTTGGCTACAGCTAGTTCAATGCAAGCGAGGCCTAAACGCTACAGCTGGAGACAAGGACTTCATTGACGCACTGCGCGGCGCTTGGCGTGACTTCCTCGGTGTCGATGAGAGCCCTTTTGACCGCGCCTGTGACGTCTTGGTTATCGCGACCATCGCGCCAGCGACTCCTGCTAATCAGGCGGCTAAGCGCCTGTGCGAGCTCGCGCGTGCCTCAGTAGGCCTTTCCGACTTTCTGCAGAAGGTGAATTCAAAGTTACTGAACAAACAGCACAAGAGAACCTGGGATGCGTTCAAGGTGATCTCACAAGATACGCTGTGCGAAAAGTATACTGAGGATCTGGTCTTTCAACTGCTCCAGCGTCTTCGTGTTGACGTTCATGATTTGGCAGCTGAGTCCACACAGGAATTGAGCCTCGTCCAAGCACTCCTCACTAAGGCCGGTTCAGACGACTCGGGAGAGCAGATATGGGACGGACTTGTGTCCTATGTGCAGGAGCAAGGGGTCACAGTAGGGACGGTTACCCTCACTACCTGGTCTCAGACAGCAAAGGAAGGACTGCGAGCGGCAGTGAGCCGTTTGAGTGCCCGGGCTGGACTGGGCGGTGTAGCAGAGCGGCTAACTGAGCGTGCCCTACTTCAGCTCTCACTCTTCTCCACACGCCTGCACAATGGTTCCCACATACCGCGGAGCGGGTGCCTGGCGCAAATCTTGTCAGTCCTTGACAACCGTCAGCTCGTTATTGTCACCGGCGGGCCGGGCGTCGGAAAGTCGGCCGTCGTTGCAGAAACTGCATCTCTTTTGCGTGAATCAGGCCCCTTGTTCTTCTTCAGGGCCGACGAGCTTGACGTTCCAAGCTTGGCATCAGTCCAGTCACTGAGCGGAATCTCAGATCCTTTGGTAGGGATCGACATGCTTCTGCGCACCGGCGCAGCTACTGTGATCATCGACTCGCTGGAGAAGGCTCTTGAGGCGCAGAATCCAGGTGCACTCGAGGAATTGATCGCACTTGTCCGCAAGAACAAGTCTTCTAGGCTTTGTATCACGACGCGCTCCTATGCTCTCAACGGTCTATACACAAACTTTCTCTGCAGTCTTTCCAGTCAAGTCGTAGACGTCCCTCTGCTAACTAACACGGAGATTGAGGCTGCAGTGGCCTCAAGCGCGCTCGAAGAGATTACATCCATAGACCCGGAGGTGAAAGAGGTTCTGCGTACGCCCTACTATCTGCAGCTTGCGTTCAAGTACGCCGCGGCAGGGATGACGCTGCCAACTGCTGCAGGCAACAGTCTCAGGCGGTCGCTTTGGACGGAGAGGATTGCGCCAAGTCGAGGTCTTTCGACCGCCATGCGGACACGGCGCCAAGCAGCCTTCGATGAAGTCTGCTACCTACGCACCGAGCGCTTCGCGCAGTTTGTCGACCCTCCGCGGGACGCTGAGGCTATCGCATCGCTCCTTCAGGACTCCGTACTTGTAGTCGACGAGGTAGATCGGGTGGCTCCGGCGCACGACGTTCTGGAGGATTGGTCGCTATTCTTCCGAGTGGAGCGTGAGGTGCGATCTGCCGAGCGGAACTGGTCAAGTCTCTTTGAGAAGCTCGGATCACACGCTGGTATGCGGAGGGCTCTACGCTCGTGGACGGCACAGCGATCGGCTGAGGGTGATGATGATGCCTTCGCGCTGTTGGAAGCTGCGTTTCAACCGGTGCCCCGCATGTCGCAGCTATGGCGCGATGAAATCGCTATCGGGCTTCTGCGGTCGGAGCGAGTAGATAAACTGATTTCAGGGCTGGGAGACGGCGGCGCATTTGCTGGTACGCCTCTCCTTCAGCGTTTGAGTCACTTGCTAAGGGTTGCCTGCAAGGGACCGACATCCGTCGACTACTCTCACTTGGCAGTTGATCCCTCGAACAGGGAGATTCTTGCCCGGATCGGGATGGCTGCACCAGTAGGAAAGGCCTGGGACGTAGTGATTGACCTTGTCGCAAAGGCCTTTCCTTCGATGCCACCGCAGTCTCACTCTTGGGTTGTCCAGCTTGCAGAGGATGCGGTTGCGCATGATGACTCTTGGCACCGGCCCAGTCAGCGAGTGATCGATGTTTTCAGCATGGCTGAGCACTATTGCTGGCGAGACAGTGATCAATGGCATAGAGAGAAGTCCGTGGGGAAGCGATTCTATGAGCTTCTGTGCCGTTGCTCTGGAGCTGATCCAGTCAGGTTCAAGGCTTTCATCGATCACCTACTGGAGCGGGCCTCTAAAGATCAAGATGGGCGGAACTTCTACGCCGAAGAGCGCCTGCAGTTCCTCACCAACATCAAGCACTGCAGGGAGTCCGCCTACTTCAGCCCAGACTTGGTGCGCACTGCGTTCTGGGCGCTCTATATTGAGCCTGTTCCTAGCAAGGAACGTGAATTCGGAATGCTTGGCTGGGAGACCTCAATGGGCCTCAGTGAGAGAGCATCCCATTTGTTTTTCCCGCCATCCGTATTGCAGGGGCCCTTCAAGTGGCTCTTGCTTTACTCATTTGCTAAAAGCGTTCGCTTCGTCGTCGATCTCTGCAATCACGCAGCTGTGTCGTTCTCCAGGTCACATCCGGAGGAGGTCATCGTTCTTCCGAAAAGGTATAGCCCCAATGAACGCGACCATGTCCATGCTTCGCGACTTTGGGGAGCTTATCGGGGCCACTCCGTCTCCAGCTATGTCCTGAACTGCGCGCTCATGGCGCTGGAGCAAAGGCTGCTGATTGAGGCGAAAGCGCAACCAGATATCGTATCGGAGGCCATTGAGTTCATCTTGGAACATGGCGAGTCAAGCTTCACTACTGGCCTAGCGGCTGGCGTTCTAGTTGCGCATCCTGAGTTGGTCACTGAGAAGATGCTGTCGCTCTTCAAATGCCCAGAATTCTTTATGGATGACATGGCACGATTCGCCGGAGAGGACTCTACCTTAGCGATTCACGGCGGGCACGACGGGTTAGACGAGGAAAGGCAGAAGGAGCGCATTGCTAGCAATCGGCTCCCACACAGAAAGCAGCACCTGGAGATGCTCGTCCTCCAACTGCAGATATTTCGCCCGGATCTCCGAGAGGGCATTCATGCGATGCTCGATGAGCACATAGAGGAACTCGAACTTTCCCAGGACATTCCTGACGGATGGCGGATGAGCCTCAAGCGCATGGACGCAAGGGGAATGAGGTTCGGGGAGCCAGTTGGAGATGGAAAGTACGTTCCGCTGGAGATAGTGAATCTCGAACCTGACTTGAAGCGAGTAAGCGACGATGCGCAGTTAAGAGGTCAACTCTTGAATAGATCCGCTGCCATTCGACTATGGGTAGGTGCAGTGAATCAGCCACTTTACTCTTCGTCCCCAAGCGCCGTTGACCGTTTCCGCTCTGCATCTGATGTGGACGACGAGTACCGAAACCTCTGTCGCGAGGTTGGGGAGCAGGAAATGTCGTTCCTGCTAAGGATCGAGCACGACTTGGCGTGCGCGCTGATTCGCCGCTGGCCAACAGATGAGTCTGAGGCGCTCCAGTGGGCCCGGGACTACGTCCTCACAGTTGCTGAAGTGCGGCTAGACAGCGACGGCTGGATCCGAAGCGCGCCCGCAACTGGCGAGTTGAGGGCCACGACACTGATCTTGCTAGCAAGCTTTGATCCGAGCCATCCGAAGCTGCCTCAGTGCCTCGCAAACGTTATTACGGAGCCCGTCTGGACTGTTCGAAGAGCCGCGGCCATTAGCATTTCAGAGGTTCTGCGTCCCAAGCAACCTCTGCTCGCCGATATGCTGACGACGGCATTGGCACATTACGCTGAGGAGCTCGACATCACAGTCGGAGCCGCTCGAAAGCGCAGGCCCGACTTCGTTGATGCAGCTAGGGATGCAACTAGCAAGCGGTTGGTAGCCGCTCTGAGAGGCGGAGTGTTGGCAGCCAGGCCAACCCCAAAAAGTCTCGCCGCGGTTAAAGAGTGGACAATCGCGCTCGATGCCGCGCGCAGCGAAGTGCCAGACACATGGAGAATCCAAGCACTTACGGCACTCACGCGGCGCATGGTCCAGCAGGAAGGCAAACTGCGGGTTGATCGGTACGACCCCGGCTATGTCGATTTCGAGGCGCGGAAGGAAATGGGAGACCTTCTGAGCGCGGAGCTGTTAGCTCAGCCCACAAGTAGCGTCCCGATCTTCGCGGTGCTTGACTACTGCATCGAGCGCGGACCGGAACTCACTGAGAGACTGCTGGAGTCAACGCTATCCGCGAGTATGAAGGAGGAGTGCGCTAGCGCAGATGCGTTTTGGAGAATCTGGGATAGAGTCACTTCGGTGGTCCTTGCCGATGACACGCTGCGTAACAGTTCGCGGCATGCCTACAGCAAGAACGAGAAGCCGATAGCTGTGCTGCTCTTTCAGACCAGGCCCTGGCTCAAAACCTATCATGACCTCACCTTGCTTCGGGACCGGCCCAGATTCGTGGCCGACTGCCTTGAGGTGGCAGGTGACGCTTGGCATGTTCTCAAACATCTGATTGCACTGATGGCTGGTGTGGGAAGGGCATCGTCGGTTCCCTCCGCATTAGTGCCACTGAGAGATGCGATAGCCAAGATGCCGGCTGATTTTCTTAACGACGGGAACGTCATTTGGGACGCTGAAACCATCTGTCAGGTAGCGATCCACGATCATCGGCAAGTTCTCCTCCGTGACGTGAATCTCAGGAGGGCTACTCTGGATGTTTTGGACATGCTCATAGACTCGGGATCGTCCTTGGCCTTCCAGTTGAGGGACTATCTTGCGACATCGTCGCCGCTCATGCCTCCAGGGTCTGAAGGTCCAAACTACAGAGTGTAGCATTGGGCGAGCTCGCCAGTTCTGGGCGCCTTTTCATGACTAGTGAGTTCGTCGTAGGGGCGGCGCAGGGTATCTCGGCCGAGCACGGAGTCGCTCTACTTTCGCGCGCGTTGGCAGTACCTTGCTCCTTTGATTCTTGGCAGAGTGGTCCGGGAACGGATCGGATATCGACGCCTCCGTCTTCTATGGGGCAGTGGTGTTGCTCCAGGCCGCCGGCCGCCAGTAGCGGGCCTGCGTGCATTCCATTCATTGAGTCGATTCGCCCGATCTAGCGTGCGTGCAGAAGAAGTGGTGTCCCGAAGATAGGGGCTGATTCGCCAGTTGGACATGTATCGGACGCAGTCAGGCCACGTTGAGCAGCGGAGACAGGACCTCCAGCTTTACACCCTGGTCTCAATCTCCAATGCCTTGGGTACACCTCTGTGGATATCGGTGAGGAACGCTGATCTGTAGACGTCAGTCGACGAGCGACTGACCAAGGCGAGCCATTTTTGTGGACTGCGTCCGGCTGATCTTTGGCCTTGAGGCGGAACCTCTACTGTGAGATTGGGTGATAAGCGGTGCTCACCGGAGGCGCGTCAAGAAGCATGTCGGCTTTCGGCCAGGAGCAGTCGTCGCGAAACGTAAGCCGAAGGTGGGCCTAGTCGAGCTTTATCGAGGAAGCCAGATCACCCTTTGTTGACACTTCAGTAAAGAAAGTCTCGGTTCCAGCCGGTGGTGGCACTCGCATCCCGAAACTAAGCTGCCTCTAGTTCGCTGAGTATCTGGAGCGGAACCCGCACCGGTAGCAAATTGCAAAGCGAGCACCCGCTGCTTCCGGATGAGCTTGCACGTACGCCCTGCGCGCCGTCGAAAACTCGAAGGCGCCGCGCGCGATGAGTGGAGCGATCTGGCGCGTCCGCCGCAGACGCAAGGCCTTCTCGATCAGCGAGGGCCCGGCCGCGGGTCGGTCGATACCGAGAAACCCCATAGCGGAGCGTTGATCGGCCCACCGAGCGCGAGCAGACGCTCCATTGCTTGGTCGTCGCCGGTACGGCGCGAACCAGCATCCGATCGGCAAGGGCCCGGACGGAGCGATGCCGCCCGGGCAGTGGCGTTACCTGCTGGTCGGCGAGAAGGTCTGAGCTCCGCGCGTCTTTAGCCACTGGATCCACGCGATCGCGGCGATGAAGAAGACGCTGCACAGGTAACTGCCTTCCGGCCCTTGCGCGCCACCGGTCAGGGTGTCGAGGCCTTGGGGGCGCAGCGCCACCAGCAGCGCCGGCAAGTGCGCATCGATGCCGGTGACGGGCAGTTCGAAGCCGGTCGCGAGCAACCAGTTCCACCCCGCGTGCCAGCCCATCACGCCCCAGATATTGCCGGTCCGCAGCGCCCAGGCGCAGGCGAACAGCGAGAGCAGGAACGTGCCGAGCATGACCCGGGGCGGCTGGTGCGGACTGAAATGCAGGAAGCAGAAAACGAGCGACACCAGCAGCACTGCCACCGCGACATTGGTCTTGCGCGCCACCACCGACAGCATCCAGCCGCGGAAGATGACTTCCTCCACGCTCGCCTGGAACATGAAACTCAATAGGAGCAGACCGATGTGCAGCAGACTGACGGGCGACCGCCAGGCCTGCCCCAAGCCCGCCGCCTGCATGCCGCCAGCCATCCAGATCGCGACTACGACCAGCGCGATCGTGCCGATTCCAAAGGCCAGTCCGCGCAGGAACGTTTTCAGCGGCGCCGGACCGGTCAGCCCGATACTCGCCAGCGAGCGCCGTTCGACGAAGCGTACCCAGGCGAGCACGGCCGCCAGCGTCGGCGCGAAGCCGATCCACAGCAGCGCATACACGCCAGCGGGGCCGATCGGATCGCCGCGCGGCGTCGACCAATGCTGCGACTGCATCCACCCGTCCAGCGCGATCACCGGTACCGCGTTGAACAGGATCATCAGGATCGGCGTCAGCCAGGCCCAGGGCAGCCAGCCGCGCGCCGGATCGGGCGAATACAGGGCAACGGGGGTCATGCGGGGCTCCATGTCGACGTGATCGCCGCTGCAAGTTTCCATCCGCGCGGGGGCGTAGCAACCCGTTTGCGACCAAGCCACAGAAGCCGCCGATGAATCACTCGGATCGCCGACGAAATGGCGCTGAGTCGTCGCCCGTGATGCCCGCTTTGGGTGGCGGTTTCCTGCGGCAACAATCGCTGTACCGCCTGCGCGGCTAGTCATGCCCGACCTTGATGCCGACCGGCGCCTCGCTGAGCTACTTGGGTTCGGTGACAAAGGCCGGAAGAAGACGGCCACTAGACGTCGCTGGTTCAGGCGTCGCCTCGCGTGTAAAGGCGTCCGAAAACTCTTGCCAGCTGGTCGCTAGGCCTTTCGCGGCTTCTTGCGCTGGCCCGCCCATCACCTGCTTGGCGGCTGCATGAACTCGATTGTGATGTGATCGGGGCCGGAGACGTAGGCCGCTAGTGTCCCCTTGCGTGGACCGCCTGGAATGGGTTGTGGACTGCCCTTCGCCTTCCATCCCGCAGCCTCTACACGGGCGATGGCGGAGTGAATATCCTCCACGGTCAAAGCCAGGTGTGCAGCTCCGATCGCACCGGCACTCTCCGGCGCGGCTCCGTGCTGGCCACCTCCAGAGTACTGCAGCAGCTCAACCATGAACCCATTCGGCGCCAAGACGATTGCCGTGCGCACGTTCGGATCATCAACGCCTGTAACCTGATACAGGAAATCGCCTCCCATCTCCGATTGGCGTTGCAGCTCGAAACCCAGCGCCTGGGTCCAAAAGTGGATGGATTCGTCCAAGGAGGAAACCGTAAAGCCAGCATGATCAACGCCAACGCGGTGCGTCGCCTTAGTCATGGCTGCATGATCATAGGGACCGACTCGGCATGTAGGCCGTCTCTGGGGTTACGCGTGATAGTGGGTTTCATCAGGAAATCTAGGTGGCGCGGATTGTTCGGTCAAGTGAATGCGCAATGGCGCGCCTCGGCACCTTCACCATCATCACCGGCGACAGCAGCGGCGTGTCAGCCGATATCCACGACCGGATGCCGGTGTGGCTGCAGCCTGGCCAGGTCGACGACTGGATGGCCGCCGAGCCCGACGACGCCATGGCGATGCTGCTGCCCAGCGAGCCTCCCCTCACTTCTATCGAGGCATGCCGAGTCAGCCGGGCGGTGAACAGCCCTCACAACAACGACGAGCAGCCTTCGCAGTTTCTCAGTTGATCAGATCTTCCTTGGAGATCGCCGAGCAGACGGATATCCAAGCTCAGAGGGCTGACTCCTCAACCTGGCAACGCGGAGGGAGCGGCCACCAGCGCCCCTATAAGCACCAGCTATGCTGAGCCGCACATCAGGAGCGGCACGCCGCACCCCACACAAGCACGCCCGCATTCAAACAATTGCTTGAAACGCTCATAACTTCGCCGAACTGGACATCAACTCCAGCTTCCGCCAGACTGCCGCCCTTTCCTGTTGTTCGGCTCCCATGGCGAAACTGCTGGTCCTGCACGGCCCCAACCTCAACCTGCTCGGTACGCGCGAGCCGGGGGTCTATGGCCACACCACCCTGCCCCAGATCGACCAGGCGCTGCATGCGCAGGGCGCGGCGGCAGGCCACACAGTAGAAAGCCTGCAGTCCAACGCCGAGCACGTGCTGGTGGACCGCATACAGGCCGCGCGTGCCGATGGCACCGCCTTCATCCTGATCAACCCGGCCGCCTTCACCCACACCTCCGTCGCCCTTCGCGATGCGCTGGCAGCCGTGGACGTGCCGTTCATCGAAATCCACCTGTCCAATCCGCATTCGCGTGAGCCCTTCCGCCAGCACAGCTATTTCAGTGACAAGGCGATCGGCGTCATCTGCGGTTTCGGTGCCGACAGCTACCGTTACGCGATGGATGCCGCCGTACAGCGGCTGTCCAGCGTCTGAAATCCGAACGGGCGCCTGCGCCCTTCCCACCCCAGATAATCAAAAACAAAGAGGCCCCCATGGATCTGCGCAAAATCAAGAAACTGATCGACCTGCTGGAAGAGTCCAACCTCGCCGAGATCGAGATCAAGGAAGGCGAAGAATCCGTGCGCCTGTCGCGCGCACCGGTCGGCACCTTCGCGCAGATGGCGGCCACGCCGCCGCAGATGATGATGGCCCCGGCAGCGGCCGCTGCCCCGGCGATGCCGATGCAGTCCCCGACCGAAGCCTCCACCGGCGGCACCGCCAAGCCGGGCAACGCACTGCCGGAAGGCCACGTGCTGCGCTCGCCGATGGTCGGCACGTTCTATACGTCGTCGTCGCCGGAAAAGCCGGCCTTCGTCAGCATCGGCCAGCAGGTCAAGGCAGGCGAGACCCTGGCGATCATCGAAGCGATGAAGATGTTCAACCCGATCGAAGCCGATGCATCGGGCACGATCGTCGCCATCCTCGGCGAGAACGGCCAGCCGGTGGAATTCGACCAGCCCCTGTTCGTGATCGGCTGAGGGGCAGACCATGCTCGATAAAATCGTCATTGCCAACCGAGGGGAAATCGCGCTGCGCATCCTGCGCGCGTGCCATACCCTCGGCATCCGCACCGTGGCCGTGCACTCCACGGTCGACCGCAACCTCAAGCACGTGGCCATGGCCGATGAGTCGGTCTGCATCGGTCCCGCTGCATCGACGGACAGCTACCTCAACATCCCGGCGCTGATCGCCGCGGCGGAAGTCACCGACGCGCAGGCCATCCATCCGGGCTACGGCTTCCTGTCGGAGAACGCGAACTTCGCCGAACGTGTCGAAGAATCCGGTTTCATCTTCATCGGCCCCAAAGCAGACACCATCCGCCTGATGGGCGACAAGGTGGAAGCGATCCGTGCCATGAAGGCTGCCGGCGTGCCGTGCGTGCCGGGCTCGGGTGGTCCGCTGGGCGATGACATCGTCGCCAACACCAAGATCGCCCGCGAGATCGGTTACCCGGTCATCATCAAGGCGTCCGGCGGTGGCGGCGGTCGCGGCATGCGCGTGGTGCATGCCGAAGCATCGTTGAAGACCTCCATCGAAACCACCAAGAGCGAAGCCAAGGCCGCGTTCGGCAACGGTGAGGTCTACATGGAGAAGTACCTGGAGAATCCGCGTCACGTGGAAATCCAGGTGCTCGCCGACGGCCAGGGCAACGCCATCCACCTGGGTGAGCGCGACTGCTCGATGCAGCGTCGCCACCAGAAGGTGGTGGAAGAAGCGCCGGCACCGGGCATCAGTGCCGAAGCCCGCGAGCAGATCGGCAAGGTCTGCGTGGAAGCCTGCGTACGCATCGGCTACCGCGGCGCCGGCACCTTCGAGTTCCTGTACGAAGACGGCAACTTCTACTTCATCGAAATGAACACCCGTATCCAGGTGGAGCATCCGGTCACCGAGATGGTCACCGGTATCGACCTGGTGGTGGAGCAGCTGAAGATCGCCGCGGGCCAGAAGCTGTCGATCAAGCAGAGCGACATCGTGCTGACCGGCCATGCCATCGAATGCCGCATCAACGCGGAAGATTCGGAAACGTTCGTACCGAGTCCGGGCCAGATCACCGCCTTCCATGCACCGGGTGGCCCGGGCGTGCGCGTGGACACCCACATCTATGCGGGGTATCGCGTGCCGTCGAACTATGATTCGATGATCGGCAAGCTGATCGTGCACGGACCGGACCGCGAAACCGCCATTGCCCGCATGCGGGTGGCGCTGAGCGAGATGGTGGTGGATGGCATCAAGACCAACGTGGCCCTGCAGCAGCGCATCATGCGCGACAAGGGCTTCCAGGCCGGTGGGCAGAACATCCATTACCTGGAAAAGCGGTTGAACGAGCGCAAGACGAAGTCGATTGCGCTGACGTAAGCCGATGGCAGCGCCGAGCGGGGCTCGGCGCTGCGTATCACGCCCCCGTCTTACGGACTGGGGTCTGCGGCGATCTGGCTGCCCGGTACCGGACGCACGCCGTTGGGCGAGGTCGGGTCGACGATCATCATCGTCTCGGTCGAGCCATCGGGCCAGACCACCTGGAAGGTGCTGCCGGCCGGCAACGAATTGAACGGCATGCCACTCTGCGCGCGGTACACGGCGGCCACCTGGCTGGCACCGCTGCGGCGCGCATCCGGCGTGGACTGCACCTTGGTCAGTTCCACCGAAGACAATCGTCGATAACGGTCTTCCTGGGTATCGATCATCAGCAGCCCCACCGCACCGGCGGAGTAGGCCACGAACAACGCCACCCAGAACCAGAACTTCGCACCGTGCAGGACTCGACGGTAGTTCATCGCCCTTTCCTCTTTCCAATCAGTTCTTCGACCCATTCGGTCATTTTCTCGGCACCCTGCCGCGATACCGCAGCGTCATAAACAAAATCAGTGAAATCCTGGTCGGTCTGCTGGCTGCAGATGCCGCCGTTGGCGCAGAAGCTGTTCATCAGCACGCTGTCGCTGCCGCAGGCCATGCCCAGTTCGCAGGCGGCAACGCGCCACGCCAGTTCGCTCAACGCCTCGCCTGCCACCAGCCCGGTCATCGCGCGGTCGCCCGATGCGCGGATGCCCATCGCCGGCGCCAGCGCCATGTAGGCCTCTGGATCGTGTGAGTCGCGCACGCGCTGCACCAGCCCGCGGCGATAGTCTTCATCGGTCTGCAGCGGTTGCCCGTCAGCCAGCAGCGATGCCTCGGCGGCAAGGTTGCCGGCCTGGGCCGCCTGACGGCGCTGTGCGAACACCAACGGGTAGCCCAGGCCATCACTGGCCACGAAACCACCACACCGCGCGGCCACCCGCTGGCGGGCCGATGCCATGGCCGTCGACGCGCGCTCGCCCATGCCGTTCAGCACCGTGTTGTCCAACTGGTAGCCGCCCGGATCATTGGCGTACTGGCTGCAGTAGTCGTACACGCGGCTGAGCATCCAGCGCGCTTCGACGTTGCCACTGTCGGCCTGCCAGCGCAGCCGCTGCGCATACGCAAACAGATCCGTATCGCCTTCGATGTCCGCGCGGATGTCCAGCGGCAGCCCCGACGGCACGCTGTTGACCGTGGATTCGCTGGCGAGGCGGCGCGCCAATGCGGCGGGCAGCGACGGCGTCGCCTGTGCGGTGTCCTGCTGCGGTGCCGTGCTCTGTTCCATCGCCATGGCCGCCGATCCGTCAGCCTGCTTCAGGCGATCGCCCATGCGCACGCCTGCCGCACCGAGCAATACCACGGCAGGCAGAACGAACAACCAGGTTTTCAGGGCAGGCACGGACGCCATCGGGTTACAAGCCATTGACTCGCAAGGCAAGGTCGCGAGTCTAGCAAGGGGATGCGTGCTTGTCCGGGCACCGCGATTCAGTCTCAGGATCGCAGGAGATTTCGGTGCGCGGGCCGGATCGACTAGCATTCCCTTCTTTGCCGGACTACGCCTGCCACCATGCCGTTCCTGGAACTGACCCTGCGCTGCACCGAAGCCACCCAGCCCCGCTACGAGAACGCGCTGGAGGATGTCGGCGCGCTGGCGGTGACCCTGCTCGATGCGCAGGCCGACACCAGCAACGAGCGGGCCATCCTGGAACCGGGCGTCGGCGAGACCCCGATGTGGGACGCGCTGGTGCTCAGCGCGCTGTTCCCGCACGACGCCGACGGCCTGCTGCTGCTGGCTGCACTGGAAGCCTTCGATGATGGCCTGGACTGGTCGACCGTCAGCTTCGCAGCGGTGGAAGACCAGGACTGGGAACGCGTCTGGCTGGACCAGTTCGCGCCGATGCCGTTCGGCCAGCGCGCCTGGATCGTGCCGTGGAACCACGAACTGCCCGAGGCAGCGCAGGCCGCCGATGCAGCCGTGGTGCGGCTGGATCCGGGCCTGGCCTTCGGCTCCGGTACCCACCCCACCACCGCGCTGTGCCTGCGTTGGCTGGATGGCCTGGCGGGCGAAGGACTGCTGCAGGGCCAGCGGGTGCTCGACTTCGGTTGCGGCTCGGGCATTCTGGCGCTGGCTGCGCTGAAGCTGGGCGCGGCCGAAGCGATCGGCGTGGACAACGACCCGCAGGCGCTGATCGCCACGGCGGACAACGCCGAACGCAATGGCGAGCTGCCGCGCATGCATGTGTACCTGCCGCAGGACGAACCGGTGGCCACCTATCCCGTCGTGGTCGCCAACATCCTGGCCTCTGCCCTGGATGCGCTGGCCGACCTGCTGGCGGCGCGTGTTGCCAGCGGCGGTCGCATCGCCCTGTCGGGCATCCTGCATGGCCAGGAGGATGATCTGCTGAAGCGGTACGCCACGTGGTTCGATGACCTGCAGGCGACCCAGGACGGCGATTGGATGCGCATCACCGGCGTACGGCGCGCCTGAGCGCGTCTGGACGTGATTGAATAGCCCTTCGATCCGAGCCGGCACCTCGCATGCCCGAACCGCCCCTGCCCCGCCGCCCGTTGGCCACTTTCCTGCGTCCTGCCGCTGAGCCGCAGCAGGAGGGACCGCCGGTGACCGATGCTGACCCGGCTGCACGCCACGCGACCGATGAATCGGCGGACAGCGTGCCGGTGACGGACGCTTCGGTGGAAGCGGTCGAGGCGGTCGTTGCGACGTCCGCGGACGACGCAGGCGACAGCATCGCGATGCACGCTGACGCAACTGACACGGTGGCAGCGGCGGCGTCGCCCGTCGAACCAGTTTTCCTGCGCGGCACTTCAGCGTTGCACACGCCCCGATGGCAGTGGCTGATCGTGGCCGCACTGACCGTGGTGCTGCTGTTGCAGGTGGCCGTGGCGGACCGGGGCCGGCTTGCCAGCGATGCCAGCACCCGCCCGATGATCAGCCTGGTGTGCAGCGTGCTGCGCTGCAGCCTGCCGACCTGGCGCGAGCCGACGGCGTTCACCATGCTGAGCCGCGACGTGCGTCCGGTGCCCGGTCAGGCCGGTGCGCTGCAGGTACAGGCCAGCGTCCGCAACGACGCACGCTGGGCACAGGATTGGCCGTCGCTGCGTCTGTCCCTGTCCGATGCGGATGGACGCGTGATCGGCACCGGCGTGTTCACGCCGGCCGATTACCTGGCCGCCGACGGCGCGGCCGCGCCCCCGCTGGAGCCCGGACAAAGCACGCAGATCAGCTTCAGGGTCAGGGAGCCTGCGGCGTCCACGGTCGCATTCAACTTCGACTTCCTGTGAGGGTCGTGCCACCTTCCACCCGTGCAGGGGGCTGCTGCTCGCGCTAGACTGGTCGCCACCACCTTCTTCGCCAGCGCCAGCATCCGCTCCGGCGCGGCCTCCAGATCGGGATTCCCATTGAACGCTGTACTCTCTCGTCCTGACACTAGTCGTGGCGCTGCGCGTCCTCCGCTCCGCGAACACGTCGCCCAGTCCGTGCGCCGCTACCTGCGCGACCTGGATGGCTGCGATGCCGACGATGTGTACGAGATCGTGCTGCGTGAGATGGAAATACCGCTGTTCGTGGAAGTACTGAACCATTGCGAAGGCAACCAGAGCCGTGCGGCGTCGATGCTGGGCATCCACCGCGCCACCCTGCGCAAGAAGCTGAAGGAATACGGCATCTCGGCCTGAGGCCGGCCGTGATCGCGTGTTTTTCCGCAGGAACAGGCGCCTGACCCCACCCTGGGGTGCACACGGCCTACAATATCGGCCCCGCCTGCTGCCGTTGCCCTGTCCCCATGAGTGCTGACCTGCTGCCCGTCCGTCGGGCCCTGCTTTCCGTTTCCGACAAGACCGGTTTGATCGAACTGGCGACTGCCCTGGCCGCGCGCGGCGTGGAACTGCTGTCCACCGGCGGTACCGCCAAGGCGATCCGCGATGCGGGCCTGCCGGTGAAGGACGTCGCCGATGTCACCGGCTTCCCGGAGATGATGGACGGCCGGGTCAAGACCCTGCATCCGACAGTGCACGGTGGCCTGCTGGGCCGTGCGGGTATCGACGATGCAGTGATGGCCGAGCATGGCATCGGAGCGATCGACCTGCTGGTGCTGAACCTCTACCCGTTCGAATCGGTCACCGCCAAGGCCGACTGCGCCTTGGACGATGCCGTTGAGAACATCGACATCGGCGGCCCGGCGATGCTGCGCTCGGCAGCGAAGAACTTCGCCCGCGTTGCCGTGGCAACGGACCCGTCGCAGTACGACGAGCTGCTGGCCGAACTGGCGGCGCAGGATGGTCAGCTGTCGGCAGCCAAGCGTTTTGCTTTCTCGGTCGCGGCCTTCAACCGCGTCGCGCAGTACGACGCCGCCATCAGCAACTACCTGTCCGCGGTGGCCTCGCGCGATTCGGCTGTGCCGGTGCGCAGTGAATACCCGGCGCAGATGAACTCCTCCTTCGTGAAGGTGATGGATCTGCGTTACGGCGAGAACCCGCACCAGAGCGGCGCGTTCTACCGCGACCTGTACCCGGTGCCGGGCACGCTGGCCACGTTCCAGCAGCTGCAGGGCAAGGAACTGAGCTTCAACAACCTCGCCGATGCCGATGCGGCGTGGGAATGCGTGCGCCAGTTCGACGCGCCGGCCTGCGTGATCGTCAAGCATGCCAACCCCTGCGGCGTGGCCGTAGGCGCCGGCAACGGCGATGCCTATGAACTTGCGTACGCGACCGATCCGACCAGTGCCTTCGGCGGCATCATCGCCTTCAACAAGCCGCTGGACCTGGCCACCGCGCAGGTGATCCTGGACCGCCAGTTCGTCGAGGTGCTGATCGCCCCGGATTACGAACCGGCTGCACTGGAGTACGCGACGAAGAAGGCCAACGTGCGCGTGCTGCGTATTCCGCATGGCGATGGCATCAACAATTTCGACAGCAAGCGCGTGGGATCGGGTCTGCTGCTGCAGTCGTCGGACAACCGCGGCATGACGCGCGACGAGCTGAAAGTGGTGAGCAAGGTGGCCCCGACCGAGGCACAGTTCGCCGACCTGCTGTTCGCGTGGAAGGTGGCCAAGTTCGTGAAGTCCAACGCCATCGTGTATGCCAAGGACAACCGCACCATCGGCGTCGGTGCCGGGCAGATGAGCCGCGTGTATTCGGCGCGCATCGCCGGCATCAAGGCCGCTGATGCGAACCTGGTGGTGGAAGGATCGGTGATGGCGTCCGATGCGTTTTTCCCGTTCCGCGACGGCATCGATGCCGCCGCGGCGGCAGGGATCAAGGCGGTGATCCAGCCGGGTGGCTCGATGCGCGACAGCGAAGTCATTGCCGCGGCCGACGAGGCCGGCCTGGCGATGGTGTTCACCGGCGTGCGGCACTTCCGTCACTGACGCTGACCGGTAGCGCCGAGCCATGCTCGGCGGCCCCCCCCACCCGTATCGGAAATCCATCAGCATGAAGATTCTTGTCATCGGCTCCGGCGGCCGCGAACACGCCCTGGCCTGGAAGCTCGCTCATTCCGCGCAGGTCACCGAAGTGCTGGTTGCCCCCGGTAACGCCGGCACCGCCACCGAGGCGAAGTGCCGCAACGTGGACATCAAGGTCACCGACCTGGATGGCCTGTTGGCGCTGGCGCAGTCAGAGAGCGTGGCGGTCACCGTCGTTGGCCCGGAAGTACCGTTGGTGGCCGGCGTGGTGGATCGCTTCCGCGATGCCGGGCTGCGTATCTTCGGGCCCACCGCCGCCGCCGCCCAGCTGGAAGGCAGCAAGGCCTACGCGAAGGATTTCCTCGCCCGCCACAACATCCCGACCGCGTTCTACGCGGTGCACACCGACGTGGACGCGGCGCTGGCGTACCTACGCGAAAAGGGTGCACCGATCGTGGTCAAGGCCGACGGCCTGGCAGCCGGCAAGGGCGTGATCGTGGCGATGACGCTGGACGAAGCCGAATCCGCCGTGCGCGACATGCTGTCCGGCAATGCGTTCGGTGATGCGGGCGCGCGGGTGGTGATTGAAGAGTTCCTGGACGGCGAAGAGGCCAGCTTCATTTCCATGGTCGACGGCGTAACGGCGCTGCCGATGGCGACCTCGCAGGATCACAAGCGGGTGGGTGACGGGGATACTGGTCCGAATACCGGTGGCATGGGCGCCTACTCGCCCGCCCCGGTGGTGACCGATGAGGTGCATGCCCGGGTGATGCGCGAGGTGGTCAATCCGACCGTGCAGGGCATGATCGCCGATGGCATTCCGTTCACCGGCTTCCTCTACGCAGGGCTGATGATCGACGCGGAGGGCGCGCCGAAGGTGATCGAGTTCAACGTGCGGTTCGGCGATCCCGAAACCCAGCCGGTCATGCTGCGCCTGCAGTCGGACCTGCTGGACCTGGTGCAGGCAGCCATCGACGGCACGCTGGACCAGGTGCAGGCGCAGTGGGATCCGCGTCCGTCGCTGGGCGTGGTGCTGGCTGCTGCGCCGTACCCGGAAGCCCCCATCACCGGCGATGTGATCTCGGGTCTGGATGCTGTGCCGGACACCGCCAAGGTGTTCCATGCAGGCACCGCACTGGATGCGCAGGGCAACGTCGTCAGCGCCGGTGGCCGCGTGCTGTGCGTGGCTGCATTGGGCGACAGCGTGCGCGACGCGCAGGCCAATGCCTATGCGGGCGTGGCCAAGGTGACGTGGGCGAACGAGTTCCACCGCAATGACATCGGCTGGCGCGCGATTGCCCGCGAGAGCTGAGGCGGGTGCAGGGTGGGCCTGCACGACGTGTGGGGACCGGGTGCGGCGCTGATCTGCCGCTGCGCTCGCCGAGCATGGCTCGGCGCTACCGGTAAACGCGTCATCGTGCGGTAGACATGTCGCACGGTGGGCGCGTTGCAAAGGAAAACGCCGGGCAGTGCCCGGCGTTTCTGTATGCAGCGACTGTCTCCGCTTACGCGGTGAACAGCGCCTTCATCTTCTTCAGCGCGTTCGCTTCGACCTGGCGGATCCGCTCTGCGGACACGCCGTACTCGTCGGCCAGTTCCTGCAGCGTGACCTTGCTGTCGGCATCCAGCCAGCGGCGGGCGATGATGTCGCGTGAGCGGGCATCCAGTTCGGCCATGCCTTCGCGCAGCAGCTGCAGCTGGTTGTCTTCGCTGTCCGCACGCTCGTAGGCCATCGAAGGATCTTCTTCGTTGGCACGCAGGTACGCGGCCGGCGACGGCGGTGCGTGGTCGTCGTCCTCATCGCTGGGCGCATCGAAACCGATATCGCGCCCGGACAGACGGGACTCCATCTCCAGCACTTCGCGCTCGGACACGTTGAGGTCCTTGGCGACCGCCGTGACCTCGGCTGCGTTCATCCAGCCCAGGCGCTTCTTCGACTTGCGCAGGTTGAAGAACAGCTTGCGCTGCGCCTTGGTCGTGGCGACCTTTACGATGCGCCAGTTCTTCAGGATGAACTCGTGCATTTCGGCACGGATCCAATGCACGGCGAAGGACACCAGGCGCACGCCCATGTCCGGGTCGAAGCGCTTGACGGCCTTCATCAGGCCGATGTTGCCTTCCTGGATGAGGTCGCCCAATGCGAGGCCGTAGCCGTTGTAACCGCGGGCCACGTGCACCACGAAGCGCAGGTGCGAATGCACCAGCTCGCGGGCCGCGTCCAGATCGGTCTGATCACGGAAACGACGCGCCAGGTCCTGCTCATCATCGACCGACAGCACCGGGATCTGGTGCACGGCACCGATGTAGGCGTCCAGCGAACCGAGCGCACTGGGAATCGGGAGATTATTTGCCACAAGGGCAGTAGAGGTGTTCTGGCTCATGGGTTCCATCTTAGCAGTCCGATACTTCGACTGCTAAAGGTTGAAAAAGTTCCAGTGTTCCGTTGGCAGAACAATGGCGTTGACTACCTGTCTACCCTACCGCGATTTGGTGACAGTGGCGATAGCCCTATCGATCACGACAAACACCTTTCAAATCAGCGGTTTGACGGAAGAATACGGGCGAAAAGACGTGCAAACTGGCTGAACGAGCCGCTTTAGCGCCCCATTCAGCCACAAAGGGTTGTCGGGCATTCAGACGCCGACCGTCGGCTGCGCTGGATGCCTCAGTAATACCCGGCCAGATTCAGGAAAAATCCTTTCTGGTCGTAGCGCAGCTCGGTCATGTCGTCACTGAACTCGGTGAAGTTGTAGCCGCCGCCGATCTTGAAGTTCTCGCCCACGCGGCGGTCCACGCCCAGCAGCCAGCCCTTGCGGACGCCGCCGTCGCGCACTTTCAGCCAGCGATGCTCGGCCAGCCCCTCCCACTTCTCGAACAGGCGATAGCGCAGCTGCAGGGCCGCGAAGTCGGCGCGGCTGTCCAGCCAGGATCCTTCGCCGCGACCCGTGCGGTAGTCGCCCCAGCGCGACGCCAGCTTGCCGGCGACTTCCCAGCGCGCGCCCAACTGGCGGATGCCCTCCAGGGAAACGATCTGCGAGCGCTGGTCGTAGAGGTTGCCGCCTTCCTGCCCCAGCGACGCCACGTCATAGAGATAGGTGAACTTGCCAAAAGCAGCCCAGCGGGTGTCGTCGTGCGGCCGCCAGGCAAAGCCCATGTTGGTTTCCACCAGCTTGGCGTCCGCTACCGGATTGATACGATCCTGGGTGTCGGCATAGTTGGCGCGCAGCGCCAGCCGCCAGTCTTCGTTGAGCTTGTACAACAGGCGGTTGGTCGTGACCCATTGCTCGCGCTGCTCGGCACCGGAGTCATGCCGGTATTCCAGCTTGCTGTTCCACTGCGCCACCGCGTCGGTGCGGCCGCCACTGACACTGTAGGCGCGGCGGTCGATCCGCCCGAGGGTGGATTCCAGTTCGCCGTCCATCAGGGTGAAGCCCAGGTTCCAGCCCTGTGCCGGATAGAAGTCCATGCCGAAGGTGTGGACCAGGCCGGCGTTGTCCTGGCGACGGTCCTTGAGGTACTGGCTTTCGTTGTACACATTGACCTGATTGCTCAGCCGCCAGCGCTGGCCCAGGGTCCAGCCCGACTGCAGACCGGTATCGAACAGCGGATCAGTGCCGGTACGGTCGCTGCTGTAGCTGTAGCTGCCATACAGGCTGTGGTCCGGCGCCATGCGGTACTCGGCATCCACTTTCGCACCGTGGCCGCGGCTGCCGCCGCTGACTTCGGCCCCCACGCTGCTGCGGTCGCCAAACAGATACCGCGCCCCCAACGTCAGCAGGTCGTTCTTCTCGTAGGCGCCGCCGTCATCGTCCACCGTGGCCTGGCCGGTGCCGTACAGCTCCCACGATGCACCGAACCGCTGCCGATAGCCGATGGCCGCCAGCAGTGCATCCACGGTCTGCAGGCTCTGCTCTTCGCGTACGCGACGCAGTTCGCCGGTCAGCTGGCCGTCGTTGCCCAGCCGCCATTCGGCAGTCAGCTGGCTCTGTTCAAGCGCCAGCTCGCCCTGCTCCGTGCGCGTGTGGCGGCCGTACAGGCTGAAGTCGTCGGTGAGGTAGCCGAGGAATTCGGCACCGTATTCCTGCACCGCCAACCCGGTGTCCTGGCGAGCGACAGAGAAGCCCGCGTCCACGTCGCGCCACCAGGCGCCCATGCTCCAATCCTGCGTGGTCCAGCCCAGCTCGCGCAGGTTGGCGCGCGCCTCTACCGCCGTGGCGCTGCCGGATCGCTGCACTTCGTAAGGATTGCGGCGTACGAAACTGAGGCCGCCGTTGTCCGAGTAGAACACCGGTGCCGCCGTGGCATCGGTCTCGGTGTGCTCCACCTTTACATAGGTGCCACGACCCGCCTGCAAGGTGAGATCCGCCCCTTTCAAGGTGTAGTTCTCACCGCTGCGGTTTTCCTCCACCCAGGTGCCACCCACTGCCACGTGGTCGCCGATCCATTGCCGTCCGCGCGCGCCCATGGTCACGTCATCGCTGCTGAACCCCAGCGGCACGTATTCGTAGTCCACCAGCAGCAGCTGGTCGTAGCCATCCAGCGGCATGTCGCGGGTGATGCTGCGAACGTTCTCGCGGGTCAACATCGCCAGCGGCCGGGTCAGGATCAATCGCCCCTGCAGGTCGTCTATTTCATAATCCACGCCTTCCTGCAGAGTGGCGCGGGTTTCAGTGCGGCCGGTGGTGCGGTCACGCACTTCCAGCACCACCTGTTCCGATCCCGGCAGCACATCGGTGTGGCGCAGGTAGTACAGGCTGCCGCCGGTGCCGAGGAATTCGCTGTGGCCGGGCGCGGACTGCGCTTCAGAGCCGAACACCTTCAACTGCGAGCGCGCCTCGCCCAGCGGGGTTGCTTCCAGCGACCGCCAGTTCAAGGCACCGCCGTACAACGAACGCACATACTGCCCGTATTCGGTGCCGGTGATCCCGGTTGCGTAGTTGCCCCAGATCGCCTGGCTCTGGTCCCAGTCCAGGCGCAGGTACAGCCGCCCCTGCGTGTCGACATCGCGCCAGGTGGTGGAATCATCGCCATACACCGGGTAGTACAGATCCGGATCCAGGCGGCGGAACACGTCGCTCGGATCTGCGTCCCAGAAATCCCGGAACAGGTGTTTCAGTTCGCGGTCCTGGGTGTCGGCCTGCGCCGTCAGTAGATACTTGCCGCGCATCTTCCCCTTCAGGTAGAACGCCAAGCGCCCTTCGCTGAGGAAACTGTCGTCATCGCGGTCATCGGCGGCGAGTGGCTGCAGGTTGCCGCTGGCGCTGTTCTTCGACACGGTGACATCGGCGATGGCGACCGCGAACAGATAACGGCCGGTCACCTCCACGTCCAGCTGCCGCTCGGCACTGGGCATGTCCTTGGCCTCCACCTGCACGTCGTAGCGGTGGGCGCCCACCGGTTCGAGGAACTCCGCCGCGAACTTCTGCTCCAGGTCCACCGGGAAGCTCTGCCCGTTGATGGTCACCCGGCTGTTCGGCTCCAGTCCACGCCCGTACACCCGTACGCGCGATCCGTGGATGGGGATGTTCTGCAGGCGCAGCTGGCTTTGTCCGTAGATGCTGTTGCTCACCTGCAGCGCCTGCGCGTTCTCACCGTCCAGTGCCTGGCCGAGTGTCTTCTGCACGTTGTCCCGGGTGACCTGCAGTCCCCGATCAAAGTCGGCCGGGGTGACCAGTTGGATGCGCTGGATCTGCGTTTCATCGAACGCATCGCCGGCACCGTAGGCACGCGCCACGTAGATCAGGTCGTCGCCGGTGCGCAGCGTGATCTGCTCGGGCAGTTGCGCGTCCCACTCGGCTTCGGACACGTAGCCCGCCGGCAGGTCGATGCGCGCAAGCGGGGTGACCAGATCGGTGTCGGTGCCGCGGTACAGCGTGACCTCCAGCCTTTCGATGAATGAGGCGTAGTTGTTGTAGCTGTGGAAGCGCAGCGGGCGCACCAGGCGTCCGTTCTCGAACGGCACCGTCGCCGCTGACTGCACGCTCAGGCTGGGCGGCACCATGCTGGGGTCTTCCGTGGCCCATACCACGCCCCCGTTGGGCAGCTCGGACATGAAGTTGCCATCCCGTGCAGCCACCGGTGAGGGTGCCAGCGGCACGCTATCGGCTGCTGGCGGTGATGGCGCGTCGCCGCGGATCCGCAGCAACAGCCCTTCGTCGTTGCGGCAGTTGTCGGCGTCACAGCGGATGGCCGGCGGATCAACCGCAGGCAGTACCTGCTGCGCGAGCACCGGCGCAGTGGAGAGCAGCGTCGCCAGCAGCAGCAACGAGGTCATGCGGCGTTCGGCTTTCAGGGTCTTCTCCATGGGTCAGCGCCCCTCCCCGCGGGTGCCTGCAGCGGCAGGCGGGTCATCCAGGCGCAGGCTGTGCAGCACCCTCTCGTCACCAGGGCTCACCACGTCGATGCGTGCGGCGGCGGCCACGTCGGTCGCCAGGCGACCGCTGATCGCAGCGCCCAGTATCTGGGCACGTTGCCGTGCCAGTGCCTGCTGGTCCGGCGCAGCCACGATCAGCAGGCGGCCACCGCCGCGTGCCGTGAGCGCCTGCGCGGCTTTGTCCAGCACGGTGGCGGTGCCCGCAGCAAGGCGGGCCGTGCCGCGTTCGAACAGCCCGTCACCCAGTTCAATCACCGCACCGCTGGCGTGCGCCGGTTGCACCGCGATCTCACCGGCAGGCATCACCACACCGAAGTCGAAGCGCACCGGTACCCCGGGCGTGATACGGCGAACCAGCGGATTGGGCGAGGTGAAGCGTGCACCGGCCGGCACTGTGGACGGGTCCACCTTCAGGATGAAGTTGCGACCGCGTGCGCCGCCGCCCTGGATGCCGACGAGGTGATAGCGGCCGAACGCATCGGTCTCCATCAGCAGGCCTTCCACCGCCGCGACACGCACGCCGGGGATGCCGCGCTCGCCAGGCTCCTGGATGCCGTTGCCATTGCGGTCATCGAACACAGTGCCGACGATCAGGCTTTCATCCAGCAATGGATCCGCCGTGATGTCCACGTCCGCCGATGCGATGTTGCCGATGCTGCGGTTCTGCCCGTCGATCGCGGTGATGCGGTTGGTGTGCAGCCCGGTGCCGGTGCCTGCACCCACGCGCAGGTAATACACCACCGTGGCACTCTCGCCGACCGCGATATCGATGCCTTCGATGCGCAGCGGCTGCACGCCACTGGTGCGCGCGGCATTGTCCGCATCACGCACCGAGAAGCCGCCACTGACGAAGCTGAAGCCCGGTGGCAGCGTATCCAGCAGCGTTGCGCCGTTGGCATCCACGTCACCCACGTTGTCGATGGTGACCGTGTAGCGCACCAGGTCGCCGATCTGCGCACTGCGCTTGGCCGCCGTCTTGGTCAGCCGCAGGGTGGCCTGTTGGCCGGCGACGGTAACCGCCACGTTGGCCTCGGCACACATCGGCGTGGGGATGGACACATCACACAGGCGATAGCGGAAGCTGTCGGTGCCGAAGAAACCGGCCGTTGGCGTATACGTGCAGTTGCCATTGCCGCACCACGCCGTCCCTGCGCTCGGCGCGACCACCATCTGCAGCGACGCCGGGTCCAGCACGGCCATGCGTGCGCTGTCATTGGCCATGACATCGATCGCCATCGGATCGCTGGTTTCAGTGGTGACCACGTCGTCAGCCAGCGCCAGCACGTTCTGATCGACCATGACGTTCACCGTGGCATCCGCACACTGGCTCGCATCCGTCGCTTCGCAGACGCGGTAATCGAAGCTCTGCTGGCCGGCGAAGTTGGCCAGCACCGCGAAGCGGATGCGGGCCCGCGCCATCACCTCGGCGGTGCCGTACGGCGGCGGTGAGGTGATGCTCAGCACCACCGCGTCGGGGTCGATCGGCGTGCCGTCCATGCGATCGTTGCCCAGCACGTCGATCTCCACCACACCGTTCTGTGGCATCTCGATCAGATCATCCTGTGCCACCACGCGGTCGCTGCTGGCAACCACGGTGACACTGACCGTGCCGGTGTCGCAGACCGTGGGCTGGTTGATCAGGCAGATCGTGTAGGTGGTGCTGTAGCTGCCGGGCGACAGCCCCGCCGCCACGTTCAGGCCGCCGTCCGCGGTGAAGCTCAGCGCCGCCGTGGCAACCGGTGCGAACGTGACCTGTGCGGGATCCAGAACCGCGCTGTTGAACGTGTCATTGGCAAGTACGTTCACCAGGTTGGTCGCCCCCTGCCCCGCCGGCAGCGGACCCGCCGTGTCGTCCACCGCCAGCAGCGCACCCACCGGTCCCTGCACCAGTACGGTGATGATCGCCGTCGAGCAGTTGCCCGGCACACCGTTTTCGCACAACTGGTAACTCAGCTGCACCTGGCCCGGCTGCACGCCCGGTGCCACCATCAGCTGGCCCTGGTTGTTCATCGTATAGCCCGGTGTGGCGCCGACCAGGGTGGCGGTGACACTGCCCACCGGCGGCGGCGCTGCGCCGTTCCAGGTGTCGTTCTCCAGGACCGAGCGGGCGATGGTGCCACCCACCGACGGATCCACCGGGGTGCTGCTGAAGTCATCGTTGACCGCCAGCACCACATTGCTGGCCACCGTCATGCTGACCGTCGCCGTCCCGCAGACCGCGCTGTGGGGTGCAGGCAGGCAGACCTGGTAGGTGAAGCCAACCGTGCCGGAGGTGCCCGGCGGCGGGGTGTAGCTGAAGCTGCCATCGGCGTTGAACAACAGACCGGGCGGTGCGGCACCGACGAGGCTGAAGCTGGAGCCCGGCGGCACATTGTCGTTGTTGCCAACATTGCCGCTGGCGGTCTGCCCTGCGGAGGCAGACACGCTGTCGGCCGCCGGTGCGGGAACCAGCAGCAGCGACACCGTGGCCGAATCACAGTTGCCCGGTGCCGCGGCTTCGCACACCTGATAGGTCAACGCGACCGGCCCGGACAAGGTACCGGTCGGGATGGTGATCGTGCCGTCCGCCGCGATCACATAGCCCGCCGGTGCGCCCACCAGGCTCAGCACCACCGCAGCGGATGCCGGCGGGGTGGTCCCGTTGAGGGTGTCGTTGCCCAGTACGCTGGGGGTGCTGCTGCCCGGCGTCAGCGGGGCGCCAGTGAAATCATCAGCCTGTGCGGACAGCGTGCCGGTATTGATGTTCAACGTCACCGCCGCGGTACCGCATACGGCGGCATTCGGTGCGGGCAGGCACACCTGGTAGGTGAAGCCGATCTGGCCGGTGGTACCTGCCGGCGGTGTATAGGTGAAGCTGCCGTCGGCGTTGAACACCAGGCCCGGCGGCGTGGCGCCGGGAATCGAATACGTGGCGCCCGGAGGCATGCTGTCGTTGCTGCCGACGTTGCCACTGACCGGCTGGCCGGCCGGGGTCGATACCACGTCGGGCAGCGGCACCGGCGTCACCACCAGGCGGATGATCGCGCTGGCACAGTTGCCGGACGCAGCCGCCTCACAGACCTGATAGCTCAGCGTGGTGGCACCGGCGAGCGCGCCCACTGGCACGGTCACGGTGCCATCGGGGTTGATCACGAAGCCCGCAGGCGCACCCACCAGGCTCAGCTGCACGCTGGCCGGAGCCGGCGGCGTCACCCCGTTCAACGCGTCGTTGGCCAGCACGCTGGCGGTGACAGCGCCCGGCAGCAGTGGGCTGGCACTGAAGTCATCGTCCGCGGCCAGCAGGGTGCCGGTGTTGACGTTGATCGTTACCGAGGCGATGCCGCAGGTGGCCGCGTACGGTGCGGGCAGGCAGACCTGGTAACTGAAGCCGAGCGGGCCACTGCTGCCAGCGGGCGGGGTGTAGCTGAAGCTGCCATCGCCATCCAGCACCAGCCCCGGCGGCGTGGCACCCACGATGCTGAAGCTGGAACCCGGCGGCACGTTGTCATTGCTGCCGACGTTGCCGGTCACCGGCTGGCCGACCAGCGTGGATACCACGTCGGCCACCGGAACCGGGGTGAGCACCAGCACGACGTTGGCGGTCGCGCAGTTTGCCGGTGCGGCGGCTTCGCATACCCGATAGGTCAGCGACACCGCGCCGGACGGCGCGGCGAGCGGCGTGCCGATCGTGCCGTCCGCACTGATCACGTAGCCGGCCGGCGCGCCGACCAGGCTCAGCACCACGCTGCTGGCGGGCGGCGGGGTGACACCGTTCAGTGCATCGTTGAGCAGCACGCTGGGCGTGCTGCCGCCAGGCACGAGAGACGCGCTGCTGAAGTCGTCGTTACCGGCAACCACGGTGCCGACGCCGACCGTGATGGTCACCGTCGCCGTGCCGCAGACACTCCCGTTCGGCGCGGGCAGACAGACCTGATACGTGAAGCCGACCGGGCCCGTGGTGCTGGCTGGCGGCGTGTAGCTGTAACTGCCGTCGGCGTTGAGTGCCAGGCCGGCCGGCGGCGTGCCGACCACGCTGAACAGCGATCCAGCCGGCACGTTGTCGTTGCTGCCGACGTTGCCGCTGGTGGTCTGGCCTGCGGCCACCGAGACGCTGTCCGCTGCGGGTGCCGGGGTGAGCAGCAGCGACACCGTCGCGGTATCACAGTTGCTCGGCGCAGCCACCTCGCAGACCTGGTAGGTCAGGGTCACCAGCCCGGACACCGTGCCGCTCGGCGTGACCAGGGTGCCGTCCGGATTGATCGCATAACCGGCCGGCGCGCCGACCAGCGACAGCGTGACCGTAGCGGCCGCAGGCGGCGAGACGCCGTTCAAGGTGTCGTTGGCCAGCACACTGGCGGCGGTGGTCGCGCCGGGCAGCAGCGGCGTACCGCTGAAGTCATCCGCCTGTGCCGCCAGCGCGCCGTTGTTGACGTTGAGGGTCACCGAGGCGGTGCCGCAGATGCTTGCGTTCGGTGCCGGCAGGCAGACCTGGTAGGTGAAGCTCACCGGACCGGTGGTGCCTGCGGGCGGCGTGAATGTGAAGCTGCCATCGACGTTGAACTGCAGACCGGGCGGCGTGCCACCGATCACCGTGAACTGCGCGCCGACCGGCACGTTGTCATTGGTGCCGACGTTGCCCGCCACCGGCTGGCCCGCCGGCGTGGACAGCACGTCATCGACCGGCGCCGGACGCACCAGCAGCGTCACCAGGGCACTGTCGCAGTTACCGGGCGCAGCCGCTTCGCACAGCTGGTACGTCAGCGTGACCGGGCCGGACAGCGTGCCACCGGGTACGTTGATGGTGCCATCGGCGTTGATCGCATAGCCGGCCGGCGCGCCGACCAGGCTCAGCAACACGGCACTTGCCGCCGGCGGGGTGGTGCCGTTGAGCGTGTCGTTGGCGAGCACGCTGGGGGTGCTTGCACCGGGCGTGACCGGGGTGGCGCTGAAATCATCCGCCAGCGCATCCAGTGCACCGTTGTTGACGTTGATCACCACCGACGCCGTGCCGCATACCGTGGCGTTCGGCGCCGCCAGGCACACCTGGTAGTCAAAGGTGACCGGACTGACGACACCGGCAGGCGGTGTATAGGTGAAGCTGCCATCGGCGTTGAACAGCAGGCCGGCAGGCGCCGTACCCACGACACTGAACAACGAGCCGGCGGGCACATTGTCATTGCTGCCGACAGTACCGGTGGTTGCCTGCCCGGCCAGCGTGGAGACCACATCGGCGGCCGGCACCGGCGTCAGCAGCAGCGACACCGCCGCGGTGACGCAGTTGGTCGGCGCAGCGGACTCGCAGATCCGGTACGTCAGCGCGACCGGGCCCGAAGGCGTGGTAGCCGGAGTGGAGATCGTTCCGTCCGGGTTGATCACATAGCCGGCTGGCGCACCGACCAGGGACAGCACGACGCTCGCCGCAGACGGCGGCGTGGCGCCGTTCAATGCATCGTTGGCCAGCACGCTGGGCGTCGTGGCACCCGGCAGCAGCGGCGCACCGCTGAAGTCATCGTCGCCCGCCTGCAGCGAGCCCGTGCCCAGGGTGATGGTTACGCCCGCGGTGCCACACACCGTGGCGTTCGGTGCGGGCAGGCACACCTGGTAGCTGAAGCTGACCGGCCCGATGGTGCCCACCGGTGGCGTGTAGCTGAAGCTGCCGTCCGCGTTGAAGGACAGGCCAGCGGGCGCGGTGCCCTGCACGCTGAAGGAGGCGCCGACCGGCACGTTGTCGTTGCTGCCGACAGTGCCGGTGGCGGTCTGGCCTGCGGCAACCGACAGGGTATCGCCCACCGGAGCAGGTATCAGCACCAGCGACACCGTCGCCGTGTCGCAGTTGCCGGGTGCGGCGACTTCGCACAGCTGGTACGTCAAGGTGACTGCACCGGACGCGGTGCCGGTGACGAGCGTGCCGTCGGCGTTGATCGCGTATCCGGCAGGCGCACCGAGCAGCGACAACGTCACCGTGCCGGGGGCAGGCGGCGTTGCACCGTTCAAGCTGTCGTTGGCCAGCACGCTGGCCGTGGTGGTCGCACCGGGCAGCAACGGGGTGCCGCTGAAATCATCGGCAACGGCCGACAAGGCGCCGTTGTTGACGTTGATCACCAGGATCGCGTTGCCGCAGACGGCCCCGTTGGGTGCCGGCAGGCACGCCTGGTAACTGATGCTGACCGGTCCGGTGGTGCCGGCCGGCGGACTGTAGCTGAAGCTGCCGTCGGGGTTGAACACCAGCCCCGCAGGCACACTGCCGGTGACCGAGAACACCGCACCCACCGGCACGTTGTCGTTGCTGCCGACATTGCCCACCACCTGCTGGCCGGCCGGCGTGGATACGACATCATTGGCCGGATCCGGCGTGACCAGCAGGCTGATCTGCGCACTGTCACAGTTGCCAGGCGCTGCTGCTTCGCACAGCTGATAAATCAAGGTGACCGGCCCGGACAACGTGCCTGCGGGCACGCCGACGGTGCCATCCGGGTTGATGACATAGCCGGCCGGTGCGCCGACCAGACTCAGCAGCACCGAGGCGGCCGCAGGCGGCGTGACCCCGTTGAGCGTGTCGTTGGCGAGCACGCTGGGTGTACTCCCACCCGGCAGCACGGCCACGGCACTGAAGTCATCGGCGAGCGCATCCAACGCGCCGTTGTTGACATTGATGGTGACCGACGCGATACCGCAGGTGGTTGCGTTCGGTGCGGGCAGGCACACCTGGTAGCTGAAGCTGACCGGGCCGGTGATCCCTGCAGGCGGGGTGTAAGTGAAGCTGCCATCGGCGTTGAACAGCAACCCCGTAGGCGGCGTGCCGACCACGCTGAACAACGCGCCAGCGGGCACGTTGTCGTTGTCGCCAACGCTGCCGCTCACGGCCTGGCCAGCCAACGTGGAGACGACGTCGGCCACCGGCACCGGCGTCAGCAGCAGCGACGCGGTGGCCGTATCGCAGTTGGCCGGCGCGGCGGCTTCGCAGATCTGATAAGTCAGGGTAACGGCGCCGGCCGGCGTACCGCCCTGGGTGGCGATCGTGCCATCCGCATTGATCGCGTAACCGGCCGGTGCACCGACCAGGCTCAGCACGACATCACTGGCCAGCGGCGGACTGACACCGTTCAACGCGTCGTTGGCCAGCACGCTGGCCGTGCTGCCGCCCGGCACCAGCGGCGTGCCGCTGAAGTCATCGTTCGCCGCCGCCAGCGTGCCTGTATTGACGTTGATGGTCACCGATGCAGTGCCGCACACCGCGGCATACGGCGCGGGCAGGCAGACCTGATAGGTGAAGCCGACCGGACTGACCACGCCCACCGGCGGGGTGTAGGTGTAGCTGCCATCGGCGTTGAACACCAGCCCAGCCGGCGTGATGCCGGTGACGCTGAACTGGGCGCCCGCCGGCACGTTGTCATTGCTGCCGACATTGCCGCTGGTGGACTGACCCGCAGCCACCGATACCGTATCGGCGGCAGGCGCAGGCGCGAGCACCAGCGTGACCAGGGCGGTGTCGCAGTTGGCCGGCGCGGCGGATTCGCACAGCTGGTAGGTCAGGTTGACCGCACCGGATGTCGCGCCAACCGGTGTGCTGATGAAGCCGGCCGCATTGATCGCATAGCCGGCCGGCGCACCCACCAGGCTCAGGATCACCGTACCGGCCGCAGGCGGACTCACCCCGTTCAAGGTGTCATTGACCAGCACGCTGGTGGAGGTGCTGGCACCGGGCAGCAATGCAGTGGCGGTGAAGTCGTCGACGGCGGCGTCCAGGGCCCCGTTGTTGACGTTGATGCTGACCGACGCAGTGCCACACACCGCACCGTTCGGCGCAGGCAGGCACACCCGGTAATCGAACGTGACCGGACTGGCCACGCCGGTCGGCGGATTGAAGAGGAAGCTGCCATCAGCGTTGAACACCAGTCCGGCCGGGGTGGCGCCTACCATGCTGAATACCGAGTCGGCGGGCACGTTGTCGTTGCTGCCGACACTGCCGGCCACGGCCTGCCCTGCCGACGTCGACACCACATCGTTGGACGGCACCGGGGTCAGCAGCAGGCTGGCATCGGCGCTGTCGCAGTTGGTCGGCGCCGCGGCTTCGCACACCTGGTAGGTCAAAGCCACCGGCCCGGACAGCGCGCCGCTGGGCACGCTGAGAGTGCCATCGGCGTTGATGGCATAGCCCGCCGGTGCGCCGACCAGGCTCAGCACGACCGATGCGGCCGCCGGTGGCGTGACCCCGTTGAGCGTGTCATTGGCCAGCACGCTCGGCGTGCTGCCACCGGGCAGGATCGCTGTGCCGCTGAAGTCGTCCGCCACTGCATCCAGCGCGCCGTTGTTGACATTGATCGTGACCGACGCGGTGCCGCACACGGTGCCGTTCGGCGCAGGCAAGCAGACCTGGTACGTGAAGCTCACCGGGCTGGCAACGCCGAGGGGTGGGGTATAGGTGAAGCTGCCATCGGCGTTGAACAGCAGGCCGTCCGGCGCCGTGCCCGGCACGGTGAACACGGCATCGGCCGGAACGGTGTCGTTGCCGCCGACGTTGCCGGTCACCGCCTGCCCGGCCAGCGTGGACACCACATCGGCCACCGGGGCCGGCACCACCACCACTGCGACGCTGGCGGTCTGGCAATTGCTCGGCGCGGCGGCTTCGCACAGCTCGTAGTCCAGGCTGACGGCACCGGACGGCGCGGCCAGCGTGATCGCTATCGTGCCGTCGGCGTTGATGGCGAAGCCCGCCGGCGCACCGATCAGGCGCAGGGTGACCTCGTTGGCCGGCGCGGGGCTGACGCCGTTCAAGGCATCGTTGGCCAGCACGCTGGCGGCGCTGGTAGCGCCCGGCAGCAACGGGGCGGCACTGAAGTCATCGTTGGCGGCCAGCAGTGCACCGCTGTTGATCGTCAGGGTCACCGTGGACGTGCCGCATACAGCGGAATCCGGTGCCGGCAGGCACACGCGGTAATCGAAGCTCACTGCGCCCGTCGTGCCGATCGGCGGTGCGTAGCTGAAGCTGCCATCGGCGTTGAACAGCAGGCCGGCCGGGGCGGTGCCGACGACGCTGAAGACCGCGCCGGGCGGCACGTTGTCATTGCTGCCCGCGTTGCCCAGCACGGTCTGCCCGGCCAGCACGGTCAGGGCGTCGGGCGTGGGTACCGGGGTCAGCAGCAGGCCGACCTGTGCGGTGTCACAGTTGGTCGGCGCGGCGGCCTCGCACACCTGGTACGTCAGGTTCACCACACCGGATACCGCGCCGGTCGGCGTGCTGATCGTGCCGTTGGCGTTGATCGCGTAACCCGCCGGTGCACCGACCAGGCTCAGCACCACAGCGGCCGCCGCAGGCGGCGTGGCACCGTTCAAGGTGTCGTTGGCCAGCACGCTGGTGGCGGTGCTGTCACCTGGCAGCAGCGGGGTGCCACGGAAGTCGTCTGCCACCGCCGACAGCGCGCCGTTGTTGACGTTGATCGTCACCGTGGCCGTGCCGCACACCGTTGCATCCGGCGCGGCCAGGCACACCTGGTAGTCGAAGGTGACCGGGCTCACCACGCCGACCGGCGGGGTGAAAGTGAAGCTGCCATCGGCATTGAACACCAGCCCGGCCGGGGCGGCGCCGACGACGGCGTACGCCGCGCCAGCGGGCACGTTGTCGTTGCTGCCAACGGTGCCGCTGACGGCCTGGCCCACTGGCGTGGACACCACGTCATCCAACGGCTGCGGGGTCAGCAGCAGTGATACCTGGGCGGTATCGCAGTTGGTGGGCGCGGCGGCTTCGCACACCTGGTACGTCAACAGCACGCGGCCGCTGGCCGTACCGGCGGGAATCCCGATCGTGCCGTCGGCATTGATCACATAGCCGGCCGGCGCGCCGACCAGGGACAGCAGCACGTCAGCCGATGCGGGCGGGGTCACCGCGTTGAGCGTGTCATTGGCCAGCACGCTGCCGGTACTGCTGCCCGGCAGCAGCGCGCTGCCACTGAAGTCGTCGTCCGCTGCGGACAGCGCACCGTTGTTGACGTTGAGGGTGACCGTGGCGCCGGAGCACAGTGCGGCATCCGGTGCCGGCAGGCAGACCTGATAGCCGAACGTGACCGGGCTGACCACGCCGGTCGGCGGGGTGAACACGAAGCTGCCATCCGCATTGAACACCAGGCCAGCCGGACTGGCCGTGGTCAGCACGAACTGCGCGTTTGCTGGACTGTTGTCGTTGGCGCCCACGTTGCCGCTGACCGCCTGTCCGACCTGGGTCGATACCGCGTCGGCCACCGCCTGCGGCGACACGACCAAGCGGATGCTGGCGGTATCGCAGTTGGACGGCAACGCAGCTTCGCACAGCTGGTAGGTAACGGTGAGCGCGCCGGCCGGCGTGCCGGCCGCCACGGTCAGCACGCCGTCATTACCGATACTGACACCGGCCGGGGCGGCAGGCAGCGTCACCACCACGCTGGCGGGGTCCGGTGGGCTCACACCATCCAGGCTGTCGTTGACCAGCACCGAGGCGGTGTTGCCACCCAGGGTGGGATTGATCGGCGTGGCGCTGAAGTCGTCATCCGCCGCCACCAGCGTGCCGGCGTTGATGTTGATGCTGACGTTGGCGCTGGAACACAGCGTGGCGTACGGCGCCGGCAGGCACACGTCGTAACTGAAGGACACCGGGCTGGCCACGCCCACCGGCGGGGCATAGGTGAAGGTGCCATTGCCGTTGAACAACAGCCCGTCCGGCGCTACGCCGGTCACGCGGAACTGCGAACCCGCCGGCGCGTTGTCATTGTCACCCACGCTTCCATTGAGCAATCGGCCGGCCTGCGTGGACAGCGCATCGTCGCTGGCTTGCGGCGTCACGACCACGGTGATCTGTGCACTGGCGCAGTTGGCCGGCGCAGCCACTTCGCACAGTTGGTAGGTGAGAACGTTGACGCCGGCGGTGGCCGCTGCCGGCACCTGCAGCAGACCGTCGGTGGTGAGCGCGTAGCCGGCAGGCGCGCCGACCAGTTGCAGCGTCACCGAAGCGGACGCCGGCGGCAATACGCCGTTCAAGCTGTCATTGGCGAGCACGCTCTGCGCGGTGTTGCCACCGGGCGGCAACGGCGTGGCAGTGAAGTCATCGCCCAGCGCAGCCAGGTTGCCGGCATTGACGCTGATCGTGGCCGATGCCGTGCTGCATCGGGTGCTGTCCGGCGCAGGCAGGCAGACCTGGTAATCGAAGTTCACCGCCCCGGTGAAGTTGACCGGTGGATTGAACAGGAAGCTGCCATCCGGGCTGAACGACAGGCCGGTGGGTTCGATGCCGGTGACGCTGTAGACCGAGCCGACCGGTGCGTTGTCATTGCTGCCGACCGTGCCGGCGAGCAGCTGCCCGACCGGAGTGGAGAACGCATCGGCCAGCGCCTGTGGTGACACCACCAGCGAGATCTGGGCGGTATCGCAGTTGCTGGGCAATGCGGCTTCGCACAGCTGGTAGGTGAGCGTCACGGCACCGGCCACCACACCGGCGGCGACGTTGACGGTGCCATCGGCGGCCAGCGTGTAACCGGCCGGCGCATTGAGCAGCGCAAGCTGCACGGCGCTGGACGCTGGCGGCGTTGCAGTGTCCAGGCTGTCGTTGACCAGCACGCTGGCGGTGCTGCCGCCCAGCGCAGGATCCACCGGTGTCGCGCGGAAGTCATCGTCGTTGGCGACCAGCGTGCCCGCGTTGACGTTCAGGGTGACCGTCGCGGTGGTGCAGACGGTGGTGTTGGGAGCAGGCAGGCAGACCTGGTAGGCGAATGTCACGGCCCCCTGCGTGCCCGGCGGTGGTGTGTAGATGAAGCTGCCATCGGCATTGAACACCAGGCCTGCCGGTGCGGTGCCGCTGACTTCGTAGGCACTGCCGGCGGGAACGTTGTCGTTGGCGGCAACACTGTTGTTCAGCGCTATCCCCGCCTGGGTGCTGAAGTTGTCGTTGTTCGCAACCGGGCTCAACAGCAGCAGCACGTTGGCCGAGCTGCAGTTGGACGGCAGCGCGACTTCGCACACCTGGTACCCGAAGGTGACCTGGCCTGCCGCAGCGCCCCCGGGCACGGTGACGGTGCCGTTGCTGTTCACCACGTATCCGGCCGGCTCGCCCACCAGGGTCAGCTGCACTTCCGACGGATCCGGCGGAATCGCGCCGTTGTGGGTGTCATTGGCCAGCAGGCTGTTGGTTGTACCGCCGGTGTTGGCATCCAGGATCAACGAGCGGAAATCATCGTCGTTGGCCTGCAGCGTGCCGGCATTGACGTTGACGGTCACCGTTGCCGTCGCGCAGACCGTGGCCTGCGGTGCCGGCAGGCAGACCTGGTAATCGAACGTGGTCGGGCCGGTGAACAGCGTCGGCGGTGTGTACGTGAAGCTGCCATCGGCCGCGAACACCAGGCCTGCAGGCGCAGGGGCGACCACGGTGAACTGCGAGCCGGCCGGTGCATTGTCGTTGATCGCGACGTTGCCGCTGACGGGACGACCTGCATTGGTCGACAGCACGTCGTCCACCGCATCGGGCGTAATGAGCACCGTGATGGTGGCGGTATCGCAGTTGGTAGTGCCGGGCTCGCACAGCTGGTAGGTGAGGTTGACGATGCCCGCTTGGGCGCCCGCCGGCACGCTCAGCTCGCCGGTAGGCTGCAGGGTGAACCCCACCGGTGCAGCACCGGTCAGCGCGAACGCCGCCTGTGCGGGGACAACCGGCGCGGCGTTGATGGTGTCGTTGGTCAGGACGCTGGCAGTCAGTCCGCCTGCCGCCGTCAGCGGCGTGCTTGAGAAGTCGTCATCGTTGGCGGCGATGGCGGCAGCCGTCACGACGAAGCTTGCCGTGGCAGTGGCACATATCGCGCTGTTGGGCGCGGGCAGGCAGACCTGGTACTGGAAGCTGTCCGTACCGCTGTAGGCCGGCAACGCGGTGTAACTGAAGCTGCCATCGGGGGCCACTGTCGCGGTGCCGTCCGTCGGCCCGGACAGCAGGTTGTATACCGCGTCGGTTGCGGGGTTGTCGTTGCCGCTCAGCACACCGGGGAATGCAACGCCGGCGGTGGCGCTGAAGCTCTCGCCCGCGGCCGACGGCGCCACCACCAGCTGCACGGTGGCCGTATCGCAATTGCTCGGCGTGGCCACTTCGCACAGTCGGTAGGTGAGCGTCTGTGCGCCGGCCGGTGCGCCTGCGGCGACGACGATCTGGCCGGCTGCGTTCACGCTGTAGTCTGCTGCCGCGCCCTGCAGGGCCACCGTGACCTGTGCCGGCGCGACCCCCACACCGTTCAGCAGATCGTTGGCCAGCACGCTGGTCGTCGTGCCACCGCTGGCAGCTACCAGAATAGTGATCACGTCGTCCACCGCATCGATGGCATTCGCCGCGACCTGCACGTTGACCGTGGCGGTATCGCACACCAACGCGTTCGGTGCGGGCAGGCAGATCTGGTAAACGAATTGGTCGGGACCGGTGTTGCCATTGCCGGGGGTGTAGGTGAATACACCGAAGGCATCCATCACCACCGTGCCGCGCGTCGGCAGCGTGGTCACCGTAAACGCAGAACCGGCCGCGACGTTGTCGTTGTCCGCGACGTTGCCGCTCACCGGCAGGCCGGCGCCCGGCGTGGCCACGCTGTCATCCACTGCATCCGGACTGATGATCAGGGAGACGTCGGCGGTATCGCAGTTGTTCGGTACGGCGGCTTCGCACAGGCGATACGTCAGCGTGGTGACGCCCGCAGCTGCCGTGGCCGGCACGGTGATTTCGCCGGTCGGCGCGATGCTGAAGCCCGCCGGCGGCGTGGCCAGCGTCAGTACGACCAGCGCCGGTGCAAAGGGGGCCCCGTTGAGCGTGTCGTTGCCCAGTACAGACGGCGTGGTGCCTCCCGCACCGGCAGCGAACGGCGCGGGGAACGCATCGTCGACGGCGAGCAGCTGGTTGGCATCCACCAGCACGCCGGCGCTGGCGAAAGCGCAGACCGCCGCATCGGGCGCAGGCAGGCACACGCGGTACTCGAAGGACACGGGCGACAGGATTCCGCCCGTCGGGGCCAGGGTGAAGCTGCCATCCGCGTTGAACACCAGACCCGCCGGCAGTGCGCTCGTGGCGGTATACAGCGCATTCGGCGGGGCATTGTCATTGGTGGCCACGGTACCGCTGAACGACGGCGTGCCGGATGCCACGTTGTAGCTGTCGGACAGCGTCGACGGGGCGACCACGAAGGTGGCGCTGGCGGTGGCGCAGTTGCTCGGCGATACCCGTTCGCAGATCTGGTAATCCAGCGACGTGCGGCCGGCAGGCGCGCCACCGGGCACGGTGATCCGCCCGTCGCTGTCGATGCTGAATCCTGTCGGCGCCGCCGGCAGCGTGACGATCAGGTCCGCTGCCACGACCGTCGCCCCTCCCAGGGTGTCGTTGACCAGCACGCTGGAGGTGGTGCCGCCGGTGCTGGCGATCACGCCGGGAAATACGTCGGCCACGGCCACGATCGCGGCCGGCTGCACACTGATCGCCGGCGTGGTGGCGCTGTTGTCACCCGGCGTTGGATCGGTGGTGCCCGGCGGCAGGATCAGCGAGGCGGTGTTCGCCGGCACGGTTGCCGGGGTGGCAGAGGGCGCCGTGCCACTGACCACCAGCGTCACCGCGTCGCCGACGCCGATGTTCACCTGCACGCTGATGCTGTTGCCGGTGCCGCTGGCGAGCGCGCATGACGAGGCCGGTGAGGCCGCCGTGCAGGTCCAGCTGACGTTGGTCAGCAGGACCGGCACCGCATCGACCACGGTTACGCCGAGCGCGCTGGACGGGCCCTGGTTGTTGACCTGGATCTGGTACTGCACGGGCGCGCCCGCGGTCACGCTGGTCGGGCCGAGGATGCTCTTCGACAGGCTCAACTGCGCCTGCAAGGCAAGCACGTTGCTGTCGGTGGCGCTGTTGTTGCCCGGCACCAGATCGCCGATGTCGGCGGGCGGCGCGACGTTGGCGGTGTTGCTGAGCGGGCTCGGGTAGGACTGGGCGAACAAGGTGGCCGGCAGCAGCATGGCGAGCAGGCACGCACCCCACCCTTTACGGGCAAGCGATACGGCGCGTTGCATGCGGTGCTCGACTGCCTTGGACATGCCCTGTTCCTCGCCTGCTGCGGGTTGCATCACGGCGATGCGTTCCCGTCGTTCCGTCGTCAGTGCCGGCAGCACGCGATGGGCTGCGCGCCGGTCGGGGTAAGGCACCCGCGCGTCAGTACGCGGCGGGGTTGCTGCTGAAGATCACCGGGACGTTGATCGTGGCCTGCCCGCCATCGATCAGATCGACACCGACGCTGATGCTGTTGCCGCCCACTGCCCCGCCACTGGCCACGGCGCAGGCGCTGCCCGCACTGGCGCTGCAGGTCCAGGCGGCGCTCAAGGTCGCTCCGTTGGGCAGGGTGTCGTTGACCACCGCAGCGGTCACTGCATCGGGGCCGCCGTTGGTCACCACCAGGGTGTACGTCGCGGTGCCACCAGGCGTGTACGTGCCACTGCCGTCGGTCTTGGTGATCGATAGATCCGCTCGGCGCGTGCGGTTGACGATGCGGCATACCAGCGCGACGGGCACGGCGCTCACGGCCGGCGCCTGCAGGTTGAAGCTGTTGCCGGTGCCCGAGCTGACGACCGTGCCGTCCTGGTTGGCGCACTGCCACGTGCTGGCATAGCGCTCCAGGGTGGTGCCCGCCGCTGCGGTTTCCGCCATTGCGTAGGTGCCGCCCGGCACGGTCACCACCGCAGCGGTGGCCCCGTTGTTGCCAACGTTGTTCGCCGCGCCCACCGTGCCGCCGTTGTAGGTGATGGCCAGGTTGAAGCGGCCGGTGTCATTGGTGGGCTGCAGTTCCTTCACCAGCTGCAGCGTGGCCGCGCAAGCCTGCGTCACCCCTTCCACGGTGAACACGGCCTGGCCGATGCGGATACCGAGCAGGCCCAGCAGGTTGTCGACCAGTCCACCCAGCAGGGTCGTCAACACCGGCGTCACCAGCGTGTTCACCGCCGTACGGATCGGCTGCAGCAGGGTGCTGACCAGCGTGTTGACCAGATCGTTGATCGGCAACGGCAACGGCAGCGCACCCAGTAATGTCACCACCGGGGTGCCGCTGGTGACCTGGATGTTGAGCGAGTTGACCAGGGTGGACACCATCGTTGCCGCGCTGACGGTACCGGCTGCGAGCGTGCGCGTCTGTGGGTACGGGCCGGTGAAACTTGCCGCCTGCAGGCCGGGCGTGGCCGTGGCGAAGCCGCGGATGCTGACGGCCAGCGGCACCGATACGTCGGCGACGGGAATGTTGAGCAGCGTGGTGATGCGCACCGTGACATTGAGCGAGGTAAGCGTCGCTGGCGTCAGGGCGCTTTCGGTCAGCACGGTCGATCGGTTGAAGAACGTGGCATCGCTGATCTGCCCCACGTACAGGTTCACCAGTCCCGGGCGCGCCTGCAGCGTCACCGCATTGGCCACCAGGTTGACCGCTGAGATGCTGCCCTCGGCGCGGGCGATGTCGGCGTATACCTGCAGGTGCAGCACGCTGGCACTGATGTTGGCGTTGGATACTTTGACCAGGCCCAGCACGTTGAGGTTGTTGAGCAGCCCCGACAGCGCCGCCGTGTTCAGACCCTGCGCCAGGTCGAGGTCCAGCTTCACCCGGATCGCCGCACTGTGGAACGCGCTGCCCAGTGGGCCGCAGGTATAGACCGGGCGCTCCACCACCTGCAGCCACAGGCGTACGTTGGCCAGGCCGGTGAGCCCCAGCGCCGCGGTGTTCACCGTGATCGGCGTCGGCGTGGTCAACACGTTGCTGAAGTTGTACAGCTGCACGCTGCCGGTCAGCAGGTCGAGCACGTTGAGCCTGACCGTGGTCAGCGAACCGGTGGGGAGTGCGATCTCCAGCAGATCCCCCAGCCGGATCGTGCCGGTGGCACCGGCTACGCCGAGTGGCAACGCGTTGAGGATATTGGCGGCCAGCGCCTGGTTGTCGGCCTGCAGCACGGCCACCATCGCGGCGCGCAACGTACCGAGGCTGATCGCAGTGTTCAGCACCTGGCTGGGGTCGCTGACGACCACGCCGCCGTTGAGCTGGGTGATCAGCGCATTGAGGTTGATGTTGGCACCGGCCAGGCTGTTCCAGTCGGCGGCGGTCAGGTTGAGGGTGGTGCCCGGCAGCAGCGCGCCGAACAGCAGGTTGAGGATCGGGCTCTGGGTGGAATCCACCGATGCCAACCGCGGGCCGGCGCTGACGCAGGCACCGGCGGTACAGGCCGTGGTCGCTTGGGCATGGGCGCGGCCCAGGCAACCCAGCACCATCAACACCGTCAGCAACACCAGCGCGTGCCAGCGTAATGACGGTGGTTTCACGGCCTTCACATTAACCATTCCCTTGCCCCCCGCATTGCTTCAGGCAGTACCTGATCGCGGCGGCGGAATTACTCCGTCACCTGAACTGATTCACTGCTGTCCGGTTTTCCCCGGGATTACGTTTAGGCCCGGTTCGGAGTGATTAATGCGGGGCGCGGCGAAACCGTCAAACGGGAGGATGTGAAAGTAGAGGGCAGTAACGCTGACCTGCAGTCCAAGGGAAGGTCGGCACGGTTGCTACATAAACGCCCGACAGCGTTTCTGTACAGCCGAAAAAAGAATCACTTCCCGGTAAGCTGTGCTTACCACGACATGGAGAGGGGTGGGAAATGAAGGATATGTGCGACAGGATCCGGCGCTCACGACTTACTGCCGGGCTATCCCAATCACAGTTGGCGCAGGAAACCGGCGTCCGCCGGAGCGCCGTCGCGCAGTGGGAACGTGAGGGCGGAACCTGCCCAAGTGTGACCCATTTGGCACAAATTGCAATTGTGACGCAGGTCTATTTTGAATGGTTGGCAACGGGGCGCGGACCGGGTAGACCACAGGATGGAAACGATTTGCCCATTCCGGAGATAACACCCGCCGAGCGCAATCCGCACGAGGCCGAGATTCTCTGCCTGTTACGGAAAATGACGCCGCGGAAACGTAAAGTGGCACGCGCGATAATCGAAATGCTGGAGGACTGATCGTCCGCGTGACGACTCACGGTCGTCACTCACCTTCATTCCCCAACCGCTGCGCTCATCGTGCTGGCCGATGGTAGCGACCAGTCGATCGGCGCCTGTCCCCGGCGCTGCAGATAGTCGTTGGCAGCGGAAAAATGCCCGCAGCCGATGAAGCCGCGGTGCGCCGACAGCGGCGAGGGATGCGGCGCTTTCAGGACGCGGTGACGGGCCGTGTCGATTACCTTGCCCTTCTGCTGCGCATAGCTGCCCCAGAGCATGAACACCAGACCGTCGCGCTCCCGGTTCAAGGTCTCCACCACATGGTCGGTAAAACCTTCCCAGCCACGCTTCTGATGCGCACCGGCACTGCCCTCTTCCACCGTCAACACCGCATTGAGCAGCAGCACGCCCTGGCGGGCCCACGGCAGCAGGCAGCCATGGTCCGGCCGCGGCAGTCCCAGGTCACGCTCGATCTCCTTGTAGATGTTGAGCAGCGAGGGCGGCACCGGCACGCCGGGCTGCACCGAGAAGCTCAGGCCATGCGCCTGGCCACGGCCGTGGTACGGGTCCTGGCCGAGGATCACCACCTTGGTCGCATCGAAGGGCGTGGCGTCGAAGGCGGCAAAGATCTGCGGGCCCGGCGGAAAGACCGCGGCGCCTGCCGCCTTGCGCTGGCGCAGGAAGGCGGACAGTTCGCGCATCTGCGGCTGCAGCAACCAATCGCCCACGTGCGCTTTCCAGCTCGCTTCCAGCTGGATGGAGGGGAGTACGACGTCGTTCATTACATTACCGATCGGGGGTTCAGTCGGGACAGCCGCAACTGGAACAATACCTTCGTCACCAGCAGGCGTTCTTCGATGGGCTTGAGCACCAGGTCGTTCGCACCGGCCTGCAGCAGCACGGTCTGGTTGAGTGGATTGCCATCCCCGGTCATCACCAGCACCGGCAGCCGGCGCTTGCTGTAACCGAAATCCACGCGCACGCGCTCCACCAGGTCGCGGCCACTGAGCTCGCCCTTCAAGGTGACATCGGTCAGCACCAGATCGATCCGGTGCTGGTTGCGGCCGAGGGATTCGGCGGTCAGCAGGGTGACCGCTTCTTCGGCGGTCATCACGTGCAGCACGTTGAGCTGCTGCCTTTCCAGCATGCGCTTGGTGGCCTCGGCCACCACCCGGCTGTCTTCCACGTACAACAGCGTGGCGCCGGGAATGATCGCCGGTTGCACATAGCCGCGGATGAAGGCGGCCAGCGCCTCGTGGCCCAGCGACTTGTCGAAATAATCGGTGATGTAGTCGGTGAAACGGCGCTGCTCCAGGTGTACCTGTGCTTCGCCGGAGACCACGATCACCGGCACGTACGCCTGGCCGGCGGATTCGCGCACCATCTTCGCCAGCGCCAAGCCATCGCCATCGGGCAGCGACAAGGACGTGGTGACCAGGTTGACTGGTCCCTCCAGCAGGGCCCGGCGGGCGTCTTCGATGCCGGCACAGCCCACCACCTGCACGCCGGGCAGGTCGCGCTGCAGCACGTCACCGATCAGCTTGCGGACCAGCCGCGATCCGTCGACCACCATGACCCGGGTGGCATCGTCGTGCAGGTGTTTGAGGGCGTGCTTGAGCATGCCGGTCTCAGGTTTCAGTGGGGCGCGTCTGGCGCAGGAAATGTCCGGTGACCAGCCATGCCCCCAGCCAGCCGACCAGCACGATGGCCAGCAGCACCACCGAGGAATGCAGCAGGTCCAGCCCCTTCAGCGCGAACGGACTGGCATAACTCTGCGACAGCTGGGACAGCGGGCCGGACAGTGCCGCGCCGGCACCGGCGATCAGGCCCAGCGCGACCAGACCCGCCCCCAACCCGTACCAGGCCCCCAGATACAGGAAGGGGCGGCGGATGAAGCCATCACTGGCGCCGAGCAGTTGCAGCACGCCGATTTCCTCGCGCCGCGCCTGGATGTCCAACCGCACCGTGTTGCCGACCACCAGCACCGCACCAAGTCCGAGCACCAGCGACAACACCTGCACCAGCCGCGCGCCGAAGGCCAGCCAGGCGTCCAGGCGCGTGCGCCAGAGCGCGTCATGCTGCACCAGGTCGGCCTGCGGCAGCGTGCCCAACGCACGCGCAAGGCGGGCATCGTCCGTCGCCGCTGCCGGCGTCACCACCAGCAGGCTGGGCAAGGGGTTGGACTGCAGCGCATCGATCGCTTCGCCGAGCCCCGCGTTCTCGCGCAGTTCTTCCAGCCCCTCGTCCGGCGTACGCAACTGCACCGCCTGCACGTCATCGCGGGCACGCAGTTCCGTGGCCAGCGCCTCGGCCGTCGCACCGTCCAGCTCGGCTTTCAGGAACAAATTGATGTCGCGCGATTGCTGCACGCTGCCGGTGAAGTGCTTGAGGTTGTCCAGGGCGATGGACAGGCCGAGCGGCAGGGCCAGCGCCAGCGCCATCACCATTACGGTGAGCAGCGTCGACCACGGCTTGCGGAAGGCGCGGCCCAGGCTGAAGACGATGCTGTGCATGTGGTGCTGCCACCAGATGCCGACGCGCGAGGGAGCGGCCGCCGGCGCATTGGCCTTGCGCTCGGTCGAGGGGGATGTATCGGTGCTCATTCGGCCAGGTCCTGCGGCGAGATGTCGTCGACCAGCCTGCCGTGGTCCAGGATCAGCACACGCTTGCGCATACGCCGCAGCAGGGCCAGGTCATGGCTGACCACCAGCACACTGGTGCCCCGCGAGGGCAGCTCGGCGAACAGCGCCATGATCTCTGCCGCCAGCGTCGGGTCCAGGTTGCCGGTGGGCTCGTCGGCCACCAACAGGCGCGGCTCACCGACGATGGCACGGGCGATGCCCACGCGCTGCTGCTCGCCTGCCGACAGCTGCGACGGCAGGGCTTTTTCACGATGGCCCAGGCCCATCCGCTCCAGCACCGAGCGCACGCGCTTGCCGATGTCGGCACGGCGCGTGCCGCGCAGGATCAGCGGCAGGGCGACATTCTCGGAAATGCTGCGGTCCATCAGCAGCCGGTGGTCCTGGTAGACCGCGCCGACCTCACGACGGTGCCGGGGCACGTCGCCACCGCGCACCTTCAGCAGGTTGCGCTCATTGAACACCACCGCGCCACGGCTGGGCCGTTCGTCCAGGTGGATCAACTTCAACAGGGTGCTCTTGCCGGCACCGGAATGGCCGGTGACGAACACCATCTCGCCCGGCGCCACGTCGAAGCTGACATCCGTCAGCGCCTCGTGCCCACCGGCGTACTGTTTGCTTACATTGTCAAAACGCAGGACGCTCATCCCCTGATTATGCAGGACAGGCGCCACGGCGTGGAGACATCGCGTCAGGGCCTGTGCCCGCGGCGGGGCAGACCGGAGAGACCGCCGCCCCCTGAGCCTGGGGCAGCGCCGCAGGCCCGGGGGTGTAGGTGCTGTTGAAGCACGGCCGCGATCCGCCCAGCGGACCGCGAGCGCGACAGCGCGAACGCGATGCCGCTTAGGTGCCCGCCAGCATGCGGCGGATCTTGCGGCCGATGCGGGTAAGGAACGAGTCGCTGGGATCGACGCCACGGACCGGCTTGGCCATCACCTGCACCGGCGATACCGGCGTGGTCGACGTACCGCTCTCGGTGCCGGCCTCGGCGCCTTCGACCGGACGGCCGTTGCGACGACGACGACGCTTGCGCGGCTTGCGCTCGCCATCGGCCAGGGCAGGATCCTGCGCGGCATCTTCGGCCTGCGGCGGGCGCGGTGCCTGCACGCTGTCCAGCGCAGCCGGCGCAACGGTGCCTTCCACAGCACTGGCGGCGACGGCGGTTTCTGCACCGGCCACGACCTCGCCTTCCACCCGCGGCTTGCGCGGCGGACGCGGACGGCGTTCACCGCTGCGTTCGCCAGTGCGTTCGCCACGACCCGCCGACGGCTTGCCGCCACGGCCGCCACCACGACGCTCCTCTTCGGCAGCGCGTGCTTCGCGTGCTTCACGGAAGATCTGGCTGACGCTCTCGTTCTCGTCGCCTTCTTCGCCCGGCGCAGCCGGTGCGCGTTCCGGACGCGGCAACGAGGTCAGCAGCTCGGCGGTCACTGCTTCGACCGGGATCTTCTGATCAATGTAGGCCTCGATATCCGGCAGGCCCATCGCATAGCGTTCGCAGGCGAAGCTGATCGCATCGCCTTCCTCGCCCAGGCGGGCGGTGCGGCCGATACGATGCACGTAATCTTCGGCGTCGAACGGCAGGTCGTAGTTGTAGACGTACTTGATGCCGTCGATATGCAGGCCACGGGCAGCCACGTCGGTGACCACCAGGATCTCCAGCTGGCCCTTCTGGAAGCGGTTGAGCAGGCTCTCGCGCTTCTTCTGCGGCACGTCGCCGGACAGCACGCCGACACGGTAGCCGGCACGTTCCAGCGAACGCGCCACGCGCTCGACGAACACCTTGGTGTTGACGAACACCATCGTGCGCGCGCCTTCGCTGCGTGACAGCAGGCCCAGCAGCAGCGGGATCTTCTCTTCGTCGGCGGGGAAGTACATGCGCTGGCGCACGCGTGCGGCGGTGATGGATTCGCTCTCCACCACCATCTTCTGCGGCTCGTTCATGTGGTCATACGCCAGCTCCAGCACGCGATGGCTGAGCGTGGCGCTGAACAGCAGGGTCTGCCGCGTGGTGCGCTCGGGCATGCGGCGCAGCAGGAAGCGGATGTCCTTGATGAAGCCGAGATCGAACATGCGATCGGCTTCGTCCAGCACGCAGATCTCGCAGGCATGCAGCGACACCACCTTGTGCTGCTTGACGTAGTCGATCAGGCGGCCCGGGGTGGCGATGATCACGTCCACGCCCTGCTGCAGCAGTTCACGCTGCTTGTCGTAGTCCACCCCGCCATAGACCAGCGCGAAGCGCAGGCCCAGGTCCGAACCCAGCTTCACCGCGTCCTTGTGGATCTGGATGGCAAGCTCGCGGGTCGGTGCGAGGATCAGCGCGCGCGGGTCTTCCGGCTTGCGGTCAGCCAACGCCGGGCGGGTAAGCAGGCGATTCACCACGGCCACCAGGAAGGCCAGCGTCTTGCCGGTGCCGGTCTGTGCCTGGCCTGCGACATCGCCACCGGCGAGTGCGACCGGCAGCGTCAGCGCCTGGATCGGGGTGCAGCGGGTGAATCCGGCTCCTTCAAGACCGGCGTGCAACGCCGGATGCAGATCGAAGGAGGAAAAGGTCAAATCGGTCAGCGGTTTGTCGCTCATGTGTCCGTCTTGGTCTGGCCGCCACCTGCAATCGGGCGGCTCGGCATCATCTGGGGGCTCCGTCGCAAACTGCGGCCCCTGCGGCGGGTCGGCGGGCGCTGGACCTGTCGGGTCCCTTGCCGCTCAACGGTGAAGTTTAGCGTACTCGGGGCGCCAAACCGGGCCCAAGCGTCTCATAGCTATTAGAGACGACTCGTTTCGCCGTCTTCATCTGCCGCTCCACGGCCTGAATCCAGCCCCTTCTGCCTCTTGTGGCAATCGGCTCGAGCCCCTAGGTGATAGGTAGTGACAGTGGAATCCGGCACATTTCCCGGATGCCTTCGATCACGATACGCTGGGTTCCAGCCGGCCTCTGTCCCCTCGCGCGGATAGGCGTAAACTGCCGGCCGTGAGCGTCCAGGCATCCGCCCAACGCACCGTGGGCACGCTCCACGAGGCAACGACACGGTTCGCGCCACACTGGCGTGGCCCAGTTCACCCACCTCCGGCCACCGCCGGGTGCATCACCAGACGAGAGACCAAGATGAGCGACAAGGTTGTACACGTCAGCACCGCTGACTTCGAAAGCACTGTGTTGGGTTCCAAGGAACCGGTGCTGGTCGATTTCTGGGCCGAATGGTGTGGCCCGTGCAAGATGATCGCCCCCGCCCTCGATGAGCTGGCCGATGCCTTCCAGGGACGCGCGAAGATCGTCAAGGTCAATGTCGACCAGGAACGCGATCTGGCCGTGAAGTATCACGTGCGCTCGATTCCGTACCTGGTCGTCTTCAAGGACGGCGAAAAGGTAGCGGAGCAGATCGGTGCGGTGGGCAAGGCCCAGCTGGCCGGCTTGCTGGACAAGGCGCTCGCCTGACCCTGCAGGCACTGGCAGCCGGTGACCCCGGCTGCCGCAGGGCCTGCTCTGCATGAACGTCTGCCACAAGCGGCCCTTGCAAGCCGCTGCACGCCGGTGATAGTGTCGGCACATCCGGCCCGCGTTCGCGTGCCGCACCCTCTGGACGCAGTTCACTCCAGACCCCTTTCCCTTCGTTCGCCGCCCCAGCCGGGCGCTCGCACCTTCAAGCGAGGAATAACGCTCTTGTCCGATACCACTTCCGAAACCGGCAGCGCTGATGCGCCCGCCGAAAAGCGTGTGCGCAAGCCCCGCGTCAGCAAGGCCGTCGCACCGTCCGGTGCCGAGACCAGCGCACCGGCGGCTCATCAGCCGGCGTTGCCGTTGACGCAGGCACCGCAACCGCCGTCGGCACCCGCCGCGGCTACGCCTCCCTCTTCTCCTGCAGCGCCGAGCGCGCCGGCTTCCGAATCGTCCGCTTCCAGCGGCGGTGACGGTGGCGAAGGCCGCGAATCCGGCCAGCCGCGCCAGCAGAACAACGCCGGTGGCCAGAACCAAGGCCCATACCAGGGCAACAATGCGCAGGGCAACGCGCAGGGCAACCAGCAGGGCCAGGGCAACCGCCGCGATCGCTTCCGCAATCGCCGTGACCGTCCTGCCCGTGGTGGCCGCGACGATGGCCTGCCGCAGGACAACAACGAACAGCAGCAGCCGTTCGTGCGTACCCAGCAGCCCAACGTGCCGGAGGGTTTCCCGGTCTATTCGCTGAGCGATCTCAAGCGCATGCCGGCGCAGAAGCTGCTGGAAATCGCCGAGCAGCTGCAGATTTCCGAAGGCGTGGCCCGTGCCCGCAAGCAGGACGTGATCTTCGCCCTGCTGAAGGTGCTGACCCGCCATGGCGACGGCGTCGCGGCTGACGGCGTGCTGGAAATCCTGCCGGACGGCTTCGGCTTCCTGCGCGCTGCAGAAGCCAGCTACCTGGCCGGTCCGGACGATACGTATATCTCGCCCAGCCAGATCCGCCGCTTCAACCTGCGCACCGGCGACCACCTGTCCGGTCGCATCCGCTTCCCGAAGGATGGCGAGCGCTACTTCGCGCTGTCCATCGTGGACACCATCAACGGTGAGCCGCTGGAAGCGTCCAAGAACAAGGTGCTGTTCGAGAACCTGACCGCCCTGTTCCCGCGCAAGCGCTTCACCCTGGAACGCGGCAACGGCTCGTCCGAAGACATCACCGGCCGCATCCTCGATCTGATGGCACCGCAGGGCAAGGGTCAGCGTTCGCTGATCGTGTCCCAGCCCAAGGCCGGCAAGACGATGATGATGCAGCAGGTGGCCACGGCCATCACCACCAACCATCCTGACGTGCACCTGATCGTGCTGCTGATCGATGAGCGTCCGGAAGAAGTGACCGAAATGCAGCGCACCGTGCGCGGCGAGGTCATCAGCTCGACGTTCGACGAGCCGGCCGCGCGCCACGTGCAGGTTGCGGAAATGGTGATCGAGCGGGCCAAGCGCCTGGTCGAGCACAAGAAGGACGTGGTGATCCTGCTCGACTCGATCACCCGCCTGGCCCGTGCCTACAACAACGTGGTGCCGAGCTCGGGCAAGGTGCTGACCGGTGGTGTGGATGCCAACGCGCTGCACCGTCCGAAGCGCTTCTTCGGTGCGGCCCGCAACGTGGAAGAAGGCGGCAGCCTGACCATCATCGCCACCGCGCTGGTCGACACCGGCAGCAAGATGGACGAGGTGATCTACGAAGAGTTCAAGGGCACCGGCAACAGCGAAGTGCACCTGAGCCGCCGTATCTCCGAAAAGCGTGTGTTCCCGGCGATCGACATCAACCGCTCGGGCACCCGTCGCGAAGACCTGTTGATCGAGCCGGAACTGCTGCAGAAGATCTGGATCCTGCGCAAGCTGCTGCATCCGATGGATGAAATGGCCGCGATGGAGTTCCTGCTCGACAAGATGAAGAACACCAAGTCCAACGACGAGTTCTTCGGATCCATGAAGCGCTGATTTTCCGGCGCTGATGGAAGTACGACGAGGCCCCGCACTGCGGGGCCTTTGTCGTTTACGGGGTGCGAACATCCGCCAGGCGCTCCCTCCACCAGACGGGCCACTGTCATCGGTAGCGCCGACCCATGGTCGGCGAGCCCAGCGGCGCCGGGATCCGCAGGCACCGGCAACAGGCATCCACCGGCCGTCCGTGCTGCGCCGCACCGTGGCAATATCAGGCCGACGTAGCACCATCGCCGGGCGCGCCTCGCGCGCCGCTGCCCCACGGAGGAAGGTCTGCACCATGGCTGGACGAATCGAGGATGTCGCTGCGGCGGCCGGGGTGTCGATCAAGACCGTGTCGCGGGTGCTCAACAACGAGCCCAATGTGCGCCAGCAGACCCAGCAGCGCGTGCGTGATGCCGTGGCGAGGCTCGGTTACAAGCCCAACCCGTCGGCGCGCAGCCTGGCCAGCCAGCGTTCGTATGCGTTGGCACTGGCCTACAACAATCCATCACGCAACTACCTGATGGAAATACAGAGCGGCATGCTCGATGCGTGCCACGGCAACCACTACAACCTGCTGCTGGGTCCGGTGGGTATCGGGCAGCATGCGCTGCCTGACCTGCGTGCCCTGTTTGAGAACTCACGGCCGGATGGCGTGGTGCTGATCCCGCCCCTCACCGATGATCCGGTGGTGCTGGCTTACCTCCGCACGCACGGCATTCCGTTTGCCAGCATTGCCCCGCGCGATCCGTCGACGGGTATCGGCGTGCGCATGGATGAAACCACGGCGGTGGTCGAGCTGATGCGGCACCTCCTTGCGCTTGGCCATCGGCGCATCGGGCATATCAAAGGACCCCGCACCCACGGTGCCTGCCAGTGGCGCCATGCCGGCTACCGCGCGGCCTTGCGCGAGGCGGGGATCGCCTACGACCCGTCGCTGGTGGTGAGCGGGCAATTTTCTTTCGAGTCCGGCCTCCCCGCCGCGCATCGGCTGCTGGACCTCGCCGACCCGCCCACGGCCATCTTCGCGGCCAACGATGACATGGCGGCCGCGGTGTACCGCGTCGCCGGCGGCCGCGGCCTGCGCATACCGCACGACCTGTCCGTCTGCGGCTTTGATGACACGCCGCTCGCCAGCCACATCTTCCCGGCGCTGACCACCGTGCGGCAGCCGACCGCCGACATGGGCCGGCTGGCCAGCCAACAGTTGATCGACCGCATCCGTGCCCCTGCCGCCGGCGCCATGATCACCCTGGAGCACACCGTGCTGGTGCGCGAGTCGACCGCCGCACCGGGGCGGCGCGCCGGCGCGTAGCGCCGAGCCACGCTCGGCGGGATCCTGCCGCCCACGGCCCGCTGCGCTCGCCGACCGTGGGTCGGCGCTACCGATGTTGGATGCTCGGCGGAATCCTGCCGCCCGCGGCCAGCTGCGCACGCTCTGGTAGCGCCGAGCCACGCTCGGCGGGATCCTGCCGCCCACGGCCCGCTGCGCTCGCCGACCATGGGTCGGCGCTACCTATCTCGGACGGAATCATCCGCGGCCCGTTGCACATGCTCTGGTAGCGCCGAGCCACGCTCGGCGGAATCCTGCCGCTCACGGCCCGCTGCGCTCGCCGACCATGGGTCGGCGCTACCGATGTCCGACGCTCGGCGGGATCCTGCCGCTCACGGCCCGCTGCGCTCGCCGACCATGGATCGGCGCTACCTATCTCGGACGGAATCATCCCGCGGCCAGCTGCGCACGCCCTGGTAGCGCCGAGCCACGCTCGGCGGGATCCTGCCGCTCACGGCCCGCTGCGCTCGCCGACCCTGGGTCGGCGCTACCTATCTCGGACGGAATCATCCCGCGGCCCGCTGCGCACGCTCTGGTAGCGCCGAGCCACGCTCGGCGGAATCCTGCCGCCTACGGCCCGCTGCGCTCGCCGACCGTGGGTCGGCGCTACCGACCCTGCGTCTTCCACGGCGCGCCAGGCTTGCTGGGCCGGGAGGTGAAGCGCTTGCGTGCGAATTGTCGAGCGCTGTCAGTCGGCGGTGATTTATCTGCGCAGAACTGTTGCGCAACGCAGCACGCCGCTGAGCAGGGCACGCGCGCTTCCACCGATGCGTCCTGCGTGCTTGGACACAGGCAGGACAACACTTTGCCGTATGTGGCCTCCCATCGTCATGCCATTCAGCTGGCAGCAGGCCGCGCTGCCTGCGGGGGCGGTCCATGTCAGTTTGTTGACAACGCTGTCAACGCAACCCCAAATCGCTCCCGTCAAGCAGTTGCCGCGTTTCAGCCGAACTTAAACCCGCTGTTTCCGCACTCCCTGGGGAGGGATCGCAATGAGGATGTACAAGGCCGTACCCCGCAAGACGATGCTCGCTTCCGCCCTGATGCTTGCCGTGGCTGCGCCCGGCTGGGCACAGGCACCCGTTGATCGCCCGTCCGCCACTACGCCGTCGCCGGATATGGATCCTTCCACGTTGGACACCGTGCAGGTCACCGGTATCCGCGGCAGTCTGACATCGTCGATGAACCTCAAGCGCGACAGTCAGGGCGTGGTGGATGGCATCGTCGCCGAGGACATCGGCAAGTTCCCAGATACCAACCTCGCCGAGTCACTGCAGCGCATCAGCGGCGTCTCGATCGACCGCACCTCCAGCGGCGAAGGCTCCAAGGTCACCGTGCGCGGCATCGGCCCGGACTACAACCTGGTACTGCTCAACGGCCGTCAGATGCCGGCCTCCAACCTGGGCAACGGCGGCGGTGGACTGTCCGGTTCGCGCTCGTTCGATTTCGCCAACATCGCCTCCGAGTCGATCTCCGCAGTGGAGGTCTACAAGACCACCCGCGCCGACAACCCGACCGGTGGCATCGGTGCGACGATCAACATCAAGACGCTGCGCCCGCTCGAAGCCGCACCGGTGGTCAGCCTGGGCATGAAGGCGGTGCACGACACCTCCAACGACAACGTGCCGCGCACGCTGCAGGGATCCAATGTCACCGGCGAACTGTCCGGCATCTTCAGCCAGGTCTACGCCGATGGACGCTTCGGCGTGGCGCTGAGTGCCAGCCACCAGGAACGTGACTCGGGCTTCAACCAGGCCACCGTGGCGGAAGGCTGGGCAACACTGCGCGGCGACGATACCAGCGACTGGCGCGCACTGCCGCAGCCGGGCACCGGCTATTCGGACCGCATCACCAACCGTCCCGGTGCGGAGGACATCTACGGCCGCCCGCAGAACACCGCGTACAACGTCAACGCCGTGCAGCGCCAGCGCACCAACGGCCAGGCCACGCTGCAGTGGAAGCCGCTGGACAACGTCACCACCACGCTGGACTACACCTATGTCGAGAACAAGGTGCAGCAGCAGCGCAGCGAACTGTCGGTGTGGTTCAACTACGGCCCCGGTGACAGCACCTGGACCGATGGTCCGATCGCCGCACCCATCGTGTACAGCGAGGACGTGGTCAACGGAGACGTGGCCATGGGCGGCATGAAGCTGGCCACGAAGAACAGCATGGAATCGCTGGGGTTCAACGTCGAGTGGGAAGTCAACGACGCGCTCGACATGTCGTTCGATTACCACCGTGCCAGCGCCGAATCGCAGCCGGATGGCCCCTATGGATCGGCCGGCGTGCTCGGCGTGGCGGCCTATGTGCGCGGCACGACCACCGTGGATTACAGCGGCGACCTGCCGATCATCAACATCGCACTGCCGCCGGGCGGCGTGCAGGCCGCCGATGCGCTGGTCACCGGTTCGGTGTTCCAGAACAGTTACAACAAGTCCGAAGTGGAGCAGTTGCAGGCCAAGGGCGTGTTCCGTTTCGCCGACTACTCGGCGCTCGATTTCGGCGTGGGCCACACCCAGGTGGACAACCGCTCGGCAGCTGCGATCCAGCAACGTGACAGCTGGGGCGGCGTCGGCACGCCGGCCGACTACGATGACAGCATCTGGTACGCCGATGACATGGGGAAATACTTCAAGGCGTTCTCCGGCCATGACGATCCGCGCCTGACCGGTCAGTTCCTTGTGTTCGATTTTGATCGCCTGCGTGACCGTGCGGCGCAGGTGGCCAACGGCGCCGAGCCCGCGTGCCCGACGTGCTATCTCGCCCCGACCGAGTACTCCGAAGACATCCGTACCAGCGAAAAATCCAAGAGCGCCTACCTGCAGTACCGCACCACTTTCGACTGGAACATGCCGCTGCACATCGCAGCCGGCGTGCGCTATGAACAGACCGAAGTGGAATCGTTGGCGCTGGTCCGCGTGCCCACCTCGATCAGCTGGAACTCACTCAACGAGTTCAACATCACCTATGCCGACGACGGCGCGTTCATCGGCGGCCAGGGCAAGTACGATTACGTACTGCCCAACGTCGACCTCAAGCTGGACATCAACGAGTCGCTGGCGCTGCGCGGCAGCTACAGCCGCAGTCTGGGCCGTCCGGGCTGGACGCAGATCGAAAGCGGGCAGCGCCTGGACAACATCGTGCGCACGCAGGGGGGCACCGGTTCGCGCGGCAACCCGGCGCTGGAGCCGCTGCTGTCGGACAACTTCGACCTTTCGCTGGAGTGGTACTACGGCGACGCCAGCTACGCCTCGGTCGGGTTCTTCCGCAAGAACATCAAGAACTTCATCAGCAATACCATCGCCCGCGAAGATGCCGGCAGCCTGCACACGCCGGTCGGCGGGGCGTACTGGAACGAAGCGCTGGCGTCGGGCTGCGTCACCACCGACACGGTGTGCATCCGTAATTACATCTTCACCAACCACGCCGGTGACCCGGGCGTTGTGTCTACCGGCGTCAACTCGGCCGGCCAGCAGACCGGCAGCATCGTCGGCCAGCCGGGTGACCCGATCGCAGGGTTCGACATCACCCTGCCAGCCAACCAGCGTTCGGATCATCTGCAAGGCTGGGAGGTGGCGGTGCAGCACCTGTTCGGCGAGTCCGGCTTCGGCGTGGCGGCGAACTACACCAAGGTGAAATCCGGGCTGACGTTCGACAACCTGAGCCTGGGCGATCAGTATCCGATGGTCGGCCTGAGCGATTCGGCCAATGCGGTACTGTTCTATGACAAGCACGCGTGGCAGATCCGAGCGGCCTACAACTGGCGCGACAAGTTCCTCAACGGCATCGGTGGCCAAGGGCCGAACCCGAACTACACCGAAGCCTATGGCCAGCTCGATCTCAACATCAGCTACGCGGTGACCGAGCAGCTGACGCTGAGCGTGGAAGCGATCAACCTGACCGACGAAACGATGCGCACCTATGCCCGCCACAGCAACATGCTGCGCTATGCCACCCAGACCGGCCCCCGCTACATGTTCGGCGTGCGCTACAAGTTCTAAGCAGCCATGAGCCTGCCCCCGCCCCGCCCCATCGAAGAAGTCCCGCTCGCGGATCCTGCGGCACTGCCTGCCGCACTACTGAGCTGGACCACACCGAAGGTGGTGCGGGGGCTTGCGGGCGCGTGGCCGCTGGTCCAAGCGGGGCAGCGCTCCGACACGGCGGCGGCGGACTACCTCAAGCGGTTCGACCACGGTGGCATGCCGGTCACCGCCACCACTGCGGCGCCCAGCGCGAAGGGCCGGGTGTTCTACAACGAAGACCTGAGTGGCTTCAATTTCCGCCGCGAACAGGTGCCGCTGCGCGTGGTGCTGGACACCCTGCTCAAGTACCGCAGCGATCCGGACGCACCGACCATCTATGTGGCATCCACTACGCTGGATACTTACCTGCCCGGACTGCGGGAGGAGAATCCGCTGGCGCTGGGACAGGCCGATGCATTGGCGAGCATCTGGATCGGCAACCGCTCGCGGATCGCGGCGCACTACGACGCGCCGGACAACCTGGCCTGCGTGGCCGCCGGGCGTCGACGCGTCATGCTGTTCCCACCGGAGCAGGTAGGTAACCTCTACGTGGGTCCGCTCGACTTCACCCCCGCCGGTCAGGCGATCAGCCTGGTCGACTTCGCCGCACCGGACCTGCAGCGTTTTCCGCGATTTGCCGAGGCGATGGCGCATGCGCAGGTGGCTGAGCTGGAGCCTGGCGATGCGGTGTTCATTCCCTCGCTGTGGTGGCACCACATGGAAGGGCTGGCCCCCTTCAACGTGCTGGTGAACTACTGGTGGCGCCCGGTGCCGGCATGGGCCGATTCGCCGATGAACGCCATGATGCTGTCCCTGCTGGCGATACGCGACCTGCCGGCAACCCAGCGCGCAGCGTGGAAGGCGATGTTCGATCATTACGTGTTCGACGCCGGCGACCACACTGCTGCCCACATCCCGGCACCCGTACGGGGGGTGCTGGGGGCGTTGGATGAAACATCGGCCGCCACCCTGCGCACCACCCTGCAGCAGCGGCTGGACCGCTGACGCTGCGCCCTGTGCGGCGGACCATCGCCGCCCGCAGTGCGCCCACCGGTAGCGCCGAGCCATGCTCGGCGGAATGTGTCCGGCACCGCCACGCCTGACCTGCGCCGCGCACCTCGCTCGCCGTAGCGCCGAGCCATGCTCGGCGGAGTGTGCCCGGCACCGCCACGCCTGACCTGCGCCGCGCACCCAGCTCGCCGTAGCGCCGAGCCATGCTCGGCGGAGTGTGTCCGGCACCGCCACGCCTGACACAGGCCGCGCTGCGCGCTCGCCGAGCATGGCTCGGCGCTACCCCCATCGCCTTGTCGCTTTCGGCGATAATGGCACCGCCATCCCCATCGAACCGTGCGCAGCCTGATGCGTGCGGGCGTTGTCCCGCGCTGTCGCTCAACCCGTTCCCCTCGGTTGGGCCAGCATCAGACAGGCCCGATCTGCCCGCATGCGCATCATCTCAAAACGCCTGAACCTGGGCTCGCTCATTCTTGCCCTGGCCCTGCTCAGCGCAGTGGTCGCGCTGGCCAATACCTTGATGGCCAGCTACCGCGTTCAGCGTGACCAGCTGATCAGCAATACCCTGGAAGCCAACCGGGTATACGCCAACAAGCTGGCCGAGACCACGCAGAATTTCATCCTCTCCTCGCAGCAGCAGCTGGCCTATACGGCCATGCTGCTCGGCCGGGCCGACATGGAGGCCCACCGTGCACAGGATGAGGCCAGTCGCCTGCAACTGCAGACCAACAGCTTCAACTCGGTACTGATCGTCAACGAAACCGGACTGGTGCTGGCAACCTCACCGCAGACGCTGCACCTGAAGGGCGACACCCTGCACAGCGTGGGCAACCAGATAGCGCTGGAGCGGCGCCAGCCGATGGTCAGTGATCCTTACGACTCCACCACCGGCAAGCTGCTGGTGGCCATGTCGCATCCGGTGTTCGATGCGAAGGGCACGTACCGGGGCTACGTCAGCGGCACGATCTACCTGCGCCAGCGCAGCATCCTGCAGAGCCTGCTGGGCACCCATTACTACCGCGACGGCTCCTACCTTTACGTGGTGGACCGTACCGGCCGCCTGCTGTATCACATCGACCCCGAACGCGTCGGCACTTACGCCCCCGGTAATCCGGTCATCGAGGCGGTATCGCGCGGGCAACGCGGTTCGGCGCAGATCCGCAACAGCCGGGGCGTGTCGATGCTGGCCGGCTATGCGCCGGTACCCGCCACCGGCTGGGGCGTGGTCGCGCAGCGTCCAACGGCAGCGACATTGCAGCCGCTGTCACAGCTGATGTCGGCGGTGATCTGGCGCGCCATCCCGCTGGGCGTGCTGTCGCTGCTGGTCACCTGGTGGTTCGCGCGGCGCATCTCGCTGCCCCTGTGGCAATTGGCGCGCAACGTGCAGGAAGGCGATACGCGCCTTGCAATCAGTGACGTCGGCAGCATCCGCGCATGGTACTTCGAAGTGGCTCAGTTGAAGCAGGCCGTGCTGTACAGCATCAACACGCTGCAGGACCGCATCGGCACGCTGAACCGCGCAAGCCGGACCGATCCCTTGACGGGCCTCTTGAACCGTCGCGGACTACAGCAGTCGCTGGAAAGCTGGAAGGTGCAGGGGCAGTCATTCGCGATCCTTGCCCTCGACATCGATCGGTTCAAGGCCATCAACGACAAGCACGGGCATGCCGTCGGCGACCAGGTCATCGGCCACATCGCCGAACAGATGCGACGCTACTCACGCGATGGCGACGTGCTGTGCCGCAACGGCGGCGAAGAGTTCCTGATGCTGCTGCCCACCACCGACGCCGAGCACGCCCTGGCGATCGCCGAGCGGCTGCGCCAGCAGATCGCCGCGACGGCGGTGGAAGCCGTCGGCCACGTCAGCGTGTCGGTCGGCGTCGCGCACTACCCGACCTTTGACGCTGATGCCGAGCAGGCCCTGCGCATGGCCGACAAGGCGCTGTACATGGCCAAGGAGCAGGGTCGCAACCGCAGCGTGGTCTACCCGTACCGGTAGCTGGGCGCGGTGCGGATCGATTCCGCACCGCTGCATGATCCGACACCAGGCCATCTGGACCGTGCGGCTCAGCCCAGCGGGGTCAACAAGCGGGGGCCTTTGTCTTCCCCACCCACCTTGTACACGCCACCGGCGACGAGCGTATCGGTCGCATCCGTCTCGCCTTCGCCTGCGGACAGCCACGGCGCCCGCGACTTCGGACCCGGTATGAAGGCCTGCCACTGACCGTAACGCGCGGACGATCCCTCGATGGAGTACTGCACTGGCACGCGCACGGTCCAGTAATCTTCCTGTACGTCGCTACCCGTGGTCGGTGGGCGGAACGTCCACTTGCGCGCCGCCAGCAGGGCGTTACGCTCCATCAGCGCGCGCAGGCTCTGCAACTGCCGCTCCGATCCCACCACGTGCATGTTCACCTGCTCCGCCACCACATCGGCCACCGTGCCATCGCGTGCCACACGCAGCAGCAGATTCACCACGCCGGCACCCCGCGCATTGAAAAGTGCCTGCGGATAGGCCGGCGGGTTCATGCGCAGAAAAGTTACCGTGTCAGTCGCCTTCGGGTCGTACTCTTCGAAGCTGGCGCTTTTCAGCACCACATTCATGCGCTGCTCGTCGGCACGCTCTGCCGCCAGGCGCAGGCTGACCGGGCTCTTGGCGCGAACCGCTTTGCCATCACGCAGCACCGGCTCGAAACGCCACTGAACGACCGTGCGTTTGACCAGATCCCTTATGTCCGCATCGACCTTGTCCTCATGGTCCAGCGTGAAGCCGTCTACCGAGCCGTCGGTCGCGATGCCGACGGTGCCAGTGAGGATCATGCTGCCTTCGATCTGCGCGCGCGCCGCGCGGGCGGACTGCGCCGGCGCCGTGTCGGGTACCAGCATGCCGCCGGTGCCGAGGGCCAATGCCATGCCAAGCAAAAGATTCGTACGCATCCTGACTGCTCCGTGTCGATGAGCGCAGAGGATAGCAAAGTGGTGCAGGCAAGCGAGTGACCCGACCCTCCACCCTTCTATGCGAGCTTTGCCACGTGATTCTCAACGGGCCTGTCGACCTTGAGGTGGCTGCAATGCTTGGCGCGATACGCCTGCTTGGACGCGATCTCGAGGTCCTGCTCGTAGTGCCGCAGCATCGGATCCCTCGCCTGCGCTGCGCGCTCGGCGGTTCCTGCCTGTTTGATCTTGTCAGACGGCTTTCCATCAGGCAGTTGGCAGAATGAGGTCTCTCCATTGCTGACCTGATGTGGCAGCACGGCGTTGGAAGCGGAGACCGGTCCACCCGAATCAACGCTGTGGATTTGGGCTGCGATGCCGCGGCTCATCGGCGCCGGAGCCCGCTGTGGGATGTTCTGTGCAATGGGATACAGGTTCACGCAGATCTCCGGTTCTGGATACAGGCTCGTATCGTGCCCTGCGCCAGCACGCGACGCTTGCAGCTTCCGGTCGTCTGATCGTGCTCTCAGGCCAAACGATGCGAGCTGCCATAGGGCGGCGTGTCGGGCAGCACACCGTCAGCAAACTGCTGCTGCAGGTCACGCCACCACGCCGGATCGAACAGGTGCCCGAAGTGCTCGCGCACCGCGGTCAACTCCAGGGCCGGCAGCCCCATGAAGGGCCCGAAACGCTGTGGAAACACATCCCGCGGTCCCACATGAAACCACGGCTCGTCGGACATCGCGTCTTCATCGTTGCGCGGCGTCGGCCAGTCGCGGAAAACGCAGTCGCTCACCAAGCACAGTTCGTCATAGTCGTAGAACACGGCACGACCGTGCCGTGACACGCCGAAGTTCTTCGGCAGCATGTCGCCGGGGAAGATATTGTTGCGCGCCATGTCGGTGATCGCCTGGGCATAGTCCAGCGCCGCTGCCCGGACACCGGTCGGCCCCTGTTCGCGCAGGTACAGGTTCAGCGGACGGAATCGCCGCTGCACATAACACAGCGCGATCTCCACCGTTTCATCATCCACCTGCACGCTCAATGCGCACTGTTCGCGCAGCTCCTGCAGCAGTGCCGGGGCGAAGCGCCTCGTCGGAAAGCGCAGGTGCCGATACGGCTGTGCGTCCAGCAGTCGGCCTACCCGGTCCAGGTTGAACACGAGTGCATACTTGTCTTCCACCTGCTGCCGCGACATGGCCTTCGGCCAGGCGAACCGGTCGCGGATCAGTTTGAACACCAACGGATAACTGGGCAGGGTGAACACGGCCATGACCATGCCAGGCGTGCCCTCGGCATGTACCAGCTGCTCGTTGGCCTGCTCCTGGAAATGACGGAAGAAGGTGCGGTAGCGCTCGGTCTTGCCCTGCTTGGCGCGTCCCAGCACCGTGTAGATCTCATCGATGGGCTTGCCAGGCAGCAGGCTGCGAAGGAACACCACTGCATCGCCCACAGTGGAGAGGTTGGCGTGGAAGTAGCTGCGCGACACCCCGAACAGATGGGCCACGTCGGCACGCCGGGTCAGTACGGCGTCTGCGCGCAGGCCTTGGCCATCGTTCACCAGCGCGATGATGCAGGGGGAGAAACGGTGCTCGCCGAAGACGCGGCCAACCAGATAGGCACGTCGTTCGCGGTAGAACACGGTATCCAGCAGTTCGATCCCGCGCACGGGATGCGTGCCCCAATGCGCCAGGTCGTCCTGCAGCCGTATCGATACAGCAGCAGCGCAGCGTAGCTGGTGGACATACGGCACACCGAAACGATAGTCGCCCAGCACGCGCATCAAGGCATCGGCCGGGCGATGTGCCGACACGGCATAGACGTGCCGCGCGACCGGATGGGTGATCGCATCGGAAGGTTCGACGTCGAGCGCGAGGAACTCCACCTGCCCATCCACGCCGCGTGTTGCAAACAGCCGGCGTGCGAGGGTGTTGTAGAAGGTTTTATACAGCTCGGCGTCGATCAGGGTGCTCAGCAACGACGTGTATCGCGCGTGCACCTGCAGCCACAGCGCGCGCTCGGCGATGGCATCGCCTGCGAGCAGACGCAGGGTCCCCATGCATGAGGCAATGCAGCGGTCATACAGCCCGATGCGCTCGACCGCGTCCTGCTGCGCGGCTTCCCACTGCCGCTGTTCGAAACGTCCTTTCGCGCGCGCCGTGATCGCAGCGAAGCCTGCGTGGTAGTCCTCGAAGCCATCACGGATGGCCGATGCCATGCGCTGGGCCAGCTCGGCGTCGATGTCGATCGGGGACATGGCAGGCTCGGTACCGGAGACGTGCCCACCTTACCCGGTCGCCGCTACCGTTGCCCGGATGCAGAAAGGCCCGCGCACTGCGCGGGCCTTTCCTTGCTACAACCGGTGGACGATCAGCCCTGCAGCTGTTCCAGCGCGGTGTTCAGCGTGGCACTGGGGCGCATGGCGGCGGCAACCTTCGCCAGGTCCGGGCGGTAGTAACCGCCGATGTCCACGGCCTTGCCCTGCACCGCGGCCAGCTCCTCGACGATCTTCGCCTCGTTTTCGGTGAGTGCCTTGGCCAGCGGAGCAAACTTCGCTTTCAGCGACGCATCTTCATCCTGCGCGGCCAGTGCCTGCGCCCAGTACAGGGTGAGGTAGAAGTGGCTGCCACGGTTGTCGATGCCACCCAGCTTGCGCGACGGCGACTTGTCGTTGTCCAGGAACTGGCCGTTGGCTTCGTCCAGCGCCTTGGCCAGCACGCGTGCCGCTGCGTTGTCGTAGCGGTTGCCGAGGTGTTCCAGCGAAGCGGCAAGCGCAAGGAACTCACCCAGCGAATCCCAGCGCAGGTAATCCTCTTCGACGAACTGCTGCACGTGCTTGGGGGCCGAACCACCGGCACCGGTCTCGAACAGGCCGCCGCCGGCCATCAGCGGGACGATGGACAGCATCTTCGCGCTGGTGCCCAGCTCCATGATCGGGAACAGATCGGTGAGGTAATCGCGCAGCACGTTGCCGGTCACCGAGATGGTGTCCTCGCCCTTGCGGATGCGGTCCAGCGAGAACGCCGTCGCTTCCACCGGCGTCAGGATGCGGATGTCCAGGCCCGTGGTGTCGTGGTCCTTGAGGTACGTCTCCACCTTGGCGATGACCTGGGCGTCGTGCGCGCGCGACGCGTCCAGCCAGAACACGGCGGGCGTGCCGCTCAAGCGCGCGCGCTCCACGGCCAGCTTCACCCAATCCTGGATCGGCGCGTCCTTGGTCTGGCACATGCGCCAGATGTCACCGGCCTGCACAGGGTGCTCGAACACCACCTTGCCGGTTTCGTCGGTGACCTTGACCACGCCGTCGGCGGCGATCTGGAAGGTCTTGTCATGCGAACCGTACTCTTCGGCCTTCTGTGCCATCAGGCCCACGTTCGGCACCGAGCCCATCTTCGCCGGATCGAATGCACCGTGGGTGCGGCAGTCATCAATCACCGCCTGGTAGACGCCCGCGTAGCAGCGGTCCGGAATGACCGCCTTGGTGTCCTGCAGCTTGCCCTCGGCATTCCACATCTTGCCGGAGTCGCGGATCATCGCCGGCATAGACGCATCGACGATGACATCGCTCGGCACGTGCAGGTTGGTGATGCCCTTGTCCGAGTTGACCATGGCCACGGCGGGGCGATGCGCGTACTCGGCTTTCAGATCGGCCTCGATGGCGGCGCGGGTGGCTTCCGGCAGCGACGGCAGACGTGCAGCCAGGTCACCAATGCCATTGTTGGCATCGAAGCCCGCCTGCTTCAGCACATCGCCATGCTTGGCCAGCACGTCCTTGTAGAACTCGTTGACTGCCACGCCGAACATGATCGGGTCGGAGACCTTCATCATGGTCGCCTTGAGGTGCAGCGAGAACAGCACGCCCTGTGCCTTGGCGTCTTCGATCTGCTCACCGATGAAGGCGGCCAGCGCCTTGCGGCTCATCACCGCAGCGTCGACGATCTCACCGGCCTTCACCGCCGTCTTTTCCTTCAGCACGGTCTCGCTGCCATCGGCTGCATGCAGCGTGATCTTCAGGCTGCCTGCGTCAGCCAGGGTGGCCGACTGCTCGCTGCCGTAGAAATCGCCCGACTCCATGTGCGCGACGTGCGACTTGGACTCGCTCGACCACGCGCCCATGCGGTGCGGATGCTTGCGCGCATAGTTCTTTACCGACAGCGGGGCGCGACGGTCCGAGTTGCCTTCGCGCAGCACCGGATTGACCGCGCTGCCCTTGACCTTGTCGTAGCGCGCCTTGATCTCGCGCTGCGCGTCGTCAGCGGGGCTTTCCGGGTAATCCGGCAATGCGAAGCCCTGCTGCTGTAGTTCGGTGATGGCCGCTTTCAGCTGGGGCACCGAAGCGGAGATGTTCGGCAGCTTGATGATGTTCGCTTCCGGGGTGGTGGCCAGCTTGCCCAGTTCGGCCAGGTCGTCGTTGACCTTCTGGTCGTCTTTCAGCCGCTCCGGGAACAGCGACAGGATGCGGCCGGACAGCGAAATGTCGCGCGTTTCCACCGCGATACCGGCGGTGGCGGTGAATGCACTGACGACCGGCAACAGCGACTGGGTCGCCAGGAACGGGGCTTCATCGGTCAGCGTATAGAGGATCTTGGGCGTATTCGACATGGGGGATCAGGACTCTTTGCGGATCTCAGGGGAAGGCCGGCGCCAGCGCCGGACCACGTGCAACCGTGTCGTGCACAGGGCGCGGAGCCCTGGCGGGGTAACCCCTGCATTGTCCCCATTTCCAGCGTGCGGGGCAAAGTTCCGCCATACGTAAAGGTATGCAGGTTTACTTGAAAGCAGACTCGCGCGCTACAGGCCGTTGCCCCCGGGATCGGGGCGCGTAATGCCTCAACCATAAGCTGTTCAGTAGTTGGCGCCGCAGCAGGCCGCTGTCATCTTCCGCCATCGTGTTGGCCTTCTCAGCGGGGGTAATGCCGTCGGCCAGCAATGTTTCAACCCGGGCCACGTGGCAGCGTTGCCTTAGAAAACCTTGGGCGCAACGGCTGAGCTGAAGCGCTTCGATCACACCGTCCAGCGCTTTTCCATCGGCCAACCGGGGAATGGCCAGGGTGTCCACTACCAGACGCTCGAGCTTCCCATCGGCGCCGCCGGGAAGTCGCAACGCGCTGATTACGCTGCGGCATCCGTCACCACGCTTTACCCGCTCCAATCCTTCAGTCACTGCAACGATACAACTTAGGTGATCCTCGCCATGCATATCCAGGGCGAGCTCCTCTGCGAGGTCCCACCACGCCTGGCCAAGGCGCAGGGGGAGCCTGGCATCCACCAAGGCTTTCTGCAGGGCGGTCCGTCCTCCCACACCCAGCTCGAAGGCGTCGGACACCGGCCTCCATCCCTCACCCTGCAGGACACGTGCAAGGCACGGCCCACGTGCGGCGGCCTCGTGCAGAATGCTCCGCAGAGCGGGGGGATCACTCAACCCAAGCCGCGCCATGACATTCCGCCAGGGCTGACCTCGCTGGACCAGCCGCGCGCCGACCGTTCTGGCCACCACACTCAGCAGGTACCTGTTGAAGTTGGGCAGGCCAAGGGTCGCGCGCACCTCGCTCCATTCCACCCCGTCACGCAGGGCCGCAGTGGCCGTCCCTTCCAGCACCCGGCGCAGTACGCTCTCTTGCGCGTCGTCCTTCAGCCTCAGCAGCTCGACCACGTTCCGATAGGTGTCGCCTTGATCGATCACACGCACGGCCACCTCGACCTCCACGCGCTCAAGTTCCTCCCGGGCAGCCCGCCAGAGATAGGTCGATCCTGGGCCGGTGCCTGCTTTCAGGCATCGCCACGTCGCGGCCGCCACGCTTTGCCAGAGGCTGCTATCGCAAGCCACGCCCGCTTGCGATAGCGCATGCGGCGGGAAGGTGCCCTGCGCCAACAGGAGGTTCACCCGTTGTCTGGCCGCGAGCATCTCCAATGACGGCACCGTTGCTGCGGGGTCCGGCAGTCGTCGACCCTCGCGCAGCGCGGCGCGGCAGCACGCCTCCAGCGGTGCCGCGCTGACTCCTGGCACCGCGGGGCAGACGACTTCTTCGGCACGGCACTGACTCTGTGCCCTTATGGACATTTCCCTGCACAGCTGGTTTCGAATCCGCACGACATCTATAGGACAATCGGGGCGATTGCTCAGCTGAAGGAGTTCCCCGAAAGAAGTCCGGCATCGCCGTACACGACCGGCGGTGCCCGGAATCCCCGGAATCCCCTTTGAAAAGAAGGCGGGGGTGGGTTTTGCAACCATTGCTACAAGCGGCTTGATCGCCATCCGTGCCAGATGTGGATGACGATGCTAGTAGAGGCGCTGACCAATGGCTTCCAGCCATCGCGCAGCGCCACGCCGCGCGCTCGGCCCTGCCGACGACAGGGCGCCGGTCGGGCAAAAAAAAAGACGCAGCCTCGCGGCTGCGTCCATCGTGAGTCCACTACCGGGAGAGAGTCGGTAATGCGTGGACTTACTTGACCTCGAACTCCTGCGGGGTACCTGCCGCCTTGCCGTCCACCATGACTTCCGCACGGTACTTGCCGGCCGGCCAACCATTGGCGTTCTTGAAGCTGATGTTGGTGGTCTCGGCGCCGCTGGTGTTCAGCGTTGCGCTCTGCTCACCGGCCACCTGACCATCCTGGAAGGTCAGCTTGGCGCCCACGTTGGCATTGTTCGCGGTTCCGTCGGTACGAACCGAGACGATGATCTCGTCTTTGGGTGCGAACAGCGCTGCAGTTGCAACGGATTTATCCGCCGCAGCCGTTTTGCCAACAGTTACCGAAGCAACATTCACCGAAGCCGCTTCGGCCATCGGCGGCGGTGCGCCGGTCATCGGGGCCGGTGCGGTAGCGGGTGCGGTTTCGGCCGCCGGGGTGGCGGTGGTATCGACTGCAGGCTCGTTCTTCTTGCAGCCAACCAAGGCGACGCTGCCAAGCAGTGCGACAAGCAGGCCATTACGAAGCGTGTGGGTACAGGTCATAGGGTTTCCTCCAAGGGGTACGGCGATAACGCGGAATGTCGTTTTACTTCGGCGGCAACTTCAGTACCTGGCCCGGCTTGATCTTGTCCGGGTCATCAAGCTGGTCACGGTTTGCTTCATAGATCTTGTTCCAAGCGTTCGCGCTGCCCAGATGGTCTTTCGCGATCTTCGACAGCGTGTCGCCTGCCGCGACGGTGTAAGTGCCACCCACGACCTCGGCGGTGCTGTCGACAGAGGACGAAACGCCGGAGAAATCGGCCTTCGGGACTTGGTCTGCCGTGCTGTCCACCTTGGCGCTGACACCGGAGAAATCGGCTTTCTTCTCGGTACTCATCAACACACTCCCGTCTGCATGACTACGTGGCAAGCACGTTCGCACACAGGTTGTTAAATAGGGATGGTTTTCGCGTGAAGCCTGTGCCGCCCGGAGGCATGCGCCGTTACTGGCGCTGCTCCCGGTAGGTCGTTGCCGGCGTCGCGATGCCGTGGCTGGCCCGCCACGGATTGATGTCCAGGCCGCCGCGGCGGGTGTAGCGTGCTTCCACTTCCAGCCACTGCGGGTCGCAGCGCTGGCTGACCTCGCTGAAGATCCGCTCCACGCACTGTTCGTGGAATTCGGCATGCTCGCGGTAGCTGACCAGATAGCGGAGCAGGCCGCTGCGGTCGATCTTCGGCCCGTGATAGCGCACGCTCACCGTCGCCCAGTCGGGTTGGCCGGTGACGGGGCAGTTGGACTTCAGCAGTGCCGACACCAGGGTTTCCTCGACCACCTGTGACGCATCGGCCAGCAGATAATCCGCGCGCGGCGGTCCATAGCAGTCGATATCCACGTCCAGCCCATCAATGCTGTCGCCCAGTGGCACCTCGCGCAGCGGCGGCAGGCCGAAGCGGACGTCTACCGGTGCACCGGCGCAGGCGGACAGGTCGGTGGCGATACACGCACGCAGGTCCTCTGCGGTATTGAAGCGGGCACTGTTGAGTGAATTGAGATAGAGCTTGAACGACTTCGATTCCACCAGGCTGGGCGAGGTGCACGGCACCTGCACCGTAGCGACGGCGACGCAGGGTTTGCCCCGGCCATCCAGCCAGCCGAGTTCAAAGGCGTGCCAGCGGTCATGGCCGACGAACGGCAGCGTCGCCGCGTCGAGGCCGATCTCGGCGCGTGCCGCCGCGCGGGGGATGGGGAACAGCAGGCCGGGGTCGTACTGCGATGGGTAACTGACCTCGCGACCGAGGCTGGAATCCTGGGGGGTATTCATGGCGCTCATTGTAAATGAGCGGGTCGAACGGGTGAGACCCCCTCGCGGCGGGCTGCTGCGAAAAGCGGATTACGTGCTTGGGGCCGGGCGGTGGGGCGGGACGGGGGACGGCAAGAGCCGCATCCATGCGGGCCTCGTTTCGTGCCATCCATGGCACTCAACGCCCCCGCTCCGCCCCACCGCCCGGCCCCCTGACAGGTTCCGTGGCCGCCCGCCGCGTAATAAAAAAAGAAAAGCGGTAGCGCCGACCCATGGTCGGCGAGCGCAGCGGGCTCTTGGCGGGGACCCTCCGCCGACCATGGGTCGGCGCTACCGCAGGCCCCGTTGACCCGTCGGGTGGAGGGAGCCCCTGAGTCAGGGGCGGCCGCGAAGCGGCGGGGGTGTGGGTGCTGGTGAGACGGGGCCCGCGGTTTGCGAAGCAAAGCGTGGGAGCGGCAGCGCGAATGCGATGACGTGGCCCCGCCATCCATGGCACTCAACGCCCCCGCCCCACCGCCCGGCCCCTGACAAGTTCCGTGGCCGCCCGCCGCGTAATAAAGAAGAGAAAAGCGGTAGCGCCGACCCATGGTCGGCGAGCGCAGCGGGCTCTTGGCGGGGACCCTCCGCCGACCATGGGTCGGCGCTACCGACGTCGGCATGCCCAACGTTTCCGTGACCGCCATGGACCTGTCGAAGGTGGGACGGGGTGGGTTGGCGGGAACGCTCATCCGCATGGATGCGGATGGCGAGCCTCCATGGACGGATTCACGGCGATTCCCGCCAACCCACCCCGTCCCGCCCACAGGCAGCCCTGCAGCTGTTGCTGTGGGTTCAAAAAGCAGGACCCCAGCAGACCCACTCAGGCCTCGGCTGGCGCACCGTTCAGGTAATCCAGGCTCACCTGCAGCAACGCGCGCAACCCGACGTCCAAGGCCTTTTCATCCAGCAGGAACTTGGGCGAATGGTTGGCCGGCGCCTTGGCCGGGTCGATCCCTTCGCTGGTGGAACCGACGAAGAAGAACATCGCCGGTACTTCCTTGGCGAACAGCGAGAAGTCCTCCGCGCCCATCTGCAGCGGCGGCTCGTACACGTTGTCCGCGCCCACCACCGCCTGCAGGCTTGGCAGCATGCGGGCGGTCAGGGCCGGGTCGTTCACTGTCGCCGGGTTGCCTTCCGCTTCGTAGATTTCGGTCACCGCCGTGGCGCCATGTGCGGCCGTGGTGTGCTCGGCGACGTTGCGCAGGTCGGCGAAGATCTGCTGGCGCATGCCCTCGTCGAAGGTGCGGATGGTACCCACCATCTCCACCTCGTCCGGGATGATGTTGTAACGGATGCCGCCGTTGATCGCACCGAAGGTGACCACCGCCGGCTGCTGCGCCAGGTTCGTACGGCGGCTGACGATGGTCTGCGCGGTGCCGATCAGGTCAGCCGTGGCCACGATCGGGTCCACCCCGTTCCACGGCGCCGAGCCGTGGGTCTGGCGGCCGATCACCTTGATGCCGAAGCGATCGGAGGCCGCCATCAGCGGGCCACCGCGTACGGCGATCTTGCCCGCCTGCACGCTGGAGAACACGTGCAGGCCGAAGATTGCTTCGGGCTTGAAATCGGCGAACACGCCTTCTTTCAGCATCAGGGCCGCACCGCCCTCTTCCGGCGGCGGGGCGCCCTCTTCCGAGGGCTGGAAGATCAGCATCACCTGGCCCGGCAGGTCCTTCCGCATCGCCACCAGGGCCTCCGCCACGCCCAGCAGGGTCGCGGTATGCGCGTCGTGGCCACAGGCATGCATCACCCCGACGGTCTGCCCGCGGTACGTGCTGGTCGCCTTGGACGCGAACGGCAGCCCGGTCTGCTCGGTGACCGGCAGCGCATCCATGTCGGCACGCAGGGCGATTTTCGGGCCCGGCTTGCCGCCTTCGATGATCGCCACCACGCCGTGGTGGGCAATGCCGGTCTTCGGCTTCAGGCCCATCGCGCGCAGCCGCTTGGCGACCTCTGCGGAGGTCCGCTCTTCGCGGTTGGACAGCTCCGGATGCGCGTGGAAATCACGGCGCCACTCCACCACCTGGGCCTGCAGTTTCTGCGCAGCAGCGGCGACTTCGGGGCGCTCGGCGGACTGCGCATGGGCGAGCACCGGCAGGGCCAGCAACAGGGCGGATGACAGCAGCGCGCGACGGGGCATCGGGATCTCCACGGTAGGGTTGCGGTTGAATGTAGGCCAAGCTGTCGCTTTCGGGAACCTTTGGCTCCTGGCAGGGTCGGAGCATCCGGCCCTTTTGGCATGCAGGCACTGACACGGCCCACAGGTATGCTTGGCACCTTGCCAGCCGGGCGTTCGCCCGGCCCAGCCCCCAGGAGTGATTGGAATGTCGCGTTTGTGGAAGATCGTGCTGCTGGTGGCGGCAGTGTTGGTGGTCGTGTTCGTCGGCCTGCGCTTCATGGGCGGCGGCAAGGAGGCGTCTGCCGGCGACGCCGCTGCGGCGGGTGAGCGCGGCGAGCGGGGCGGCCCCCCGGCCGACACCGGCCCGGTGCCGGTGACCGTGGTGGAAGCCCAGCGCCAGGACGTGCCGGTGTACGCCAGTGCCCTCGGTACGGTGAGCGCGATGAACACCGTCACTGTCAGCCCGCAGATCGGCGGCCAACTGATGAGCCTCAATTTCCGCGAAGGCGAGGAAGTGAAGAAGGGCGACGTGCTGGCGGTGATCGATCCGCGCACCGCGCAGGCCAGCTATGACGAAGCCGCGGCCGCCAAACGCCAGAACCAGGCCCAGCTGGCGACCGCACGCTCCAATTTCCAGCGCTCCAGTGCGCCGGAATATCAGCAGTACGTAGCGAAGACCGACCTGGATACGCAGCGCAACCAGGTGGCCCAGTTCGAAAGTACCGTGGCGGCCAATGAGGCCAGCATGCGCGCCGCGCAGGTCCAGCTGCAGTACACCAAGGTCACCGCCCCGATCACCGGCGTGGCCGGCATCCGCGCCGTCGACGCCGGCAACGTGGTCAGTGCCGGCACGGCGCTGGTCACCCTGACCCAGGTCCATCCGATCCACGTGGTGTTCAACCTGCCCGAGCGCCAGCTCGGTGACGTGCGTACCGCGCAGCAGGCGGGTGCCGTGCAGATCGCCGCGCTTGATCGCACCGATGCCCATGTGATCAGCGGCGACGGCACCCTGGATGTGGTCGACAACCTGATCAGCAGCGACAGCGGCACGTTCCGCGCGCGTGCCCTGTTCGCCAACCAGGACAACATCCTGTGGCCGGGTCAGTTCGTCAACGTCCGCCTGCAGCTTCGCACCATCGGTGGCGGCATCGTCATTCCCACCCAGGCGGTGATGCGCGGGCCTGATGGCGAGTACGTCTATGTGGTGCAGGCGGACAACACGGTGAAGATGCAGACCGTGCGCAGCGGCGTGGAAGTGGGCGACAGCCATGTGCAGGTCACCGAAGGCCTGAAGGGCGGCGAGCGGGTGGTCAGCGAAGGCCAGTTCCGGCTCAAGCCCGGTGCCAAGGTCAACGCACTCAAGCCGGGCGAAACCCCGGCAGCACCGACCGAAGCCGAACTCAAGGCCGCACAGCAGCAGAACGGCGGTCGCCGTCCCGGTGGCGGCCCGCGCTGATCGCGGCCCCGCCTGATTCATCGGTGCCGGCACCTCTGCCGGCATCGTCATGACGTCCCAGCAAGGATCTGCCCGTGGGCTTTTCGACCCTTTTCATCCGTCGCCCGATCGCCACCTCATTGCTGATGGCGGGGCTGCTGCTGCTCGGCATCCTCGGTTACCGCCAGCTGCCCGTGTCGGCACTGCCGGAGATCGATGCACCCAGCCTGGTGGTGACCACCCAGTACCCGGGCGCCAACGCCACGACCATGGCGTCGCTGGTCACCACGCCGCTGGAGCGCCAGTTCGGGCAGATCTCCGGGCTGGAACTGATGACGTCCGATTCGTCGGCGGGGCTGTCCACGATCATCCTGCAGTTCTCGATGGAACGGGACATCGACATCGCCGCGCAGGACGTGCAGGCCGCCATCCGCCAGGCCACCCTGCCCTCCTCACTGCCCTACCAGCCGGTCTACAACCGGGTGAATCCGGCCGATGCGGCCATCGTCACGCTGAAGCTGACCTCCGATACGCGCCCGCTGCGTGAGGTCAACAACTACGCTGACTCGATCCTCGCCCAGCGCCTGTCGCAGGTGCAGGGCGTCGGCCTGGTGTCGATCGCCGGCAACGTGCGCCCGGCCGTCCGCATCCAGGTCAACCCGGCACAGCTGTCCAACATGGGACTGACCCTGGAGAACCTGCGCAGTGCGCTGACCCAGGCCAACGTCAGCGCACCGAAGGGGTCGCTCAATGGCAAGACCCAGTCCTACAGCATCGGCACCAACGACCAGCTGACCAGTGCCGCCGAGTACCGCGACACCATCATCAGCTACCGCAATGGCGCGCCGGTGCGCCTGTCCGACGTCGCCAACGTGGTCGATGGCGTAGAGAACGACCAGCTGGCGGCCTGGGCCGACGGCAAGCCAGCGGTGCTGCTGGAAGTGAGGCGCCAACCCGGCGCGAACATCGTGCAGACCGTCGAACGCGTGCGTGCGCTGCTGCCGCAGCTGCAGGGCGTGCTGCCCGCCGACGTACACCTGGAGATCTTCTCCGACCGCACTGAAACCATCCGTGCGTCGGTGCATGAGGTGCAGTTCACCCTGATCCTGACCATCGGCCTGGTGGTCGCGGTGATCTTCCTGTTCCTGCGCCGCCTGTGGGCCACGATCATTCCCTCGGTCGCGGTACCGCTGTCGCTTGCCGGCACCTTCGCGGTGATGGCCTTCGCCGGCATGTCGCTGGACAACCTTTCGCTGATGGCCCTCGTGGTGGCCACCGGCTTCGTCGTGGACGATGCGATCGTGATGATCGAGAACATCGTCCGCTACATCGAGCAGGGCAAGAGTGGCAAGGAAGCCGCAGAGATCGGCGCGCGCCAGATCGGCTTCACCGTGCTGTCGCTGACCGTGTCGCTGGTCGCGGTGTTCCTGCCGCTGCTGCTGATGCCCGGCGTCACCGGCCGGTTGTTCCATGAGTTCGCCTGGGTGCTGAGCATCGCGGTCACGCTGTCGATGCTGATCTCGCTGACCCTGACCCCGATGATGTGCGCCTACCTGCTCAAGCCGGACGAACTGCCGGAAGGCGAAGACGCGCACGAACGCGCGGCCGCGGCCGGCAAGCAGAACGTATGGTCCCGCACCGTGGGCCTGTACGAGCGCAGCCTGGACTGGGTGCTGGCCCACCAGCCGATCACCCTGGCAGTGGCCGGCGCGGCACTGGTGTTGACGGTGGTGCTGTACATCCTGATCCCGAAGGGTCTGTTGCCTGACCAGGACACTGGCATGATCACCGCCGTGGTGCAGGCCGACCAGAACGTCGCCTTCCCGCAGATGGAACAGCGCACCAAGGCCGTGGCCGAGGCGCTGCGCCAGGATCCGGACGTGACCGGTGTATCGGCCTTCATCGGCGCCGGCTCGATGAACCCCACGCTCAACCAGGGCCAGCTGTCGATCGTGCTGAAGGAACGGGGTGAGCGCGATGGCATGGCGGTGATCCTGCCGCGCCTGCAGGACGCGGTGAAGAACATTCCCGGCATCGCGCTGTACCTGAAGCCCGTGCAGGACGTGACCCTGGATACCCGCGTCGCGGCGACCGATTACCAGTTCGTGCTGTCGGACGTACAGGCCGACGAAGTGGCGGCCCATGCGCTGCGGATGACTGAAGCGCTGCGCAAACGGCCCGAGCTGGCCGACGTGGACAACAACCTGTCCAACCAGGGGCGCGCGCTGGAGCTGACCATCGACCGCGACAAGGCCAGCGTGCTCGGCGTGCCGATGCAGACCATCGACGACACGCTTTACGATGCGTTCGGCCAGCGCCAGATCTCCACCATCTTCACCGAGCTCAACCAGTACCGCGTGGTGCTGGAAGTCGCGCCGGAGTTCCGTACCAGCACCGCCCTGATGGAACAGCTGGCCGTCGCGTCCAATGGCACCGGTGCACTGACTGGCACCAACGCCACCAGCTTCGGCCAGGTCACCTCGTCCAATTCGTCCACGGCCACCGGCATCGGCAACCAGAACACCGGCATCACCGTGGGCGGCGGCGGCATCATTCCGCTGTCCGCGCTGGCCGACAGCAAGGTCACCAGTGCCCCGTTGCTGGTCAGCCACCAGCAGCAGCTGCCGGCGGTCACCATCTCGTTCAACGTGGCCAGCGGGTACTCGCTGTCCGCCGCAGTGAAGGCCATTGAAGAAACCCAGGCCGAACTGAAGTTGCCCTCGCAGGTGCATGCACAGTTCATCGGCAAGGCCGCGGAGTTCACCGGCAGCCAGACCGACGTGGTGTGGTTGCTGCTGGCGTCGCTGGTCGTGATCTACATCGTGCTGGGCGTGCTGTATGAAAGCTACATCCACCCCATCACCATCATCTCCACCCTGCCCCCGGCGGGCGTGGGCGCGCTGCTCGCCCTGATGCTGAGCGGCCTCAGCCTGTCGGTGGACGGCATCGTCGGCATCGTGCTGCTGATCGGCATCGTCAAGAAGAACGGCATCATGATGGTCGACTTCGCCATCGAGGCGCGTCGCACCGGCGCCAACGCGCATGAGGCGATCCGTCGGGCGTGCCTGCTGCGCTTCCGCCCGATCATGATGACCACCGCTGCCGCCATGCTCGGCGCCTTGCCCCTCGCGCTGGGTACCGGCATCGGTTCGGAGCTGCGTCGTCCGCTGGGTATCGCCATCGTCGGCGGCCTGCTGCTGTCGCAGCTGGTGACCCTGTACACCACGCCGGTGATCTACCTCTACATGGAACGGTTCTCCGACTGGACCGCACGGCGTCGCGAGCAGCGCGCACTGCGTCGTGGCGATCGCCATCCCCCGGCGCAGGAGCCGCAGGCGTGAGTGCAACGACGCGCACGGCGGGAGCCGCACGTTGAACATCTCCGGCCCCTTCATCCGGCGTCCGATCGGCACGGCCCTGCTGGCGATCGGCTTGTTCATCATCGGCCTGATCTGCTACCTGAAGCTGGGTGTGTCGGCGCTGCCGAACATCCAGATCCCGGTGATTTTCGTGCACGCCAACCAGGCCGGCGCCGATGCGTCGACCATGGCGTCCACGGTCACCGCACCGCTGGAACGCCACCTGGGCCAGTTGCCGGGCATCGACCGCATGCGCTCGTCGAGCTCGGAAGGCAGCTCACTGGTGTTCATGATTTTCCAGAGCGACGTCGACATCGATTCGGCCGCGCTGGATGTGCAGACCGCCATCAATTCAGCGCAGGCCGACCTGCCGTCCGGGCTGGGTTCGCCGATGTTCTCCAAGGCCAACCCGAACGACGATCCGGTCATCGCCATTGCGTTGACCTCTGAAACCCAGTCCGCCGACGATCTCTACAACGTCGCCGACTCCCTGCTGGCGCAACGCATCCGGCAGATCACCGGCGTGTCGTCGGTGGATATCGCCGGTGCCTCCACGCCTGCGGTGCGCGTGGACGTCAACCTTCGCCAGATGAACGCCCTCGGGCTGACGGCCGATGACCTGCGCAACGCCGTGCGCGCTGCCAATGTCACCTCGCCCACCGGCTTCCTGAGCGACGGCAACACCACCACCGCGATCATCGCCAACGATTCGGTGGCACGCGCCGCCGACTTCGCCAATCTGATCATCAAGACCGGCGAAGACGGCCGGGTGATCCGCCTGCAGGATGTCGCCACTGTGTACGACGGCCAGCAGGATGCGTACCAGGCCGCGTGGTTCAACCACAAACCCGCCGTGGTGATGTATGTGTTCACCCGTGCAGGGGCGAACATCGTGGAGACCGTGGACCGGGTAAAGGAGCAGATCCCCACGCTGCGCGATTACCTGCAGCCGGGCACCACGCTCACCCCGTACTTCGACCGCACGCCGACCATCCGCGGGTCGCTGCATGAAGTGCAGATCACCCTGCTGATCGCGCTGGCGATGGTGGTGTTGACGATGGCGTTGTTCCTGCGCCGGCTGGCCCCGACCCTGATCGCCGCTGTCACCGTGCCGTTGTCACTGGCCGGTGCGGCGCTGGTGATGTACGCGCTCGGCTTCACCTTGAACAACCTGAGCCTGCTGGCGCTGGTGATCGCCATCGGCTTCGTGGTCGATGATGCGATCGTGGTGATCGAGAACATCATGCGCCACCTGGACGAGGGCATGCCGCGCATGCAGGCCGCCTTCACCGGTGCACGCGAGATCGGCTTCACCATCGTCTCGATCACCGCCTCGCTGGTGGCGGTGTTCATTCCCCTGCTGTTCGCCAAGGGCATGATGGGCGCGTTCTTCCGCGAGTTCACCGTCACCCTGGTGGCGGCCATCGTGGTGTCGATGATCATCTCGCTCACCTTGACGCCCGCCCTGTGCAGCCGCTTCCTCGATCCGCACGCGGATGCCGGCACGCCGAGCCGCTTCGGCCGCTGGCTGGATGCCGGGCACGACCGCATGCTGCGGATCTACACCCGCATGCTGGATTTCTCGCTGCGCCACGCCCTGCTGCTGTCGCTCACCCCCCTGCTGTTGATCGCCGCGACGGTGTTCCTGTTCGGTGCGGTGAAGAAGGGCGCATTCCCGGCGCAGGACACCGGCTTGATCTGGGGCCGCGCGAACTCCAGCGCGACGGTGTCGTTCGAAGACATGGTCAACCGTCAGCGCCGCATCACCGACATGCTGATGGCCGACCCGGCGGTGAAGACCGTCGGCGTGCGCCTGGGCAGTGGCCGGCAAGGCTCAAGCGCGCAGTTCAACATCGAGCTGAAGGCCCGCAAGGACGGACGCCGCGAGACCACCGCGCAGGCGTTGGCACGGCTCAGCGCCAAGGCCGACCGCTACCCGGACCTGCAGCTGCGCCTGCGTGCGATCCAGGATCTGCCCAGCGGCGACGGCGGTGGTTCAAGCCAGGGCGCGCAGTACCGCGTGTCGCTGCAGGGCAACGATCTGGCGCAACTGCAGGAATGGCTGCCCAAGCTGCAGGCCGTGCTGAAGAAGAACCCCAAGCTGGCCGACGTCGGCACCGACGTGGACGAGGCGGGCCTGCGCCAGAACATCGTGATCGACCGCGCCAAGGCGGCACGCCTGGGCATTTCGGTGGGCGACATCGACGGCGCGCTGTACGGCGCGTTCGGCCAGCGCCAGATCTCCACGATCTACTCGGACATCAACCAGTACAGCGTGGTGGTCAACGCCCTGCCGGAACAGACGGCAACCCCGGGTGCGCTGGACCAGGTCTATGTGCGCGCAGGCAATGGCCAGATGGTGCCGATCACCGCGGTAGCCGAGCAGGTACCAGGGCTGGCGCCTTCGCAGATCACCCATGAAAACCAGTACACCACGATGGAGCTGAGCTACAACCTGGCGCCCGGTACCAGCATGGGCGAGGCGAAGGCAATCATCGACAGCACTGTTGCGGGCATGCGCATGCCCGGTGACATCCGGTTGGCCGAAGGCGGCGGTTTCAGCTTTGATTCGGACCCGATGGAAATGCTGGTGCTGGTGATCGCCGCCATCCTGACGGTGTACCTGGTGCTGGGCATGCTGTACGAAAGCCTGATCCACCCGGTGACGATCCTGTCCACCCTGCCCGCTGCGGGGGTGGGCGCATTGCTGGCGTTGTATGGCACCAACACCGAACTGTCGGTGATCTCGATGATCGCGCTGGTGTTGCTGATCGGTATCGTCAAGAAGAACGCGATCATGATGATCGACTTCGCCGTCGTCGCGCAGCGCGAGCACGGCAAAAGTGCGCTGGAAGCTGCCCGCGAAGCCAGCATCGTGCGTTTCCGCCCGATCATGATGACCAGCATGGTGGCGATCCTGGCCGCGGTACCGCTGGCGATCGGCATCGGCGAAGGCTCCGAACTGCGTCGCCCCCTGGGCATTGCCATGATCGGCGGCCTGCTGTTCTCGCAGAGCCTGACCCTGCTCAGCACCCCGGCGCTGTACGTGATCTTCTCGTGCCTGGCCGAACGCTGGCGCAGCTGGCGCACCCGCCGCCACGAGAAGAAGCAGCTCAAACGCGCCGCCCGTGCGTGAAAAAAGGGGACGGAGGGGATTAAGTCGCATTCGACCATAGGCGGCCGAATGCGACTTAATCCCCTCCGTCCCCTTTTTTCACGATAATGGAGGCTGCTTCTGTTGCTGGGTCCGCATGCCTGCCCGAGAATCCCGTCTGAGCCGCCTGTGGGCGCACGAGAAGGCCAGTTATGGCCTGCGGGTGTTCATCGCCCTGACCGCGGCGATGGCGGTGTGCTGGCATTTCGATGCGCTCACGGCGTTGCCCGGGGTGTTTCTGGGCATCATCGCCAGTGCGATCGCGGAGACGGATGACAATGCGTGGGGCCGCACCAAGGCTGTCGTGCTGTCACTGCTGTGCTTCTGCCTGGCCGCCGCAGCGGTGGTCTGGTTGTTCCCGGTACCGTGGCTGTTCATCAGCGCGCTGGCCCTGTCCACCTTCGGGCTGACCCTGCTGGGTGGCCTCGGTGAGCGCTATGCGTCGATCGCGCAAGCGACCGTGACGCTGGCCATCTACACGATGATCGGGCTCGAGCACCACGGTGCGCAGGACTGGCGCACGTCATTGGAGGCCGTCAGCCATCTGCTCGCAGGCGCCACGTGGTACGGCCTGCTGTCGATCCTGTGGACGGCACTGTTCGCCAACCGTCCGGTGCGCGAACGCGTGGCCCGTCTGTACGTGGAACTGGGGCGTTACCTGCAGTTGAAGGCCACGCTGTTTGAACCGGTACGCGAGGCTGACCTGCAACGGCGTCAGCTGGCGCTGGCCGAACAGAACCGCCGCGTGGTGGACGCATTGAACGTCGCCAAGACCGCGATCCTGGCCCGCTTCGGACGCTCCGGCCGGCCGGCGGTGAACTCCGGCCTGTATCTGCGGCTGTACTACACCGCGCAGGATTTCCACGAGCGCGCCAGTTCATCGCACTACCCCTACGGCGCGCTGGTGGATGCGTTTTTCCACAGTGATGTGCTGTACCGCTGCCAGCGCCTGCTGGACCTGCAGGGGCAAGCCTGCGCGCGACTGGGCGAAGCGATCCGCGTCCGCCGGCCCTTCGTGTACGGCGACAGCAACCAACAGGCGGCGCGCGATCTGGTGGATTCGCTGGCGTTCCTGCGTGGTCAGGATCGCCCGCAGTGGCGCCGCCTGCTGGCCTCGCTGGACCTGCTGGTGAACAACCTGCAGAGCATCGGCCGCCGCCTGCTGGATGCCGAAAACTCCGACGCCACCCTGGATAACGTCGACACCCGCCTGCGCGACAACAACCCCCACACGCTGCGCGAAATGGGCACGCGGCTGCGCCAGCAGCTGACGCCCGGCTCGGTGCTGTTCCGCCATGGTCTGCGCATGGCGATCGCGCTGATCGTCGGCTTCGCCGCGATTTCCCTGTTCAACTTCCAGAACGGATCGTGGGTGCTGCTGACCATCGTGTTCGTCTGTCGGCCGAACTTCGGCGCCACCCGGCAGCGGCTGGCGCAACGCATCGCCGGCACGTTGGTCGGCCTGGTGCTGACGTGGGCCCTGCTGCAGCTGTTCCAGGACCTGCACAGCCAACTGCTGATCGCGCTGCTGTCCGCCCTGTTGTTCTTCTTCACCCGTACCGACCGCTACCTGATGGCCTCCGGTGCGATCACGGTGATGGCCCTGACCTGCTTCAACCTGATCGGTGACGGCTTCCTGCTGATCGTGCCGCGCATGGTCGATACGGTGCTGGGCTGCGCCATTGCCGCAGCCGCCGCGTTCCTGATCCTGCCCGACTGGCAGGGGCGCCAGCTCAACAAGGTGCTGGCGCGCGTCCTGGACAGTGCTGCGCGCTATCTGGAGGCCGTGCTGGGCCAGTACCGCAGCGGCATGCGCGATGACCTTGCCTACCGCATCGCACGCCGCGACATGCACAACGCGGATGCGGCCCTGTCCACGGCGCTGTCCAACATGCTGCGCGAGCCCGGCCATGTCCGCCGCAATCTGGATGCGAGTTTCCGGTTCCTTGCCCTGTCCAACACGCTGCTCGGGCATCTTTCGGCCTTGGGTGCACATCGCGATCAGGTCGACAGCTTCGCCCAGGATCCGCTGGCGTTGTCCGCCGGTGAGCGGGTGCAACAGGGGTTGCAGCAGTTGGCGCATGCATTGGCAGAGCGCGAGCAGATCGGCGATGCAGACAATGAAAACGACCGCGCCATTGCCGAGCAGCTGGAGCAGTTCGACGATGCGATGCCGCCGAAGCTGCAGCTGATCCGCACGCAGGTGGCGTTGGCGTTGCGATTGCTGCCGAAGCTGCGGGCGGCGGCGAACGAGGCGGTGCGGGTGCCGGTGCGGTCGTGATCGGCGAACGGGTCGGGCCCCTCGCGGCTGGCTGATGGTGCTGCCGCTGGGTTTGGGCCGGGCGATGGGACTGAGCGGGGGACGGCAAGGGCCGCATCCATGCGGGGTCCACGTCATCGCATTCGCGCTGCCGCTCCCACGCTTTGCTGCGCAAACCGTGGGCCCCGTCTCACCAGCACCCACACCCCGCCCCTGACTCAGGGGCTCCCTCCACCCGACGGGATACCGTCATCGGTAGCGCCGAGCCGTGCTCGGCGGAATGTTTCCGCCAACGGCCCGCTGCGCTCGCCGACCATGGGTCGGCGCTACCGATGTAAACCCAGAGCCGCCATGAACCTGTCGAGGGTGGGGCGGGGTGGGTTGGCGGGGGCGTTGAGTGCCATGGATGGCACGAAACGAGGCCCGCATGGATGCGGCCCTTGCCGTCCCCCGTCAACCCACCCCGCCCCGCCGGCACGCAGCCCTGTAGCCGCTGACGTTGACGTTGCACTTGCCTTCGTCCAACCCGCCGCAGGCAAGCATCCGTTACGCGCCGGATGCTAGGCTTCCGCCGGTCCGAAGGGAGTTTCCATGTCAGGCCACAGCCAGTTCAACCTGCTCCGTCAGCGCCGCTTCCTGCCGTTCTTCATCGTGCAGTCGCTCGGCGCATTCAATGACAACGTGTACCGCCAGGCCATCATCGGCCTGCTGTTCTATCTCGGCGTGTCTGCCGACGAACGCTCGCTGTACACCACGCTGGCGCCGGCCATCTTCATCCTGCCGTACTTCCTGTTCTCTGCGCTGGCCGGGCAGATCGCGGACAAGCTGGAGAAATCCCGCCTGATCGTGATCACCACCACCATGGAGATCGTGATCATGACGCTGGCCGCGGCCGGCTTCCTGACCCAGAGCATGCCGGTGCTGCTGGTGGCGCTGTTCTGTACGGGCCTGCAATCCACCCTGTTCGGTCCGGTCAAGTATTCGGTACTGCCGTCGGTGTTGAAGCCGGAAGAGCTGACCGGCGGCAACGGGCTGGTGGAAATGGGCACGTCGATGTCGATCCTGACGGGCATGATCGTCGGCGGGTTGATCTTCACCCTTGCCGGCAGCCACGGCCCGGTGGTCGCCGCAACCGCAGTGATCGCCCTCGCCGTCTGCGGCAACCTGTGCGCGCGGATGATTCCCAAGGTAGATGCGGGCGATCCCACGTTGAAGATCAACTGGAATCCCCTTCCGGAGTCGTTGGCCGTGCTGCGCATGGCGAAGAAGCAGAAGGCCGTACGCAACGCCATCCTCGGCGTGTCGTGGTTCTGGTTCGTCGGCACCGTGCTGACGTCGCAGTTGCCGACCTATGCGGTCACCAACCTCGGTGGCGAGCCCACGCTGTACATCTTCGCCCTCGCGTTGTTCTCCGTCGGCACCGGTGTCGGTTCGCTACTCTGCGAGAAGCTGTCCGGGCGACGGGTGGAGATCGGACTCGTTCCGCTGGGGGCCTTCGGCATGACCGCCTTCCTGCTCGACCTGTACTTCGCGCGGGCCGGTGAGGCCACGGCGGAAGGACTGTCCGTCATCCAGTTCGTCCAGCAGGCCGGCAGTACCCGCATCATCATCGACCTGCTCGGCATCGGCCTGTTCACCGGCTTCTTCGTGGTGCCCTTGTTCGCACTGATACAGAGCCGCACGCCGAAGTCGGAGATGTCGCGTGTGTTCGCTGCCCTGAACATCCAGAACTCGGGTTTCATTGTCGCCGCGGCGGGCGTTGGGCTGGCGGCACATGCCGCGGGCATCACGATCCCGCAGCTGTTCCTGGCACTGGGCGTCGCCAATGCGCTGGTGGCGATCTACATCTTCACGATCGTGCCCGAGTTCCTGATGCGCTTCCTCAGCTGGTTGATGGTGCGCGTGCTGTATCGCCTGCGTCCGCACGGCATCGAAGCGAGCGTGCCGGACGAGGGCCCGGCGCTGATCGTCTGCAACCATGTCAGCTATCTGGATGCGCTCATTCTTTCGGCCAGCATCCCGCGGCCGGTGCGCTTCGTGATGTACTACCGCATCTTCAACATCCCGGTGATGAGCTGGATCTTCCGCACCGCCAAGACCATCCCGATTGCCGGTGCGAAGGAGGACCCTGCCCTGATGCAGCGCGCGTTCGACGAGATCGATGCGGCGCTCGCCGAAGGCGAACTGGTGTGCATCTTTCCGGAGGGTGCGCTGACCCGGGATGGCAACATGACGGCCTTCAAAAGTGGCGTGGAGAAGATCCTCAAGCGCCGTCCCGTACCGGTGGTGCCGATGGCGCTGCGCGGCATGTGGAGCAGCATGTGGAGCCGGCGCGACAGCCGCCTTGGCCGCATGCGCGTACCACGGCGGTTCCGCGCGACGATCGACGTCGCGGCCGCGTCTGCCGTGGATGGCGCAACGACCAACGCCGACCTGCTGGAAGCGCAGGTGCGGGCGCTCCGCGGGGACAACGCCTGAGCCATCGACGTGATGCCCCATCCACATGGTGGGTCTGTCCGCGACGGGATCGATGTAATCGGTTCCAGAAAACACGCCGAAGACGCATACACCTGTCGTTCATTGCTGTAGATTACCCAGCCACAGGGGGGCGCACCGGCACGCCGTTGATCCTGCCGGCCACCATGGAATGGAGTCTCGCTCTTGAATCACCCACCACCGCTGGGCACTTCGTCGGTCTTCGTCCCGAACCATCTGGTCTGGGCGATCCTGTCGACGCTTTTCTGCTGCCTGCCGTTGGGCGTGGTGTCGATCGTCTATGCCGCCCAAGTCGATGGTCGCCGCGCTGCGGGCGACCTCGTGGGCGCACACGACGCATCGCGCAGGGCGGGATGGTGGGCAGTGGCCTCGGCTGCTGCGCTGCCGGTCCTGTTGCTGTTGTGGTTCGGACTGTTCGGCGGCATCGCTGCGCTGGGCGCCCTCTCCGGTAACTGAGTCACCACCCACCATCCCAAGGAGCTTATGCAATGAATGCAGTCAACCCGCAGATCCCGAACCACCTCGTCTGGGCGATCCTGACCACCCTCTTCTGCTGCATGCCGCTGGGCATCGTGTCGATCGTCTTTGCCGCACAGGTCAACGGCAAGATTGCTGCCGGCGACATCGTCGGTGCACGCGAAGCCTCGGACAAGGCGAAGAAGTTCGCGATGTGGGCTGCCATCGCCGGCGTCGTCGTACTGGTGCTGTACGCGATCTTCGTGGTTGCCCTCGGCGGCATGGGCGCGCTGAGCAACAGCGGCTACTAAGCGGATCGACGGGGTCCGGCACATGCCGGATCCCGTTCCCTGCACGAGCGATGCCGTTGCCTGTCCTACCGCCGTCTCTGCAACGCTGGCTGCCGCTGGGCACGGCCGTTGCGCTGGCGGCTGGCGCTGCCGTCGTGTTGCACCACGTCAACCCCTATGCCGATGGCAATCCCCTGCCCTCGTGCCCGCTCTACGCGCTGACCGGCCTGTACTGCCCCGGCTGCGGTAGCACGCGCTGCCTCTACTCTCTGGTCCACGGCGACCTGGCCGGCGCGATGGCCATGAATCCGCTGTTGGTGATGAGTCTGCCGTTCCTGCTGCTGATGCTGCTCAATGGGGCCGGCGTGCGCATGCGCGTGCTTGATCCGCTGATACGGATGCTCGCCAATCCGATGATGTGGCTGGTGGTGTTGCTAGGGTATGCGGTGCTGCGCAACCTGCCGTGGGCACCGTTCATGGCGCTTGCGCCCGGGTGAGCCGGATGCACCGGTCACCTGGTAGAGCCGACTTCAGTCGGCTGATCGGACAGCCGCAGCCGGATTCCCTGGTAGAGCCGACTGAAGTCGGCTCTACCCAGGATTGCCCAGCCGACTGAAGTCGGCTCTACCCAGAATCGCCCAGCCGACTGAAGTCGGCTCTACCCGGTCGTCAGGTTATCCAGCCGGCGATCACCAGCAGCGCCAACACGGCCAGCCACAGCAGCAGCATCCGCCAGACCAGGCTCATGGCGTCGCGGAGTTCGGGCAGACGCTGCCAGACGGGCAGCAGGCCCATATCGGTGTAATCGTGGGCCTCTTCGCGCAGCTCGGCACTGACACTGGCGCGCGCCACGGCGCCGAGGAACCCCACATCGCGCCGCCAGCGCTCGCCATGCGCCTGACGCCATGCGGTCCACGCCGTGTCGAAGTTGCCAACCAACGCCATCGACAGCGACATCACCTGTGCGACCGGCCATTCAAGCCAGCCCAGGACGCGCTGCGCCACGTCCAAGCTGTCCGGCGGCACCCGTGCGCGCATCGGGCTGATGGCCATCAGCGCCAACAGGCGATACCCCAACGCACCGGCCGGGCCCAGCAACAGGAACCAGAACAGCACCGCGAACCAGCGACGCAGTGCGTTGTACACCGTGGCGTCCACCAGCGAAGGCACATCGTCGCGCAGGCTGCCGCCCGCCGACTGCAGGTTCTGCAAGGCGGCGTGACGCACGGCGGCCTCATCGGCATCGATGATCGTCTCGACATCACGATCCAGATCACGCGGCCCCCAGCACCAGCACAGCACCGCGATGCCCAGCAGCAGCGCGGGCAGTCCATACAGCCGGTCATGCAGCCACCAGGCCAGCAGGGCCAGCAGCAGCACGGGCGGCACGACGGCTAATGCCACGCCGGCCGGGCCGCGCCATGCCGGTCCCGGATGCGCACCCAGCCATGTCAGCCAGTGGCGGAAGCCTTCAAAGCGCCGCAGCCGTGACGCAAACGCGGGGACCACATGCCCCAGGGCCAAAGCGACCAGTACGGCAACCAGCGTGGTGAACATGCGACGCTCCTAGGGCTGCTGGCGGTACCAGTGCTCGATCAGGCTGCGCGAGATCGAGATGGGGGGTGACAGGCGGATGCCGTCACCGTCATCGTGCACGTCGCGGGCGATCGCGGCACCGACCTCTTCCTTGCTGAACCAACGTGCGTCTTCCAGCTCACCGTCCACTTCCGGCGCGTCATCCTCGGCCTGTGCGCTGAAGCCCACCATCAGCGCACCCGGAAACGGCCACGGCTGGGTGCCGAGATACTGGCACGCCGATACCCTGACCTTGCTCTCTTCGAAGACTTCGCGCACCACGGTCTGTTCCAGCGATTCGCCCGGCTCGACGAAACCGGCCAGTACCGAATAGCGCCGCGGCGCCCAGCTCGCCTGGCGACCCAGCAGCAGGCGGCCGCGGTTCTGCACGGCGACGATCACTGCCGGGTCCACGCGCGGGTAATGCTCCACCGCGCATTGCTGGCAGCGGCCGACGAAGCCCCCTCGTTCGAAACGCACTTCGCCACCACAGACACCGCAGAAGCGATTGCGCGAATGCCAGTACGACATGCCGCGCGCGTAACTGAAGGCGGTCGCATCCCCCATCGACCACGACAGCGCAGCCTGGCGCAGGTCCATGCGCCCCGGTGCGGTCACATCGAGCGCCGCCGCTTCCACCGAGAACCACGCCTGCGCACCACGCAGGCCAAGGAAGATCGCTGTCCCGGGACCACCGCCCAGATCGGCACCGGTCAGCGGCAACGGCTGGTCGTCAGCGCCGGTGAACGCCGTGCCGTCGCGGTCCAGGATCAGGATGCGTGCATCGGGCCAAAGACGCGCAAGGGCGTCGGCATCGGCACGCAGGGCATCAGCGCGCTCCAGCGGCTCATCGACAAAGGAAAAATCGGACAGCGGCGAAAGATGGGTAGGCATCTGCCAAGCCTGAACGCATGGGCTGCGGCTGGCAAGTCGCGGCAGCGCATTTACGCGCCGCCCCGTGCCCTTACATGCTGAAACTACTACCGCAGCCGCAGGTGGTCTTCGCATTGGGATTGCGGATCACGAACTGCGCGCCGGTCAGGCTCTCGGTGTAATCAACCTCGGCGCCCATCAGGTATTGCAGGCTCAGCGGATCCACCAGCAGGGTGACGCCGCTGGTCTGCACGGCGAGGTCATCCTCGGCGCGGTTCTCATCGAACTCGAACCCGTACTGGAAACCGGAGCAGCCACCGCCCTGGATATAGACGCGCAGCGCCAGATCGGCGTTGCCTTCGTCCTGGACGAGCTCGCGCACTTTCGCCGCAGCGGACTCGGTGAAGTTCAACGGGCGGTCGAGGGACTGATAGCCCGGCGCTGCAGCGGCAGTGCCGGGTAGGGAGATCAACGTGCTCATGGCTTCAGCATGGGGCCGCGGGGGTCGGCTTTCAAGCCATGGCCTCGGCCAGCTTGCGGCGGGCAGCGGTGTCGCCCTTGCCGGATGCGGCCTCATCCTTGCCGGTTTCCGGCGGCGGCAGCGCGGCCATCGGGGCGCTGGAATGGATCAGCCGACCGTTCAGCTGGGCACCCGCAGCCATTTCCACGACCTGATAGTGCACATTGCCGTTCACTCGCGCGCTCGGGGTCAGCTCGACGCGCTCGGTCGCATGCACGTCACCGTCCATCCGGCCGCTGATCACCACCACCTGGGCACGGATCTCGCCTTCGACGACCCCGTTCTCGGCAAGCGTGAGATTGGCGGCGCTGGCGCCTTCCTGTGCGATCACCTTGCCGTGGATACGCCCTTCCACATACAGGCCACCACTGAATTCCACATCACCGCGGATCACTACCTGGCTGCCGATCAATGCATCGACGACCAACTGCCCATCACGGCTGGATTTGCTGCTTCCAAACATTGTCCTACTCCCCGTTCGTGGCCGGTGCACCGGCCTGTTTCCAGTCGAATACCTGCGTGGAACCCCCCGTTCCACTACCCAGTGTGACCTTCACCCGTTGCGGGGTGAAGTCCGACGGCAGGATGACGCTGCCGCTCAACTGCTGGAAGTACCGGAAGGAATACTCCTGTCCGGGCACTTTGCTGCGCTGGTGCAGGTCATCCCAGCTGACCGTGGCCAGACGTCCATTCTTGACGCCTTCCACGGTAAAACGCATCTGACCCTGGCTGATAGCGCCCCGGTTGAGGTTCTGGGTCAGCACCACCGTGTACTGATACGTACCGGCCGCTTCGGAGCGGAACTCGATGGAATGCGTATTGAGTCCCTTGCGCTGGCTGGTCGCCCCCACCAGGCGCTCGTAGAAGGCCACATCGGCGCGCAGGCCCGCGATTTCCTCGTCGCGCTCGGCCAGCGATGCCTGCACTTCGTTGTTGGCGGCGCGGCTGATCCGATCGGAGGCTTCCAGCGTGGCTTGACGCTGGCGCAGTTCCACCAGCTCCTGCTGCAAGGCATCGGCACGTTTCTGCGTCCCCTGCAGCGTGTCACCGACCTCACCACCGGGGCGGCCCAGCCAGAAACCCAGCAGGCCGACGAGCAGCAGCACGGCAAGGCCGACCGCTACGAGCAGCCACGGGCGGCGGGGACCCGGGGCGGCATGGCCTGGCAGGCGGATCTGGACGCGCGAAGGCGGTCGATGGTTCATGGCAGGTCTCCGGGGCTGCGCGCTGCGCAGGGCAGGCACAGCGTCAGGCAGTCAGTCGCGTCTATTGTAGTTCAGGACGCAGGCCGCGCTCCGCCCATGCCGACTGCCCGCCTGTGGCATTCAGCGACGCCTTCGCTGATAGTGCAGCCTTCCGGCGTGCGGCCCCTTCGGAGTGGCCAGCCGCCGCTCTGACCGAGCTTTCCTTTGGAGCCTGCGCCATGACCGACGCCCATTTGTTCGTGATCGGGATCCTGCTGGCCTGGCTGGCCGGCATCCGCGTCTACCTGACCGTATTCGGTGTTGGCCTGGCCGGGCTGCTGGGCTGGGTCGATCTGCCGCCGGCGCTGCAGGCCACCGAATCGTACTGGGTGCTCGGCACGTCCGCCGTCCTGGCCGTCGCCGAATTCTTCGCCGACAAGATTCCCGGCGTGGATTCGGCTTGGGACCTGCTGCAGACGCTGGCGCGGGTGCCTGCTGGCGCGTTTCTCGCCGCAGCCACCTTGTCGCCGGATGGCGACCTCGGTAACGGCACCCTGCTTGCGGGCGCAGCGGTGGCGTTGACCAGCCATGGCCTCAAAGCCGGCACCCGCGCCTTGTTGAACACCTCGCCGGAGCCCGCCAGCAACTGGGTCGCCTCGGCGGCCGAAGACACCCTGGTCGTCGGCGGTCTGGCACTGGCCTTGGCCCATCCGTGGCTGGCATTGATCGTGGTGCTGGCCTGCAGCCTGGCCGGTGCCCTGGCGGTGTGGCTGGTCTGGCGCGCCTTGTGGAAGGGTGTACGTTGGTTGACGGGGGGGCATCGCGATATCTCGCGCACAGGCCCTGCCGCATAATCCCCCTACCTTCGACGCTGCCGACTTCGTGAACGATCCCAATTCCCCACGCAACGCACGTGCTGAAACCCCACCGGCCGATCATTGGCAGCGCTGGGCGTCGGCGCCGGTCGAGCCGACCGCCCTCGCCGACAACGTGGTCGCGCTTCCTGCAGCCACCCCGCCGCCGTTGCCTGCCGCCATGGATGCCCAGGCGGGCGTGCCATCCGATCTGCTGCCCAGTGACGCGCCTTACCGTGTGCTGGTCGTCGAAGATGACCGCGCGCAGGCGCTGTTCGCGCAGAGCGTGCTGCACGGCGCAGGCATGGAAGCGGTGGTCGTCGGCGATGCGGAAAGCGTGCAGCCCGCGATCCACGAGCATGCACCGGACCTGATCCTGATGGACCTGCACCTGCCTGGTCTGGACGGCATGCGCCTGACGGCGATGATCCGCCAGATGCCGGGCATGCAGATGCTGCCCATCGTGTTCCTGAGCGGTGACCCGGACCCTGAGCGCCAGTTCGAAGTGCTCGACAGCGGCGCAGACGACTACCTGAGCAAGCCGATCCGTCCACGCCACCTGATTGCGGCGGTGTCCAACCGCATCCGCCGTGCGCGCGCGCAGGCGGCCAGCGCATCGGGCGAGCGTGGCGGACCGCTGCTGAACAATCCGGAGACCGGCCTGCCGACGCGCCACCACCTGCTGCAGCAGTTGGCCGCCGCACTGTCCCACCGTGATCACGGCGGCGTGTTCTTCATCGAGATCGCCAGCGCGCTGGGACTGCGCGAACGCTATGGCTACGCCGCATTCGAGCGCCTGATGGTGCAGGCAGGGCAGCGCTTGGCAGAAGCCGCGCAGCCGTACCTGCTGGCCCGGCTGAACGACAACAGCTTCCTTGCCCTGGCGCGCGGCATCGACGAAGAGCAACTGGACGCCACCGCGAAGACCCTGCGCGAACAGCTTTCCGCGCGCGCCTTCGTGATACGCGATGAAGAATCGGTGCACCTGCGCGGGGTGATCGGCTTTGCGCCGTTGTCGCCGGGCTTTGCCGATGTCGGCAGCGCGCTGGAAGCCATCGAGCGCACCACCTTGCAGGCCCGCCTGCTCACGGCCGGCGTTGCCGGTCACGTGCCGCATGTCGAGGCCAGCAGTGATGAGCATCTGGCCATGCTGGACGGGCAGCTGGAGTTGGCCTACCAGCCGATCGTCGCCGTCGCCGGCGGCGGCAACGCGCAGTACCAGGTGCTGCTGCGGCTGCGCCAGGCCGATGGCAGCGTGCTGACCGCCGGCCAGGTGATCCCGGCTGCCGAAGCCGCCGGCCGCATCGCCGATCTGGACCAGCAGGTCATGGACCACGCGCTGGGCCTGCTGGACCACTATCGCCACGCATCGCCGCCGCTGCACTTGTTCGTGTCGCAGTCGCTGCGCACGCTCGCCCGCGATGCCTTCGCCGACTGGCTGCTGGAATCGCTGCAGCAGCGCCGCCTGGAGGGCAGTGCGCTGGTGATCGACGTGCGCCTGCCCGATGCCCTGATCCACACCGTGACACTGCAGCAGTTCTGCGCGCGGGTAGCCACGCTGGGCGTGCGCTTCTGCCTCAGCCAGTTCGAACCCAGCGCGGAGGCCAATGCCCTGCTGACCCAGTTGCCGCTGGCCTTCGTACGCATGGCGGCACGCTTTTCCAGCAGCCATGCCAATCCGCAGACCCGCGACGAGATGCGCAGTGCCATCGAAGCGGCGCACCGGGCCAACCTGCAGATCATCGGCCAGCAGATCGAAGATCCGCAGGCGGCCGCCGCCATGTGGGTTGGCGGTGTCGACTTCATCCAAGGCAACATGGTGCAGTCCGCTGGCAGCGACCTCGATTTCGACTTCCTCAACGCGGTGCTGTAACCGATGGCCCAAGGGCGGGGCACATCAAGCTGGTGGCCGGCCATGGGGGTCGCACTGGCGACCGTGGCACTGGCGATAGCGGCCGCGCTGGAGCTCGCCGGGCCGTGGCCCTGGCTGGCCGCGCTTTCCGCAGCGGCGGCGGTGGCCCTGTTCTTCCTGCATGGGCAGCGGCTCGCCGCGCGCCACGAACGCGCACGCGAACGCGACCTTCGACTGACCGATCTGCAGCAGCAGCGTGACCACCTGCAGCGGCTGCATGACCAGCAGGGACAGCTGGAACAACAACTGCTGCTGGCCAAGCAGGCTGCCGAAGCCGCCGCGTTGGCGAAGGGCGAGTTCCTTGCCACGATGAGCCATGAAATCCGCACGCCGTTGAACGGCATCATCCCGATGCTCGACCTGATCGGGCGCGGGCAGCTGGAGACCGAACAACGGCAGATGCTGGCGACGGCGGCGTTCAGTTCCCAGCAGCTGCTGCGCATCGTCGATGACATCCTGGACCACTCCCGCCTGGAGGCCAACGCGCTGGAACTGGAGGACACCACCTTCAACCTGCGTGACCTGCTCGAGGGCGTGGTGCAGCTGATGCAACGCGCTGCCGAGGCCAAAGGCCTGCGGATCGAGCTGGAGATCGACCCTTCGGTGCGTCTGTCCGTGCGCGGCGATCCGGTCCGCCTGCGGCAGGTGCTGGGCAACCTGCTGGGCAATGCCATCAAGTTCACCGCGCGCGGCAAGATAAGCGTCAAGGTGCGACGGCTGGGCGAGACCGTGCGGCGCCATGCGCTGCGCTTTGAGGTAGTGGACACCGGCATCGGTATCGCCCCGGAGCAGCAACCGCGGCTGTTCCAGTCCTTCAGCCAAGCCGATGCGTCCACCACCCGCATGTACGGTGGCACAGGGCTGGGCCTTGCAATCTGCCGACGCATCATCGAACTGATGCAAGGGACGATCGGCGTGCAATCGCAGCCCGGCCAGGGCGCCACGTTCTGGTTTGAAATACCCCTGTCAAAAGCAGCCGGCGATACGGGCAACGGGTACGGTCCGGAGCTGGGCCACCTGCTGCTGTTGAGTCAGGACCCCGCATTGCAGCAGCGCGTACACCGCGTGGGGGCGCAGCATGGATTGCAGGTGCAGACGGTCACTACCCTGGCCGAAGCGCTTGAGCCGCTGCGCGCCGCGACGCGGCCGCTGGCATGGCTGGTGGTGGATGGGCGCCTGCTGCGCAACGGCGACGCCTCCCTGCAGCGGGCCTTGGCGGAGCGCGGCGACGACGCGCCGCAGGTGCTATGGCTGCAGCTCGGCAACGCCGCATCACGCAACGGCCAGCACTGGCTGGATGAACTGGTCAGCGACAGCACCCTGCATGCCCTGTTGGTGCCGGTACGCGCCTCGGCACGGCCCGCGCCACTGCTGGGCGAGGCGTCGCTGCGCCCACTGACCAAAGCCCCGACAACGCCGCTTGGCCTGCGCCTGCTGCTGGTTGAGGACAACGGCGTCAACCTGCTGGTCGCCCAACGCGTGCTGGAGGTCCTGGGGTGCACGGTGCGCACGGCAGTGGACGGCGAGCTGGCACTGCAGGAACTGCATGCCGGCGGCGTGGACGTCGTGCTGATGGACTGCCAGATGCCGGTGTTGGACGGCTATGCGGCAACCCAACGCTGGCGGGCACACGAAGCCGCCCATCACCTGCCCCGGCTGCCCATCATCGCGATGACCGCCAATGCCATGGCCGGTGATCGAGAACGCTGCCTGCAGGCCGGCATGGATGACTACGTGTCCAAGCCCGTGGAAATGCGGCTGTTGCGCGGCATGCTGGAACGGTGGGGCCACCCGGAGACCGGTGCCGTTGCAGCAGACCCGATGGCCGATGCATTGGCCGAGACGCTGTCAGCCAGTGACGCGGACACCGCGCAGCCCGCGCTGGACCCCTCGGTACTGGATGAGCTGCATGAGGTGATTGGTGACAGCACCCAGGCGATCATCACCGCGTTCCTGGATGACACGCCAGCGCTGGTGCAGCACCTGCAGGACGCCGCCCAGGCCAGCGATACCGAGCGCCTGCGCGGACTTGCCCACAGCCTGAAGTCATCCAGCGCGAATGTCGGCGCACTGGCGTTGTCGACCGCAGCACGTCGCATTGAACTGGAAGCCCGCGCAGAGAGCCTCGAGAAGCCGACCATCGCGGCGGCGCGGGTAGTGGCCGAGTTTGCCCGGGCGCGGATCGCGCTGGCGGGTTGGCGTCCAGCGCGCTGACAGATGCCGCCGAGCGTGGCTCGGCGCTACGGCGCGCGCGGACGCATGCATCTGCTTCTGTAGCGCCGAGCCATGCTCGGCGAGCGCCCCGCGCGGCGCACCGTTTCGCTCAGTCTTCCAGCTTGCTGAGCAGGTACTTCGGCTCGCCGATGCGGGCAATCAGATCCAGCTGCGTTTCCAGCCAGTCGATGTGCTCTTCCTCGGAATCCAGGATCTTGGTGAACAGCTGGCGGCTGACATAATCGCCGACGGCATCTGCATGCGCGACGGCCTCGCGCAACACCACGACGCCCTCGCTTTCCAGCGCCAGGTCGCACTGCAGGATCTCGGTCGGGTTCTCGCCGATGCGCAGCTTGCCCAGCGCCTGGAAATTCGGCAGTCCTTCAAGGAACAGGATGCGATCGGACAGCATGTCGGCATGCTTCATCTCGTCGATCGATTCCTTGTACTCGTGCTCTGCAAGCTCCTTGATGCCCCAGTTCTTCAGCATCTTTGCATGCAGGAAGTACTGGTTGATCGCGGTCAACTCGTTGTACAGCACCTTGTTGAGGTACTGGATGACGGTGGCGTCGCCTTTCATGGGGGGTGCTCCTGCACGCTGAAAACGCAGGCACTGTAGCGGCTTTGGCGCGGCGATGAAGGAACGCGAATCGTGCTCAATCACGCACGCACGCTCAAGGCACTGTCAGGCAGCCTGCAGACCCAGTACGGGCAACGGCAGATCATGTGTGCCCATCGCCTTGGCCAGCAGGTCACCGGCCATGTCCAGGCAGGAACCGCAGGTGGCACCGCAGCCGGTGCGCATGGTCAGCTCGGCCACCGTCGTGCAGCCATCACTCGCAGCAGCGCGGATCTGGTGATCGGTTACTCCGTTGCAGATGCAGACGTACACAGTGGGCTTTGACGCTGGCAGGCCGGACTGGCCTGCCGTCATTCCACTTCAAACGCGAATGGTTGTCAATTAACTACCTGAATCATTCTCGATATGGTTCAGGCCAGAACCATCGGGCGGGGCTTACGTAGGGTCGCCTTGCACTTTTTTCGGCCAGTACCCTTCGTGGTCGCCCGCTTTCTCGGGCGATCATGCCCCGCGGCGTGGCCTGGCATCCAGGCCTCCTGCGCGCCTGTCGGCATCTGCGATACATCCGCACCGTCGACACCGCGGGCCATGGGCGCAAGATGCCGCAGCGCACGTGCATAAACGCCACGCTTGAACATCACCACGTGTTCCACCGGGTACCAGAAATCCACCCAACGCCAATTGTCGAACTCGGGGCTGTCGGTCAGATCCAGCTGTACGTGCGACTCGTCACCGGTCAGGCGCAGCAGGAACCAGACCTGCTTCTGGCCAATGCACACCTGTCGCTCATTGCGGCGGATCGCCCGCGCGGGGAGCTTGTAGCGCAACCACCCAGGCGTTGCTCCCAGCACTTCAACGTGCTCAGGCAACAAGCCCGTTTCTTCCTGCAACTCTCGATACATGGCCTCGACGGGCGTCTCATCCGTGTTCATGCCGCCCTGTGGGAACTGCCAGCCATCCCGGCGCACACGACGTGCCCAGAACACCTGACCATCCTGGCGCATCAACACGATGCCGACGTTCGGTCGATAGCCGTCCGGATCGATCACGATGCGGACTCCTAGAAATCTACTGACAGGGACTATCCCATGCCGCCTGTCGGCCCACAAGCGGAACACAAAAGTATTGACATGCTTCGTACACATGCCCAGAATACGCGGCTCACCAAGGCTATGTAGCTCAGCCGGTTAGAGCACAGCACTCATAATGCTGGGGTCGGTGGTTCGAGTCCACCCATAGCCACCATGTCGGAGTTGGTTTTCGACCTGGAAAGTGAGAGAATTGATTTACCTATTTTGCCCCGTCGCCAAGCGGTAAGGCACCTGACTCTGACTCAGGCATTCGGTGGTTCGAATCCATCCGGGGCAGCCAAATACTAAAAAAGGCCTGATCGTTGATCAGGCCTTTTTTAGTATTTGGGCGCGTATTCCACCTTATCCCCGCGCCGTTGGCGCGCCTCCTTGAACAACAAGGGGGCTCTACTCCATCGGGGATGATGCAGGCGGGTAGATAAGGTCCTGATCGACGATGTGACCGTTCTTTAAAACAACAAAAACCCGGCCGAAGCCGGGTTTTTGTTTTCCTCCCAGCAGAGCCCCGAAGGGCCCCACGCCAGGCGCGGTGGATCAGCGCTTGGAGAACTGGGTGGCGCGACGTGCCTTGTGCAGACCGACCTTCTTACGCTCGACTTCACGGGCGTCACGGGTGATGAAGCCCGCCTTGCGCAGTTCGGACTTCAAGGTTTCGTCATACTCGACCAGCGCGCGGGCGATGCCCAGGCGGATCGCACCGGCCTGACCGGTGGTGCCGCCGCCAGCGGCGGTGACCAGGATGTCGAAGCTTTCGGTGTTCTTGGTCAGCTCGAGCGGCTGGCGCACGATCATGCGCGCGGTCTCACGACCAAAGAACTCGTCCAGCGGACGGCCGTTGACGGTGATCTTGCCCGAACCCTTACGCAGGAACACGCGGGCGGTGGAGGACTTGCGGCGGCCAGTGCCGTAGTTTTGAGTGATAGCCATGATTAGATATCCAGAACCTGCGGCTGCTGTGCGGCGTGCGGATGCTCAGTGCCTGCATAGACCTTGAGCTTGCGGTACATCTGGCGACCCAGCGGACCCTTCGGCAGCATGCCCTTCACGGCGGTCTCGATCACGCGCTCCGGGTGGCGCTCAAGCGCCTGAGCCAGGGATTCGGTCTTCAGGTTGCCGATGTAACCGGTGAAACGGTGATACATCTTGTCCTGCAGCTTCTTGCCGGTGACGACAATCTTTTCTGCATTGATGACGACCAGGTAGTCGCCGGTATCAACGTGCGGGGTGTAGACCGGCTTGTGCTTGCCACGCAGACGGCGGGCCAGCTCGGTGCAGAGACGGCCCAGGGTCTTGCCCTCGGCGTCAACGAGGTACCAGTCGCGCTGGACGGTCTCGTTCTTAGCGGTGAAAGTGCTCATGAAGAACTCTATGTAGGTCGTCGGGCTCATTGCGGCCAGGAGGGCCGGAACTCTGCCACGCGTTGTGAAGGTGAAACGCAAGGGCGGGATTTTATCCACCTTTTGCCTGCGGTGCAAGTTGCCCTGCTCAGCAAGACTTGGCAGCAGCGGCCCTGGCGGCGAGAATCGGAGGCACCCCGACGTCATTGGCCCCACCATGAGCGCGCTTCGCCAGACCACCCCGCTGGACCACCTGCTGACCGAGGCGCAGCGCGCACTGGACACCGTGTTCGGCAATCCGCCGGCCCTGCGCCCCTACCCTGCCGCCGAGGCTGACGAGCCGGGCATGGACCGCAGCGAGCGACGCCACGCGGCCGGCCTGATGCGCATCAACCACGTAGGCGAGGTTTGCGCGCAAGGCTTGTACTTCGGCCAGGCCGCGGTAGCCCACGACCCCGCCACCCGTGCCCACCTGCTGGAGGCCGCGCAGGAGGAAACCGATCACCTCGCTTGGTGCGCCATTCGACTGGGCGAACTGGACAGCCGCCCCAGCCTGTTCAATCCCGTCTGGTATGCCGGCAGCTACGTGATCGGCACATTGGCGGGACTGCGCGGCGACGGTTGGAACCTGGGGTTCGTCGTAGAGACCGAGCGCCAGGTGGAAGCGCATCTGGACGAGCACCTGACCACCCTGCCCGCAGGTGATCTGCGCAGCCGGGAAGTGATCAAGGTGATGAAGGAAGACGAGGCACGGCATGCCGAGCACGCCGAACAGGCCGGCGCACGCCGCCTGCCCTTCCCGATCCCCGGGGCAATGGCGCTCGCGTCGAAGATCATGAAGACGATCGCCTACCGCCTTTGATGGGCTGGTGGTGGGGCTGGGTGGCTCGCGGCTTGCGGTAGAGCCGACTTCAGTCGACTGCTTCCGCTTGCGGCTTGCGGTAGAGCCGACTTTAGTCGGCTGCTTCCTTCCGCAACGCCAGCCGACTGAAGTCGGCTCTACCCTCAACGGGTAGATCGCGTGGCGCGTCCGGCATTCCACCGAGCACGGCTCGGCGCTACAGAATCCGTGCGGTGACGGCAGATGGCGGCTCGCGGGCGGTGGCTCGCGGTTTGCGGTTTGCGGTTTGCGGCTCGCGGCTTGCGGCTTGCGGCTTGCGGCTTGCGGTAAAGCCGACTTCAGTCGGCTGCTTCGTTCCGCAACGCCAGCCGACTGAAGTCGGCTCTACCCTCACCGGGGAGATCGCGTGGCGCGTCCGGCATTCCACCGAGCACGGCTCGGCGCTACAGAATCCGTGCGGTGACGGCAGATGGCGGCTCGCGGGCGGTGGCTCGCGGCTCGCGGCTCGCGGCTCGCGGCTCGCGGCTTGCGGCTCGCGGCTCGCGGCTTGCGGCTCGCGGTAGAGCCGACTTCAGTCGGCTGCTTCCTTCCGCAACGCAAGCCGACTGAAGTCGGCTCTACCCTCACCGCGTAGATCGCGTGGCGCGTCCGGCATTCCGCCGAGCACGGCTCGGCGCTACAGAATCCGTGCGGTGATGGCGGATGGCGGCTCGCGGGCGGTGGCTTGCGGCTCGCGGCTCGCGGCTCGCGGTAGAGCCGACTTCAGTCGGCTGCTTCCTTCCGCAACGACAGCCGACTGAAGTCGGCTCTACCCTCACCGCGTAGATCGCGTGGCGCGTCCGGCATTCCGCCGAGCACGGCTCGGCGCTACAGAATCCGTGCGGTGATGGCGGATGGCGGCTCGCGGGCGGTGGCTTGCGGCTCGCGGCTCGCGGCTCGCGGTAGAGCCGACTTCAGTCGGCTGCTTCCTTCCGCAACGACAGCCGACTGAAGTCGGCTCTACCCTCACCGCGTAGATCGCGTGGCGCGTCCGGCATTCCGCCGAGCACGGCTCGGCGCTACAGAATCCGTGCGGTGATGGCGGATGGCGGCTCGCGGGCGGTGGCTTGCGGCTCGCGGCTCGCGGCTCGCGGTAGAGCCGACTTCAGTCGGCTGCTTCCTTCCGCAACGACAGCCGACTGAAGTCGGCTCTACCCTCACCGCGTAGATCGCGTGGCGCGTCCGGCATTCCGCCGAGCACGGCTCGGCGCTACAGAATCCGTGCGGTGATGGCGGATGGCGGCTCGCGGGCGGTGGCTTGCGGCTCGCGGCTCGCGGCTCGCGGTAGAGCCGACTTCAGTCGGCTGCTTCCTTCCGCAACGACAGCCGACTGAAGTCGGCTCTACCCTCACCGGCCACATCGCGTGGCGCGTCCGGCATTCCACCGAGCACGGCTCGGCGCTACAGAATCCGTGCGGTGACGGCAGATGGCGGCTCTCGGGTGGTGGCTCGCGGCTCGCGGCTCGCGGTAGAGCCGACTTCAGTCGGCTGCTTCCTTCCGCACCGCAAGCCGACTGAAGTCGGCTCTACCCTCACCGCGTAGATCGCGTGGCGCGTCCGGCATTCCGCCGAGCACGGCTCGGCGCTACAGAATCCGTGCGGTGATGGCGGATGGCGGCTCGCGGGCGGTGGCTTGCGGCTCGCGGCTCGCGGCTCGCGGTAGAGCCGACTTCAGTCGGCTGCTTCCTTCCGCAACGACAGCCGACTGAAGTCGGCTCTACCCTCACCGGCCACATCGCGTGGCGCGTCCGGCATTCCGCCGAGCACGGCTCGGCGCTACAGAATCCGTGCGGTGATGGCGGACCGCGGACAGATCGCGTTGCGTTACGGGGTCGAAACCAGCTTCAGGCCGATCACGCCGGCCACGATCAGTGCCACGCAACCCAGCCGGGCCGGCGACGCGCTGTCGTTGAACAGGAAAATACCCAACACGGCCACGCCCAGCGCGCCGATACCGGTCCAGATGGCGTAGGCAGTGCCGACCGGAATGGTTTTCATGGCCTGACTCATCAGATACAGGCTGATCAACGCAGCCACCACCGTCGCGACGGTCGGCAACGGTTTGGTGAAACCATTGGAGTACTTCATTCCGATGGCGAAGCCGATTTCAAAGATGCCGGCCAACAAGAGATAGATCCAGGGCATGGGGATGCTCCTCAACTTTTATAACGGAAACAAAACGGCCCAGTGCTTTCACACCGGGCCGTGGGTCGGTCTTCTGCCGTGGAACACCAATCTGCGCAGATCGCTGTTTCACGGGACGGGGCGTCCCGCCTGCATAACGTTCCGGCGCAGTGCGCCAGACCGGCTTCTTACTCGGCCAGGTTGCGGCCGTGGAACAGCTCTTCGATCTCGCGACGCAACAGCGCCTCGATCTTCATGCGTTCCTTGAAGGAAAGGTTCTTCGCCTTCTCTTCAAACAGGTACTGATCCAGGTCGAAGTCCTTCAGGTGCATCTTCGTGTGGAAGATATTTTCCTGATAGACGTTGACGTCGAACATCTCATAGCGCGACTTGATGTTCTTCGCCAGGAAGTTCTGGATGGAGTTGATCTTGTGATCGATGTAGTGCTTCTTGCCCTTTACGTCACGGGTGAAGCCACGCACGCGGTAATCCATGATCACGATGTCCGATTCCAGACTCTCGATCAGGTAGTTCAGCGCTTTCAGCGGCGAAATGACGCCGCAGGTTGCCACGTCGATATCGGCGCGGAAGGTCGCAATACCTTCCTGCGGGTGCGTTTCCGGATAGGTGTGCACCGTGATGTGCGACTTGTCCATGTGCGCAACCACGGCATCGGAGATCAACTCCTTGCCGGCAAGCTTCTTGTCGATCACCGGTTCTTCGGAGATCAGGATCGTCACCGAAGCACCCTGCGGATCGTAATCCTGGCGCGCAATGTTGAGGATGTTCGCGCCGATGATCTCGGCAACGTCCGTGAGAATCTGAGTCAGCCTGTCGGCGTTGTACTCTTCATCGATGTAATCAATGTAGCGCTGACGCTCCTCTTCGGTGCGGGCGTAACAGACGTCATAGATGTTGAAGCTCAGCGCCTTGGTGAGGTTGTTGAAACCTTGCAACCTCAGGCGAGGCAACGGCTTGACCACGGCGGTCGATCCTGTAAGAGCGGGGAAAGGAACAATTATGAGGCAATTGTGCCGCCGGGGGGAGCCTGAACGAACGAACGGTTCCTGCAATCTGTTTGCTCTTAACATTTCCGCTCCGCTAAGCTGCTCCCACACCCCGTGAATCCGTTCATGCGCAGAGGGAGCGCCACCATCGTGTCAACCGTGCGCCTTGCTACCAGTCCGTTGGCTTTGGACATTGCTACCATCGACCGCTTCCTGGCTCACAGCCATCGGCGCCGTTACCCTGCCCGCACTGACGTGTTCCGCCCCGGAGACCCGGCTGGCACGCTGTACTACGTAATCAGTGGATCCGTTTCAATAATTGCTGAAGAGGATGAAGAGCGTGAATTGGTGCTCGGCTACTTCGGCACCGGTGAGTTCGTCGGCGAAATGGGCCTGTTCGTGGAGTCGGACCGCCGTGAGGTGATCCTGCGGACGCGGACCGCCTGTGAGCTGGCCGAAATCAGCTACGAGCGCCTGCACCAGCTGTTCCTGGGCCCGCTGTCCACTGATGCCCCGCGCCTGCTGTATGCCTTGGGCCAGCAGATATCCAAGCGCCTGCTGGATACCAGCCGCAAGGCCAGTCGCCTGGCTTTCCTGGACGTGACGGACCGCATCGTGCGCACCCTGCACGACCTGGCCGAGGAGCCGGAGGCCATGACCCACCCGCAGGGCAGTCAACTGCGCGTGTCCCGGCAGGAGCTGGCCCGTCTGGTCGGCTGCTCCCGCGAAATGGCCGGACGCGTGCTGAAGAAGCTGCAGGTCGACGGCCTGCTGCATGCCCGCGGCAAGACCGTGGTGCTGTACGGGACGCGCTGACGCGTCCACGTACAGCGGGCCGCGCGGTTGCCCCAACTTCGGTCGGCCGCCTTCCGCAACGCTTGGTAGAGCCGACTTCAGTCGGCTGCCTCCCACAACGCCTGGTAGAGCCGACTTCAGTCGGCTGCCTTCCACGCAGGGCAGCCGACTGAAGTCGGCTCTACCGCGCCCATGCCTACCCTCACCGCGTGCAGTGGCGGGCAGTGGCTTGACCGATATTCCTCCACACCGCAGGCTGCGCGCATGGAGCTGAGCAGCGAATTCTGGTGGTTCATCCTTATCGGCCTGGGCGCACAGCTGGTCGACGGCGCATTGGGCATGGCCTTCGGTCTGGTGTCGTCTTCGGTGATGTTGAGCATGGGCCTGCCACCGGCGCAGGTCAGCGCCAGCGTGCATACGGCGGAGGTATTCACTACCGGCGCGTCCGGCGTTTCGCACCTGGTGGCCGGCAACGTGGACCGGAAAATGTTCGTGCGCCTGGCCATCCCTGGCGCAATCGGCGGAGCCGTCGGCGCATATGGCCTCACCCAGCTGCCCGGAGACGTCATCCGGCCATTGATTTATCTGTATTTGCTGGTGCTTGCGATCGTCATTCTGCTGCGCGCGGCAGGCCGGTTGATGCCCAAGGGCGACATCAAGCGCGTCCCTCTGTTGGGTGCGGTCGCCGGCTTCCTCGACGCTACCGGCGGTGGCGGATGGGGTCCGGTTGCCACCTCTACCCTGCTGGCACGCGGCGGCCAAGCCCGTACGACCATTGGCACCGTCAATGCAGCAGAGTTCGTGGTGACGCTGACGGTGTCTGCAACCTTCCTGCTGACGATGGGCCTGCATCACCTACAGATCGTGGCGGGACTATTGATAGGCGGGATGATGGCCGCGCCGTTGGCCGCCGTGTTGGTGAAACGGGTCAAGGAGCGCTGGGTACTTGTCGCCGTTGGCGTACTGGTCCTGGCGATCAGTCTGTACCAGATCGGCCACACAGCCATCGGCCTGCTGGGCCGGTAACGCCGCGCATGCCTGTCGGTAGAGCCGGCTTCAGCCGGCTGGCTCCCTGCGCAGGGCCGAGGGTAGAGCCGGCTTCAGCCGGCTGTTTTCGCGTGCAGGGCAGCCGACTGAAGTCGGCTCTACCCCCACGTCCGGCAGACTGGGTCGGCCGTCGGCATGCCGCCGAGCACGGCTCGGCGCTACAGGTGTGAGGCGATGCCGCGCTGTCGGTAGAGCCGGCTTCAGCCGGCTGCTTTCGCGTGCGGGGCAGCCGACTGAAGTCGGCTCTACCCCCTCGGCGGGCAGGTCGGTCGGCCGTTCGGCATGCCGCCGAGCACGGCTCGGCGCTACGGGTGTGAGGCGATGCCGCGCTGTCGGTAGAGCCGGCTTCAGCCGGCTGCTTTCGCGTGCAGGGCAGCCGACTGAAGTCGGCTCTACCCCCTCGGCGGGCCGGTCGGTCGGCCGTTCGGCATGCCGCCGAGCACGGCTCGGCGCTACAGGTGTGACGCGATGCCGCGCTGTCGGTAGAGCCGGCTTCAGCCGGCTGCTTTCGCGTGCAGGGCCAGCCGACTGAAGTCGGCTCTACCCCCTCGGCGGGCAGGTGGGTCGGCGCAACCGGCATGCCGCCGAGCACGGCTCGGCGCTACGGGTGTGATGCGATGCCGCGCTGTCGGTAGAGCCGGCTTCAGCCGGCTGTTTTCCCGCACAGGGCAGCCGACTGAAGTCGGCTCTACCCCCTCGGCGGGCAGGTGGGTGGGCGCATCCGGCATGCCGCCGAGCACGGCTCGGCGCTACAGGTGTGAGGCAATGCGGCGCTGGCGGTAGAGCCGGCTTCAGCCGGCTGTTTACACGCGCAGGGCAGCCGACTGAAGTCGGCTCTACCCTCGTCTGGGCGCATTCGGCAGGCCGGCTACGACCGCCGTCGATCAGACCTTTTCACCACCGCGGTCCGCGCAGCCCCAGTTGAGGATGCGGGTGCCTTCCGGCAGCACGCGACGGAAGAAGTCCACGCTGCCATGCTTCGGATTGACCACCACTGGCGCTTTCGCCGCAACCAGCAGGGGAAGATCCGCCGTACTGTCGGAGTAGGCCACGTCGATGTTGCCGTAGCCGCGTTCGCGCAGCATCCGCATCTTTTCTTCGTTGTGGCAGTGACGGGTGGCGCCAACGGCACCGAAACGCGGCCCGACTTCACTGCCGATCACCGGCACATCCACATGGGCGACGAAGCCCAGGATGGCCTTGGCCAGCTCAGGCGGCGCACCTGTCGCCACGACCACCCGGTCGCCTTTAGCCCGGTGCGCAGCGAAGACTTCCAGCGCCTGCGGCAACAGTTTGGCCCGCAGGCTGGGCTCGTTCTTCAGCACATACGCGTCGATCACCTGGTTGAACTCGCGCGCCCGATGCATGCCGAAGGTCGCGATCCACACGTAGATCGAGATGCCGGCACGGCGCGTGGGCAGCATCGCCACCAAGGGGCCGGCCACCGGCGTGACCAGCAGCGCAGCAAGCAACCGCAGCGGGTTGCGCTTGATCAGCGTCGCGAACAGATGGCTGCCGGAATCACCGTCGTACAGGGTGTGGTCGAAATCGAACACCACCAGCGGCGCACTGTCCTGCGGAGTTGGATAGATCGTGCTCATGCAGCGAAGAATAGCTGACGCAGGCCCTCACCGGGCTCCTCCACGCGCATGAAGGCCTCACCGACCAGGAACGCGTTGACCCCGGCATTGCGCATCAGGGCCACGTCCTGCGGTGCCAGGATGCCACTCTCGGTCACCAACAGACGGTCCTTCGGCACGGCGGTGCGCATGTCCAGCGTGGCCTGCAGCGAAACCTCGAACGTGCGCAGGTTGCGGTTGTTGATGCCGATCATCTGCACCGGCACCTGCAGGGCGCGCTCCAGTTCATCGATATCGTGGACTTCCACCAGCACATCCATGCCCAGCTCCATCGCCAGGCTGGACAGCTCCGCCAGCTGGCGGTCGTCCAAGGCCGCAACGATCAGCAGGATGCAGTCAGCCCCGAGCACGCGTGCTTCGACCACCTGGTAGGCGTCGATCACGAAGTCCTTGCGCAGCACCGGCAGCGTGCAGGCCTCGCGAGCCTCCTGCAGATACGCATCGCTGCCCTGGAAGAAATCCACGTCGGTGAGCACGGAAAGGCAGCTTGCACCGCCGAATTCATAACTCACCGCGATGTCAGCCGGATGGAAATCGGGCCGTATCACGCCCTTGGACGGGCTGGCCTTCTTGACCTCGGCGATCACCGCCGGGTCACCGTTGGCGATCGCCGCCTGCAGCGCGCGCACGAAACCACGCACCGGCGGAGCTGCCGCCACGCGCGCCTGCAGCTGTTCCAGCGGCACGGCAGCGCGGCGCTGGGCCACTTCTTCGGCCTTGCGGGCCAGGATCGTCTGCAGGATGTCGCTCATGATGCTCACAGAAAAAAGGGGACGGAGGGGATTAAGTCGTTTCCGGCTTTTCAGCCTAGCCTGCCAGTACGCGGGTGATGTCGACGTACTGTTGCAGACGGTCGCGGGCGCTGCCATCGGCAATCACCGCGCGTGCCCGCGCCAGGCCATCGCCGATGTCGTCAGCAACGCCGGCCACATACAAGGCTGCGCCTGCATTCAACGCCACGATGTCCAGTGCCGGGCCCGCTTCGTTGTCCAGCACGGCCCGCAACATGGCGATGGACTGCTCGGGTCCATCTACGCGCAGATTGCGGCTGGCCGACATCGCGATGCCGAAATCTTCCGGATGGATCTCGTACTCGCGCACCTTTCCATCCCGCAACTCGCCGACCAACGTGCCGGCGCCGAGCGAGATCTCATCCATGTTGTCGCGACCCCAGACCACCATCGCCCGCTCGGTACCCAGCTCACGCAGCACGCGCGCCTGGATGCCCACCAGGTCCGAATGGAAAACGCCCATCAATACCGATGGCGCACTGGCCGGATTGGTCAGCGGCCCGAGGATGTTGAAGATCGTCCGCACCCCCATTTCGCGCCGCACCGGTGCGACCACCTTCATCGATGGGTGATGGATCGGCGCGAACATGAAGCCGATGCCGGTCTGCTCGATCGCGCGCGCTACCTGCTCCGGCCGCAACTCGATCACCGCGCCGAGCGCCTCCACGGCATCGGCACTGCCGGACTTCGACGAGACACTGCGATTGCCATGCTTGGCCACGCGTGCGCCTGCGGCGGCAGCGACGAACATCGAGCAGGTCGAGATATTGAAGGTATGCGAGCCATCGCCGCCGGTGCCGACGATGTCGACCAGGTGGCGCGTGTCGGCGACGTGCACCGGGAGCGCGAATTCGCGCATCACCGTAGCGGCCGCCGCGATCTCGTCGACGGTTTCCTTCTTGACGCGCAGGCCGGTCAGGATCGCTGCGGTCATCATGGGCGATACCTCATCGCGCATGATCTGCCGCATCAGATCGACCATCTCGTCGAAGAAGATCTCGCGATGCTCGATCGTGCGCTGCAGGGCTTCCTGGGGGGAGAAGTGCATCAGTGGATTCCTTGGAGTCAGCCTGCAGATCAACGCTGCAGGAAGTTGCGCAGCAGCGCGTGACCGTGTTCGGTCAGGATGGATTCGGGATGGAACTGCACGCCTTCCACCGGGTGTTCGCGGTGGCGAAGCCCCATGATTTCTTCGACCGACCCGTCGTCGTTCTCGGTCCAGGCCGTGACTTCCAGGCATGCAGGCAGCCGCGTCTTGTCCACCACCAGTGAGTGGTAGCGCGTGGCCTGGTAGCGATCGGGCAGCCCAGCGAACACGCCCTTGCCTTCGTGTCGGATGGCCGACGTCTTTCCGTGCATGATGTTGCCTGCACGGATCACCGTGCCACCGTACACCTGGCCGATACCCTGGTGGCCCAGGCAGACGCCGAGGATCGGCGTGGTCGGGCCCAGCCGCTGGATCAGTTCCAGCGACACACCCGCTTCGTTGGGTGTACACGGCCCGGGCGAAATCACGATGCGCTCCGGTCTCTGCGCGGCTATCTCATCGACCGTCATGGCATCGTTGCGCACCACCTTGACCTCGGCACCCAGCGTCTGCAGGTACTGCACGAGGTTGTAGGTGAAGCTGTCGTAGTTGTCGATCATCCACAACATGGATCAGGTTCCGTCGCTTATCAGAAAAATGGCGTACACATTCTCGGTGTACGTGATGGGTCCGGCTTCAATTGATTCGCGCGTGTAGGGCGCTTGCGGAGATGGCGGCGCGGGCGGAGTGACCAGATCCGTCGGTCGCGTCTCGGCGATAACGGACTCGCCTTCGGTGGGCCACCGCCCGGCCTGCACGCCGTAGGCGAAGCTGGGTGCCACGTCGGAGATGCTGTACAGGCCGCGGATGCGTGCACCATAGGCGGTTGCCAAGGCCTTGGCCGAGTCCCGGGTCTGTGCAGCGGCCTCACTTTTCAGTTCACGGCGCAGCGCGACAACATCGGAGTAGCCCGGCGCCAGGCTGCTGACCTGCAGCGTGTCACTGGCATTAAGTGCACCAAGGAATCCCTGCATCGCCTGCGGGCTGGCAAAGCTGCCCTTCAAGCGGCGACTGACGCGGGTACCAATGAACACCTGGCGGGCCTGCTCGTAACGGTGTGCCGGCCCGATCTCGAGGTTGTCCGCGCGCACGCTGCCGGCCACTGCGCCGTGTTTTTTGAACAGCGCCAGCACGCGCGCGGCATCCTCCTGCACCTTGGCCCGCGCCGTGTCGGCATCCATGTCGACCTGGGCGAGCGTCAACTGCAGGGTGAAGCGGTCGGGCATCACCTCACGGCGCGCTTCGCCCTTCACCAGCAGGTGCGGCTGGTCCGGGATCGTGTTGGCCTGCGCCAACGCCTCAGGTGCCAGCGTAGCCAGCAGCGACGACCACAGCAGAACGCTCGACAGCTTCATGCGGTATTCCTTGTCATGGAGGGAAAAAGCACAAACGCGCCCGGCGCAGTCACCCGGCGCATGCAAGGATTACAGGCCCTTCGCCGCCTGGGCGACCGCACGGAACAACGCGCGGCCTTTGTTCATCGTTTCGTCCCACTCTTTCTGCGGGTCGGAGTCGTAGACGATGCCAGCGCCAGCCTGCACGTGCAGGCGTCCGTCCTTGATCACCGCGGTGCGGATCGCAATGGCCGTGTCTGCATCACCGTGCCAGCCGATGTAGCCGATGCTGCCGGCGTACACGTTGCGTTTGATCGGTTCCAGTTCGCGGATCACTTCCAGCGCGCGGATCTTCGGCGCGCCACTGACCGTCCCGGCCGGGAAGGTCGCGCGCAGCACATCGGCATAACTCAGACCCGGCTGCAGCGTGCCGGTCACTTCGCTGACGATGTGCATCACATGGCTGTAGCGTTCAATCACGAACTGCTCGCCGACCTCCACCGTACCGGCCGTGGATACCCGGCCGGCGTCGTTGCGGCCCAGGTCGATCAGCATCAGGTGCTCGGCACGCTCCTTCGGATCGGCCAGCAGCTCCACTTCCAGCGCATTGTCTTCTTCCACGGTGGCGCCACGCGGACGCGTGCCGGCGATGGGGCGCACGGTCACTTCGCCGACACCATTGGCGTCGTGCTGCAGGCGGACCAGGATCTCCGGCGATGAGCCCACGACCTGCATGTCACCGACATCCAGGAAGTACATGTAGGGCGATGGATTGAGCGCACGCAGCGCACGGTAGACATCCACCGGTCGCGCCTTGAACGGCACGCTCAGGCGCTGGCTCAGCACCACCTGGAAAATGTCGCCGGAGCGGATGTAATCCTTGCTGCGCTCCACCGCGTCGATGAACCCGTCGCGGGTGAAGCCTGAAATGAAGTCACTTTCGTCCAGCACGTCGCTGTGCAACGGTGCCGGATAGCCCGCACCCGGTGCGCGCAGTTTGGCCACCAGATCGTCCAGTCGCGTCTGTGCCTCGTCCCACGCACCCGGTTGGCGCGGATCGGCGTGCACGATCAGGTACAGCCGTCCCTTGAGGTTGTCGAACACCGCCAGCTCTTCGGAGTGCATGAGCAGGATGTCCGGCGTGCCCAGCTCATCGCGGCCCGCAGGCGGTGCCAGGCGCGGCTCGATGTAGCCGATGCACTCGAAGCCGAACCAGCCCACCAGCCCGCCGGTGAAGCCCGGCAGACCGTCCAGCTTGGGCACCGAATGCGCGCTGCGCAGCGCCTCTACTTCGGCGAACGGATCGGCGACCTCGCGGCGTTCGACCTCCACGCCGTTCTCGGCGATGGACAACGTATGCCCACGGAAGGTGTACACGCGGCGCGCCGGCAGACCGATGATGGAATAGCGACCGAAGCGCTCACCGCCCTCGACCGATTCAAACAGATAGGTGTGCGGGCCGTCGGCGAGCTTCAGATAGACCGAAAGCGGCGTGTCCAGGTCGGACAGCACTTCACGGACGACGGGGATGCGGGTGTGGCCTTCAGCGGCCTGCTGCTGGAACTGAGCGGGGGTATTCAACACGACTTTCCTTCCGGGATGCGGCGGTGGCGGGACGGACGACGGCTACAGGCCACCATCGCCACCAACGGCGAGCGGAAGAAAGACTATGCGGGGTCGTCAGAATGGACACCGGGCCACTGTACCGCATGGGTGGGGCCGGGCGGAAGCCGGGCGAGCCCACCAGCGGCCCGCTCACCGTGCCCCGATCCGCGCCCGCTAGGCCATGCGCAGGGCGGCGCGCTGCTGCTCCTGGGCGTGATCCTGCTGATCCTGCTGCTCGGCGGCGATGCCTGCCGTCAGCGGCGGCGTGATGGCCGGTGCCTGCCGCTGGCGGTCAACCTCCGCCGCCTGCTCGGTGCTGACGCTCAACGGCTGCTGCAGGCCGGAGGCGACATCCACATACGCATAGCGCTTGGTGAAGGACGCGGCATCGGCCGTGTCCACCGCGAAGGCGCGCGCCCGGTCATCGCTCAGCATCACCTGCTCGATGGTTTGCAGGCCATCCTGCTTTGCCTTGGCGGCAAGCGCGCCGGCCAGCTGATCGCTCTGCAGGTCAGGCACGCGGTTGTAGCTGGCGTCGATACGGTGGACCCCGCTCTGCGCCCCCTGGAACAACCGGAAATCAGCATGGTCCGGATCGTTGATCGACACCGGGCGGGCCGCGGGTGACGGCGCCTGCTGCTGCACTTCAAGCAACGTCCGGGCGGCGGCTTCCTGCTTCTGGATTTCCGCATCCAGGCTGGGAATCACCGTGTCGGCCATGCCGTGGCGCGCCGTCGCTTCACCGAACGCTGCACTGATGTTGCTTGTGAACGCGGTGGTACTGGCTAGGTTCCGTTCGTTCTGCGGCATCGTCAGTGCGGGCGTGTGGGTGGCCAGCGCCGAACCCAGCGCCGTGGTCGCCCCGCCAACGGAAGAGAGCACGACGGGCGCATACGAGGTGACACCGGCCACCTGCTGCCCGCTCCAGTCGGCGGCCTGGTTCAGGGTGGCACCGTATTGGGCATAGCCGTTGCGCAGGCCATCGGAGGACCACTGCGTCCCGGCCTGGATCTGCGCACCGATGTGCTCACCGCCGGCCCGGATCCGGGCGGCGTCGCCTGCCGCCTGCTGCGTGGCCTGTTCGGCCTTCAGCGCGTGGTCGGCCTGCGACTGTGTGCCGCGCTGGCGCAGTTGCTCGGCCGTCTCGTCAGCGCCCACCCAGCCCGCCACGGTGGCGCCCCAGCCGCTCAAGGTGCGGTCGCGATAGCCTTCCACGCGGTGCTTGATCGCCTCGACTTGGCCGGCGAGTTCGCGTCCCTGCGCGATCACCGTGGCCCCGCCCTGCACGCCCACGCGCAGGCTGGTACCGCCGAAATCCACCACGCTGCCGATCGCCTTGCCCTGCATCGTCGCGCCCTGCTGGATGACATCACCGGCCACGTCCAGCCCTTTGCCGCCCAGTGCGCCCATGCGCTCGATCTGCTCGCCGGCCAGCCGCCCGCCCCGCATGCCCTGTGCCCCCGCCACCAGCACGGTCGACAACGGGCCGGCCAGCTCGGCCACCTGGCTGGGAGCCGCTACCTGCGCCCGGTCGATCAGGTTGCCCTGCGCGTCGCGCGTCTTGGGGTCCAGCAGGATCTCCATCCTGCCGGCAGCAACCGGCACGCTGCGCAGCGCCTGCGCACCGGGTTCAGTGGCCAGCCGCTCGATCAGCTGGGTGGCGGCCTCTTGCGCGTACTCGGGCAGCGCCGCCTGCAGCTTGCCGGTGACCAGGCCCTGCATCATCGGCTGGCGCAGCAGCATCGTGGTTTCATTGGCCAGCAGGCCGAAGTCCTGCCGCTGGCGATCGCTCAGCCGCTGCAGCCCGTTCTGCACGTCATTGAGGACCTCGCCGCTGGTTTCATAAGTGTGGACCGTATCGCGGGTGTTGAAGGTGGGCAGCCCGTTGTCTTCCCCATAGCGTGCGGCGGTCTGCGGATGCAGGCCGGCGGAGTTGAACGTGGTCGCGCGGGCGCCCGTCACTGCCGATGCCGCCGACGCCATGCCGCCACCGAGCGAGTGACCGGCGATTTCGAAGTTCTCGCCCACCTGCTGTTGGACGCGCACCGCAAGTGCCATGGCGCGATCGTAATAATCGCTGCGCATGCCAACTCCCTGCTGGCCATTATTGAGGAAGTCCTCGCTCGCGGATTCACGCCGACCGCCCAAGGCGGACGGGTCAATGATCTCGCCCGTGGACCCCTTGAAGACGATGACAGGCTTCGCATCCTCTCCGAGCACGCGCTTGTCCGGAATATAGATTTCCGCGCGAAAACCGGACTGCCGCGGATGCAGAAGGTCAGAGAGCTGCGCATCCGACAGGTCGATTCCCACAGCACGTACTGCGCCGGGATCAGCGCTACCCCGTACCCAGCCGGTCGGTGCTTCACCTTCGTGCTTGGCCGAAAGATAGACGTCAGCGGCCAGCCCCGACATTTCACGTGCGTGGTGGGTTTCCTGAAGCCTGCTCGCCTGCTCGTCATTGCCGCTGTCGCGCAATTGCCGGACGAGAAGGTTCTGCTCGTGGATGGCGCGTACACGCGCCTCGATCTCGGGATCACTCATGGCAAGCTCCATTGCACAGTGAAAAGCACGCGACTTTCCTCAGTCGCGGCCATCATCGAATAACAGAAAGTTCTGCTAATGTCACCCGCCAAGGGCTTTCTATCAGGTAGATCATGCGGACCAGCCTTCACATCTCTTCGGCAAAAGCACTCTCATACGTGGCGCTTCTGCTGCTGGTTGCCACCAGTGGCTGCGCCGCCCCGTCCCGCCATGGCGCTGCACAGTATTTTCAAGGCGATGCACTCAAGCTGGCGATTGCCAGTGAAAATGGGGATGTGGACGCAATTCGGCAGCTTACAGGGCAGGAAGGCGTCAATCCGGACAAAGAGTTCTCCAGCCGCGAGGGCATTCCCCTGCTTGCCTGGCCGCTGCGCGCGAAGAACCTGCAGGGATTGGAGGCAATGCTGGAAAGCGGCGCCGATCCCGATGCCCGGCTGGTCAAAAGAATGAACGGCGAAGTGATCCGCTTCAACAATGCGATGGTCTACGCAGCAAAGATGGACGATCCACGATTTCTCGACGCGCTGCTGAGGCATCGCGGTGATCCAGACACCCGGAATTCAAACAACGAAACGCTGCTGTTCCAAGCATTCATCAGTGGCAACCAATGGAAGAACGTCCAGTTGCTGGTGGAGAACGGGGCGGATATCAATGCGCCAAGCATCGGGCCTTCCGACACGGTCATCAGCTGGTACAGCGGCCGAGGCGCCTTCGAGCACGTCTACTGGCTGCTCGAACACGGCGCCGACCCGACGGTGATGCTGACGTCATCGATCGGAAAGCCCGACCGCATGTTCATCGCTGAAGATATCTATTGGGGCATCAGCACGCCCGATCTGCTTCCCTGGCAGAAAAAGTGCCAGCAATGGCTGATCGCGCGCAACATCCCTCGACCGCCCATGCCAGATGGCATACGGGCCAAGCGCAAGGCCTTTGGATTCCCCACCAAGGAAGAGGATATTCCGCTGCTGTGACGCGTTGACGGCTGCAACCGCGTCCAGCGCGGCGCTCAGCCTCAGCGCTTGCTGACCGACAGCAACGCACAGTCTGCGGGCAAATGCATCCGCACGCGGCGCGGCACACATTCGATGCGGAAGTGACGCGCTTCCACCGGTTCACCGTCCAGATTCAGAGTGAGCGGCTTTTCCGCAAGGATCTCTATCCGGTTCAGGCGCGCGCGCGTGGCTACGCGTTCCAGCGCAGCCTCTTTGCCGCCGGTGACCAGTTGCCCCAGCATTGCACCGACTTCACCCGTCAGTTCGGGGATCACCGTGACATCCAGCTGTCCGTCATCGATGAGCGCTTGCGGGCACAGCGCCTGGCCGCCGCCGGCTTGGCGACCGTTGCCGATGCCGAGCGCGATGAAGCCGCCTTCCCACTCGAAGCCAGGGCCATGCAGGCGCGCCAGGATCGGCTCGATGCGGCCCAGCTTGGAGATACCGGTCAAAACGTAAGCCAAGCCACCCAGCACCTTCTTCAGGCCTTCGTCGGTTTCCACGGTGACCTGGGTTCCGAAGCCGCCACTGGCGACGTTGGCGCACCACCAGACTTTGCCGTCCGCATCGATCCGCAGCAGGTCGATGGCGCGCGGCGCCTGTGCGGTGATCAGCGCCAACACCTCGGCCGGGGTTTCAGGAAACCCGGCAGCCGTGGCGAAATCGTTCGCCGTGCCCAACGGCAACAGCGCCAAGGAGGGCAGCGCATCGGCGGGCTCATCGCGGTGCGCCAGCGTTTCCGCGACGGCGCTCAGGGTGCCGTCGCCGCCACCGGCGATGATGACGTCCACGCCGTTGTCGATGGCCTCGGCCACGTAGCGTTCGGCGTCGCCGCCTTCCCAGGTAACGCGGACTTCCAGGTCGATACCGCGCTCCCGCCACACCTTGACCGCATCACGTACGTCGACGTCCCCGGCGGATTTTCCGTTGAGGATCAAACGCCAGCGGGAAAGGCTCATGGGGGCTTCACGGAAGGGGGGTGGCACAGGCTAGCAGTGCCGCGTTCGGTAGCAGTGAATGTCATCGGCCTGTCACCGTTCGCCCGGATCATGGGAGGCCATAGCAGGGAAGACGGATGGAGGCAGGATCAGCCTCCGATTATTTCAGCAGGGCCACGCCGGCAGCGGCGGGGCCTTTTTTTTGGGATGGCCGCTCTGTTTCCGGGGGAGCATTCCGGCACTGGCCCGCGCTCTGGTTTTGGCGTGTGCTCTGGTACTGGTGGGTGCTCTGCTACTGGTGGGTGCTTTGGTACTGGTGGGTGCTTTGGTACTGGTGGGTGTTCTGGTATTGGTGGTGCTCTGGTGCTGGTGGGTGCTCTGGTACTGGTGGGTGCTTTGGTACTGGTGGGTGCTCTGGTACTGGTGGGTGCTTTGGTACTGGTGGGTGCTCTGGGATCTGGGGGCGCTCGGGCCCTGGTAGAGCCGGCTTCAGCCGGCTGCACTCTGCGATCGTGCGTGACGCAGCCGGCTGAAGCCGGCTCTACCGGATGCTGCGGGGCGCAGCCGGCTGAAGCCGGCTCTACCGGATGCTGCGCGACACAGCCGGCTGAAGCCGGCTCTACCAGGGCGTTACCGGGCGAAATCGTGCAGCGCTTCGCCTTCCAGGCGGTACACGGTCCATTCGTCCTGCGGCTTGGCGCCGGCGGCGACGTAGAAGTCAATGGCAGGTTGGTTCCAGTCCAGCACCGACCATTCAAAGCGGCCGCAGCCGGCATCCACGGCCAGCCGGGCGATGTGCTTCAGCAGCGCCTTGCCGGCACCCGATCCGCGCCGTTGCGGGCAGATGTACAGGTCTTCCAGATAGATGCCCTTGCGGCCCAGCCAGGTGGAGTAATTGTAGAAATACACCGCGTAGCCGATCGCTTCGCCGTCAACCTCGCAGACCAGCGCCTGCGCGCTCGCATCGGGGCCGAACAGACTGGCGGCGATGCCGGCCTCGTCGGTCTGCACCGACGACTCCGCCTTCTCATAGACCGCCAGTTCGCGGATGAAACGCAGGATCAGACCTGCATCAGCAACAGTGGCCGGACGGATGTTCATGGGCAGAAAAGGGGACGGAGGGAATTAAACGAGTTTAATTCCCTCCGTCCCCTTTTTTCTCAGCGGGCAGCGGCGACGTTGGCGCGCATCGCGCTGATCACCTGCTGGTAATCCGGTGCGTTGAAGATGGCCGAGCCCGCCACGAAGGCATCGGCGCCGGCGGCGGCGATCGCGCCGATGTTATCGGCCTTTACCCCGCCGTCGATCTCCAGGCGGATGTCCTTGCCGCAAGCATCGATCTTCTGGCGGACGACCTTCAGCTTGTCCAGCGCCGAGGGGATGAACGCTTGGCCGCCAAAGCCCGGGTTGACCGACATCAGCAGCACCAGGTCCAGGTCGTCCAGCACCCAGTCCAGGATGTCCACCGGGGTGCCCGGATTGAGCACCAGGCCCGGCTTGCAGCCCAGCGAGCGGATCAGCTGGATCGTGCGATGCGGATGGCGGCTGGCCTCGGGATGGAAGCTGATATAGGTGGCACCGGCCTCGGCAAAGTCGGGGATGATGCGGTCCACCGGCTCCACCATCAGGTGCACGTCGATCGGCGCGGTCACGCCGTGCTTGCGCAGGGCCTGGCAGACCAGCGGCCCGATGGTCAGGTTCGGTACGTAATGGTTGTCCATCACATCGAAATGGACCCAGTCCGCGCCGGCGGCGAGTACGTTGTCGACCTCCTCGCCAAGGCGGGCGAAGTCCGCGGACAGGATGGACGGGGCAATGATGCAGTTGGACATGGCCGGGGCCTTCGGAACAGAGGGAAAAGGGAAAAACTCAGCGCTTGCGCAGGGTCTTGATGCGGTCGTAGGCCGCGTTCACGCGGCGGCTCTTCGCCTCGGCCTGCTTGAGCAGTTCCGGGGCGGCGCCGATCAGCTTGTCGGGGTGGTACTGCGACATCAGTCGGCGGTAGGCCAGGTCGATTTCCGACTCGGTGGCCGACGAGGTCAGGCCCAGTTCGCGGTACGGGTTCTCCTTGTTCAGACGGAACCAGTCCGCATCGAAGGCGTGCCCGATCAGCAGCCCCAGTACCGCGCCGAACAACGGATTGGGCCGGAACAGCAGGGCCCCGGCGATGAAACCCAGCAGTTTTCCGTACCAGCGCATGGCGCTCCGGGGAGATTTGGCCAATTGGGCTTCCATTTTACGTCACAGCCGCCCCGGACGGCTTTACACTAGGCCGCCCGCTGGCCGGCGGGCCCTCCGGGTCCCTGGGCAGCCGTATCGACGAAGCCTCCAGGAGTGCCCGTGCCGACCACGTTGTTGCAATCCGATCTTCCCGGCCTGCCCTTGCGCCATCGCGGCAAGGTGCGTGACGTTTTCGATATTCCGCGCGAGCGCCTGCCGGTTGGCACGCCCCCGGGGGACTACCTGCTGATGGTCGCCACCGACCGTCTGTCGGCCTTCGATGTGGTGCTGCCCGATCCGATTCCCGGCAAGGGCGAAATGCTCTGCCAGGTGTCGAATTTCTGGTTCGCCAAGACCGCCCACCTGATGCCCAACCACCTGACCGACATCGACGTGGCCAGCGTGCTGCCCGACGGCGTGGATGCGGCGCTGTATGCCAAGCGCGCCGTGGTCACCAAAAAGCTGAAGCCGGTACCGGTGGAAGCCATCGCCCGTGGCTACCTGATCGGCAGCGGCTGGAAGGATTACCAGCGCACCGGCAAGGTCAGCGGCATTGAACTGCCCAACGGCCTGCGCCAGGCCGAGAAGCTGCCTGAGCCGATCTTCACTCCGTCGACCAAGGCCGCGGTCGGCGACCATGACGAAAACATCGACTTCGACGCGATGGTGAAGACGGTGGGTGCCGACCTGGCTGAGCGCGTCCGCGACGCCACCCTGCGCATCTACGCCTTCGCCGCCGATTACGCGCGCGAGCGCGGCATCATCCTGGCCGACACCAAGTTCGAATTCGGCACCGATGAAGACGGTCGCCTGTACATCATGGACGAGATGCTGACGCCGGATTCGTCGCGTTACTGGCCGGCCGACGAGTACGAAGTGGGCACCAGCCCGCCGAGCTATGACAAGCAGTTCGTCCGCGATTATCTGGAGACGCTCGATTGGGGCAAGACCGCCCCCGGCCCGAGCATCCCCGCCGAGGTGATCGAGCGCACCCGCGCCAAGTACGCCGAAGCCCTGCAGCGCCTGGCGGGCATCAGCGTCGATTGAGGTAGTGGCGGGTCCAGCCCGCCCCACCCATCAGGAAAGGTTGCCGGCCCCGCGGCCGGCTCGACCGGAGGCACCATGTCCAGCACCTCGCTTGCCCGCCCCGTGGACCGCTACTTCGCCAGCTATTCCGACGACCACCGCAATGTGCTGAACCAGCGGATCCATGTGGTCGCGGTACCGGCCATCCTGTGGTCGGTCGTCGCCCTGCTCTGGTGCCTGCCGCCGCTGATCACCTGGTTCCAGAACGGCATCTGGGCCGGCCTGGCGATGTTCGGCGCGTGGTGTTTCTACAACCGGCTGTCGCGACCGCTGGGACTGGGCATGCTGGCAGTACTGTTCGTGATCGGTTGCACCTGCCGCCTGCTGGAAGCACGTATCGGCCTGGGCAACCTCGCCCGATTGGCTGCCGTGGTGTTCGTGCTTGCCTGGATCGCACAATTCATCGGCCACAAGGCCGAGGGCCGCAAGCCGAGCTTCCTCACCGACCTGACCTACCTGCTGATCGGACCGGCCTGGGTGCTGGCCAAGGTCTACCGCAAGTTCGATTGGCGCTATTGACCCGCTCTTGCTGAACGAGGTCGACGCGTATTCAGCACGCGGAACGTGGACGGTATGGGACCGCGCTGGCTCCCCAAGCAGTGTCCGATCGGCCAACTGACGGTTTCAACCATCCCTTTGCAGCCCCTGCCGTACGGGGGATGCAGCGCTGCACGCGCCATTCGCGACACATGCGGCACAGTGTCCAGCGCGCTCCCGCAGCGCCGCTGTCCCGACGCCGGCAAAGGTTAAAAAAATGAATAAGCACACGATCCGTGCAATTGGTGACCTGTTCGTGGGTATCGGCAGCAAATGGCAGCCTGTTAGACTGCATGACCTGCTCGTGAATCGCGTATTCCCTGCATGATCCCAAGCCTTATCCTGCTGCTCGCCCTGCCCTTCCTGTTGGCCGTGGCGGTCGCCGCATTACCCCGAAGTTCGCGCAGCACGGCCGCCTGGTTGGCCGCGGCCGCGCCGTTGGCCGGTCTCGCCCTGCTTGCCACGCTCACGCCGGCCGTCCTGGATGGCGAGGTGCTGCGCAGCAGTGGCCAGTGGCTGCCGCAGATCGGGCTGGATTTCACCCTGCGCCTGGACGGCCTGGCCTGGATGTTCGCCGGTATGGTGCTCGGCATCGGCGCCCTGGTGGTGCTGTATGCCCACTATTACCTGAGCCCGCAGGACAACGCGCACCGCTTCTTCTGCTATCTGCTGCTGTTCATGGGCGCGATGCTGGGCATGGTGCTGTCCGGCAACCTGCTGCTGTTGATGATCTTCTGGGAACTGACCAGCATCAGCTCGTTCCTGCTGATCGGCTTCTGGTCGCACCGTCAGGACGCACGTGAAGGCGCGCGCATGGCGTTGGTCATCACCGGCGGCGGTGGCTTGGCGCTGCTGGGTGGCGTGCTGTTGATCGGCCGCATCGTCGGCAGCTTCGATCTGGACGTGGTACTCGCCGCAGGCCAGCAGATCCGCGACAGCGCGCTGTACCCGTACGTGCTGTTCCTCGTGCTCGCCGGCATCTTCACCAAGAGCGCGCAGTTCCCGTTCCACTTCTGGCTGCCGCAGGCCATGGCCGCGCCCACCCCGGTGTCCGCCTACCTGCATTCGGCGACCATGGTGAAGGCCGGCGTGTTCCTGCTGGCGCGCCTGCACCCGGCGCTGGCCGGCACCGATCTGTTCTTCTATACGGTCAGTGGCATCGGCGCACTGACCCTGCTGATCGGCGCGTGGAATGCCATTTTCCAGCACGACCTGAAGGGTCTGCTGGCCTATTCCACGATCTCCCACCTGGGCCTGATCACGATGCTGTTCGGGCTGTCCACGCCGATGGCGGTGGTCGCCGGTGTGTTCCATATCCTCAACCACGCCACGTTCAAAGCATCGCTGTTCATGGCGGCCGGCATCATCGACCACGAAACCGGCACCCGCGACATGCGCAAGCTCGGTGGGCTGAGGAAGCTGATGCCCTTCACCAGCGCGCTGGCGATCATCGCCTCGCTGGCGATGGCCGGTATTCCTCTGCTCAACGGCTTCCTGTCGAAGGAAATGCTGTTCGCCGAGGCCCTGGATGCGGGGGGCCCGGAGCCGATGCGGCTGGCCATGTCCATCGCCGCGCTGCTGGCCGGCGTACTCGGCGTGGCCTACAGCCTGCGCTTCGTGCACGACACGTTCTTCGGCAAGGGTCCGCACGATCTGGATCGCGTGCCGCACGAGCCACCGCGCTGGATGAAGGTGCCGGTGGAAATCCTGGTGGTGATCTGCGTGGCGGTGGGTATTGCGCCGGCACTGACCATCGCGCCGGTACTGCATGCCGGTGCAGCGTCCATCCTGGGCGCCCGGATGCCCGAGTACAGCCTGTCCATCTGGCATGGCTTCAACCTGCCGCTGGCGATGAGCGCGGCCGGCGTACTCGGCGGCATCGCGCTGTATTTCGGGCTGCGCAGGCTGATCAATCTGTATGCCGTGCGCAACACCACGCCCGGGCGTGACGCCTTCCATCACCAACTGGACCTGCTCTCCGCGCTGGCCCAGCGGCTGACTGGCGCCATCGCCAACGGCAGCCTGCAGCGCATGCTCCTGGGCCTGGTGGTGGTGGCGGTGATCGTCGGTGCAGCGCCGTGGCTGGCCGCGCCCGCTTGGCCGAACTGGCCCTCGCCACAGCCGATGCCGTTGCTGGGCTGGGCGCTGTGGGCGGTGATGATGGCCTGCGCCATGGCCACCCTGCGCATGTACAAGCAGCGCCTGCTGGCGGTGCTGCTGGTGGGCGGCGTCGGCCTGATGGTGGCCATGACCTTCGTGTTCCTGTCCGCACCGGACCTGGCACTGACCCAGTTGCTGGTGGAGATGGTCACCCTGGTGCTGATGCTGCTGGGCATGAACTACCTGCCGGCGCAGTCGGTGACCGAGCGCTCCAAGCTGCGCAAGTACCGCGATGCCGGCATTGCCTTGGTGGCCGGCCTCGGGCTGGCCGCGCTGGCCTACACGGCCATGACCCTGCCGCCGAACACGATGGCCGGTGAGATGCTCGCCCGCGCCCTGCCTGAAGCGTATGGCAGCAACGTGGTCAATGTGATCCTGGTCGACTTCCGCGGCTTCGATACCTTCGGCGAGATCACCGTGTTCGGCATTGCCGCCCTGGTGGTGCATGCCATGCTGCGGCGGTCGCGGATGGCGCCGGAACAGATCATGCCCGGCCCGCCGATCAAGCTGCCGGTGCCGGCCGACCTGGCACAGATCATGTTCCCGCTGACGCTGACGGTGTCGATCTTCATGTTCCTGCGCGGCCACAACTCGCCCGGCGGCGGCTTCATCGCCGGCCTGATCCTGGCCGTGCCGCTGCTGATCCAATACGTCATCCAAGGCACCGCCTCGGTGGAGTCGCGCTTTGGTTTCGACTACATCCGCTGCATCGGCATCGGCCTACTGATCGCGGTCGTGAGTGGTTGTGCGTCGATGCTGTTCGGCGTGCCGTTCCTGACCAGCGGTCACCTGGACCTGCACCTGCCGATCATCGGCGACGTGCCGCTGGCCAGCGCCATCGGCTTTGATACCGGCGTGTACCTGGTGGTGTTCGGGGGCGCGATGCTGATGCTTTCCATGATGGGCACCATCAAGCCGTCGCGCACCCGCACCGCGCGCCGCGGCGAGATCGATCCGCAGAAACGTTCCGCACTGACCGGGGAGATGCGCTGATGGAACTGGCCATTGCAAGCGCCATCGGCGTGCTGACGATGCTCGGCGTTTACCTGCTGCTGCGTGCGCGCAGCTTCGATGTGATCCTGGGCATGACCTTCCTGTCCTATGCCACCAACCTGCTCATCTTCGCCGGGGGCCGCCTGGTCGCCGGCAAGCCGCCGGTATTGAAGGAAGGGCTGGACGCGAACCTGGGCAACTACACCGATCCCCTGCCGCAGGCGCTGGTGCTGACCGCCATCGTGATCGCCTTTGCGATGACGGCGGTGACGATCGTGCTGGCGATCCGCAGCCGCAGCGACAACCACAGTGACCATGTGGACGCGCACGAGCCGGACGACGATGCACCGCCGCGCCGCGACGAGGACCACGCATGAACCATCTGGTGATCCTGCCGATCCTGATCCCACTGCTCGGCGCGTCGCTGTCGTTGTTCGTGGAACACCGGCGCTTCGGGCCGCGCATCCAGCGCGCCGTGGCATGGGCGTCACTCACCGCATTGCTCGCCGCGGTGCTGCTGTTGTTCGCGCGCACGGCCGACGGTGTCGCCCTGGTCTACCTGCTCGGCGACTGGCCAGCCCGGTTGGGCATCGCCCTGGTGGCCGACCGGCTGTCGGCGTGGATGGTGCTGACCACCGCCCTGCTCGCCATCGGCTGCCTGATGCATGCCTGCTCCGGCTGGGACCGCCGCGCACCGCACTTCCATGCCTTGTTCCAGTTCCAGCTGGTTGGCTTGAACGGCGCGTTCCTGACCGGCGACATCTTCAACCTGTTCGTGTTCTTCGAAGTGATGCTGATTGCTTCGTATGGCCTGCTGCTCAGCGGTGGCCGTGGCCTGCGCATGCGCATCGGCCTGCATTACGTGGTGTTCAACGTGACCGCGTCCACCCTGTTCCTGATCGCGCTCGGCCTGCTGTACGCCACGCTGGGTTCACTGAACATGGCCGAGATCGCGCAGCGCATTGCCGAGGTACCCGCCTCGCACCTGGTGCTGTTGAAGGCCACCATGGGCTTGCTGCTGCTGGTGTTCTGCGCGAAGGCGGCACTGATGCCGCTATACCTATGGCTGCCCGAATCGTATGCGCGCGCGCCGGCGGCCGTTGCCGCCCTGTTCGCCATCATGACCAAGGTCGGCCTGTACGCCGTGCTGCGCATCCAGAGCCTGTGGTTCGGTGACGAAGCCGGTGCGATGGCCGGCTACGGCCGCGACTGGCTGCTATGGGCCGGCGTGGTGACGCTGGTGCTGGGGGGCTTGGGCGTACTGGCCGCCGTGCGCCTGCGCGTGCTGATCTCGTATCTGGTGGTGGTGTCGGCCGCCACGCTGTTCATCGCTTTCTCGGTGGGCAACCAGCAGGTGCTCGCCGCCGGCCTGTATTACCTGCCGCACAGTACGTTCGTCGCAGCGGCGCTGTTCCTGATCGCCGATCTCATCCGCCGCCGTCGCGGCGGTGCCAGCGACCGCAAGGAAGTGATCGCGCCGATGCCGGGCAAGGAAACGCCCGCCGTGCTGTTCCTGATCGCGGCCATTTCCATCGCAGGCCTGCCGCCGCTGTCCGGCTTCCTGGCCAAGGCCGCGCTGCTGCAGGGCATGCCGCCCTACCTGACCGCACCGGTCTGGGCGGCGGTGCTGGGCAGCAGCCTGCTGGTCATCATGGGCCTGGCCCGGGGTGGCATCCGGCTGTTCTGGCGTGTCCCCCACGCCGAGCCTGACGCGCCCAAGCCGCGCAAGGCACCGACGCGCCGGATAGAACTCCTGGCGGCGTGCCTGCTGCTGCTGTACGGCGTCGGCATGACCGTCTTTGCGGCGCCGCTGATGCGACACGCCGATGCGATCGCCAGTGACCTGCTGCAGCCCTCGGGCTACGTTGACCAGGTCCGCGCCACCCAGCCGGAGGTCCGCAATCCATGACCCAGAAACGTCCCCTGCTGCGCCGGATCTTTCCCTCGCTGCCACTCACGATCATGGTCATCGTGTTCTGGCTGCTGATGTCGGACAGCTTCAGCGTGGGCCTGCTTGCGCTGGGCCTGCTGCTCGGGCTGGTCGTGCCCTTGTTCGCCGCGCGCCTTGACCGCGAGTTCGCCCGCATCGGGACCCTGCGGCCCGTGCCCAAGCTGCTGGCGGTCACCCTGTGGGACATCCTGGTGTCCAACATCGAGGTGGCCGGCCAGGTGCTGGGCAAGGAAAGCAAGATCCACCCGGGCTTCGTCTGGATTCCGTTGGACATCGCCAATGTCCATGGCATCGCCGCGCTGACCAGCATGATCACGCTGACCCCGGGCACGGTGTCGGCCGCGCTGAGTGACGACCGCAAATACCTGCTGGTGCATGTGCTGAACCTAGACGATGAGCAGCACCTGATCACCGAGATCAAACGCCGTTACGAGGCCCCGCTGATGGAGATCTTCCCATGACCGGATTCGATGTCATCCAGAACACCCTGGTGGTATGCATGCACGTGGTGGGGCTGGCAATGCTGCTGGCCACCTGGCGCCTGCTGCGTGGCCCCACCGTTCCCGACCGCATCCTCGCGCTGGACACCCTGTCAGTGACCGCCATCGCCCAGTTGATGCTGTTCGGCATGTACCTCAACTCGGCCATCTACTTCGAGGCCGCGCTGATCCTCGCCATGCTCGGTTTCGGCAGCACGGTGGTGCTGAGCAAGTTCGTGCTGCGCCGGGACATCGTCGAATGATCACCGCCATCCAGATCGTGCTGTCGGTGGTGCTGCTGTTCGGCTGCTTCTTCATCCTGGTCGGTGCGCTGGGGCTGGTGAAGCTGTCCACCTTCTTCAAGCGCCTGCATGCACCGACCAAGGCCAGCACGCTGGGCGTCGGCTGTGTGCTGGTGTCATCGGTGGCGTATCACATTTTCCTGGGCCAGGATCCGCAGCCGCGCGAGCTGCTGATCACGATCTTCCTGTTCATCACCACGCCGATCAGCGCCCACCTGATGGCCAAGGCGGCGCTGTCGCTGCTGATGGAAACCCGCCCTACCCTGCCGGGTAACGAGCGGGCGAAAGAAGAGCAGCTGCCGCCGCCGGAACCGGTGCGCGAGAAGGTGGTGGAAGAAACCAACGACACCTACACGTCGAACGAAAGCAAAACAGACGAACGAGAGGGCTGACCGCGCGGTCAGCTTGCCAGCAGCGCCAGTTCCAGACCTACCCAGGCAACGAAGGCAGCGAGCAGTACCCCGCCTTCCACGCGGCTGATGCGTAGGTCGCCGCGCAGCATCGGGTACAGCACCAAGGCGAACGCCAGCACCGCCGGCAACTCCAGCCGCACGAAGGAGGCCGGCAAGGCGAGCGGCTGGATCACCACCATCGCGCCGATCACCAGCAGCAGGTTGACCACGCTCGAGCCCAGTACATGGCCCAGCACCATGTCACCCTGGCCACGACGCGCGGCCATCACCGCCGCCGCCACTTCCGGCAGCGCGGTGCCGATCGCCACCGGCAGCAGGCCGACCAGCAGCGGCGTCCAGCCCAGCGCCGTGCCGAAGTCCGCCGCGGCACCGACCACCAGCCGGGCACCCCAGTACAGCGTCAGCGCCGCAAGCGCGAGGCGGACGACATTCAACAACAGGTTCGTGCGTGAGACAGCGGACTCGGCAATCGATGCCTGTACCTCTGGTGCCTCGCGCCGGCCCGCATGCAGCAACCAACCGAACGCCAGACCGAAGGCCGCCAGCAGGATCGCGCCCTCCCAGCGCTGCAGTGCGCCGTCCAGGCCGAACACCAGCAGCAGCACCGCGCCCAGCAGCAGGCATGTCCACGAGCTGCGCAGCGCGCGTGCCCGCAGCAGCAACGGCATCGCCAGTGCCGCCACCGCGAGGGTCAGGCCCAGGTTGGCCAGCGTGCTGCCGACCGCGTTGCCCAGAGCGAGCTCAGGCTGGCCCACCGCCAGCGCGCGGGCGTTGACGGCGAGCTCCGGCACCGACGTCGCCAGCCCCAACAGCACCAGGCCGGCGGTGAAGGGCGACGCGCCGAAGCGCTGTGCCAGCCCGGATGCCGCCTTGACTATTGAATCTCCGCCCAGTGCCAGCAGCAACAGGCCGAGCAGGAACCATGCAAGAGCGGCGGCAATCATGGGGCGATCCTTCGGCAGGCGATGACCGCGATTCTACGTCGGCATCAGGCCTTGTGGTGGCTACGCCGGCTACGCCTTGAGAGGGATCAGCCGCAGCCTTCCACGTAGTCGACCTGTGGCGACTTGCCCACGCGCCAAGCGCCCACCTTGCCATCCGCTGCCACCGTGAAGTCCATGATCGCCTGCCCTTCCTGTGCGGGCCGCACGCGCAGGTGCTGTGCCTGCGCGTCGTACTTGTCCGGGCCCACGTCGGCACGCTCGGGGTACAACTGCTGCAGCTCACCCAGGGTCATGCCCACCCGGCCACCGCCCGGTGCCACGACGCCGGGGCCGCGCACGTCGTAGCGCACCAGCTTCTTGCTCTCGAACATCAGCCACGGGCCTTCCGCCGATTCCTTTTCCGGACGCAGGTAATGGCAATCGTCATCGGGCACCTCACCCTGCAGTGGCGCACCGAAGCGGCCGCGCACTTCGTCCACCGTGGCACCAAGGGCGATGGCGCCGTAGCCATCCAGGCGTGCCGGGCTGTCACTGCGCAGATCGACCGGCGACTTTGTCGCCATGTCCGCGTCGCTGGCCAGGTTGGCGTCGGTGCCGGACGAAGCCGCGGCTCCGGCAGTGGACGGCGCATCGGCCTGCGCGGTTTCCGGGGCCTTGCTGCAGGCGGAAAGTGACAGGGCCAGCAGGCCGGCGAGGGGCAGCATCTTCATGACGGTATCTCCTGGAAGGTAGTGGGCAGACGCTAACGCGGGCAGTGTGCACACGCCGCATTGTCATCAGCGCTTAACCGCGACGGTTCAGGCTCGGCCTGCACCGCACTGACCGCCCGCCATGCTCCCGCGCAAGACAGACCAAGCCCGCACTGCATTACAGGCCCATCGGGCCCCGCTGGACATGCGCCAGAGGCGCCTGCTCATCCTCTGCGATGGCCAGCGCGATCTGGCCGCGCTGACCGCGTTGATCGGGCCAGAGACGCCAGCGATGGTGATCCAGCTGGTGCAGGCGGGCTATCTGCTCACCACGCCCGAGGCGACGCCGTCGGCAACAGGGCCGGCCACTGCCGCGGACGCAGGCGTGCCGATCAACATCCCGCCGGCCAGTCCCGAGCGACGGCGGTCACTGGCCGCTGCGCGCATCTATCTGCTGGGCATCCTGGAGATGCAGCGTCATCCCCAGGCCGCCACGCTGCTCCGGGGTCTGCAGCTGTCCCGCAGCGATGGTGACGTGGTTCTGGCCATGCAGTCGGCCCTGCTCGCGCTGCCCACACTGACGTCAGTGGGTTATGCCGAACGCGTGCGCGAGCGGCTGCTTGAAGTCATGCCCACCGAGCACGGCAACCCGTTCGGTGCCGTGGCCGCTTAGCGGGGACGGCTTCAGCGGGTGCGGAAGTGGTTCCGCAGGCCGTTCCAGCACTGCTGGTAGTCGGCCTGCCGGTGGCCCGCAGCCACCGCCTGCTGGGTCGGCCGGATCACGCCGCGCGTCTCGAACATGAAAGCCATCGTGTCCTTGATCACGTCCGGCTTGGACAGATCCGCCACGGAGGCCTTGTCGAAGGTCGGCGCATCCGGTCCGTGGCCACTCATGCAGTTGTGCAGCGACGCACCGCCCGGCACGAACCCTTCTGCCTTTGCATCGTAGGCGCCGTGCACCAGCCCCATGAACTCGCTGGCGACGTTGCGATGGAACCACGGCGGGCGGAACGTATGCTGCGCCACCAGCCAACGCGGCGGGAAGATCGCGAAATCCATGTTGCTGGTGCCGGGCATATCGCTGGGCGAATGCAGCACCAGGAAGATCGAGGGATCCGGATGATCGAAGCTGATCGAACCGATGGTGTTGAAACGCCGCAGGTCGTAGCGGTAGGGCGCGTAGTTGCCGTGCCAGGCCACCACATCCAACGGTGAATGATCGATCGGCGCACGCCACAGCTGACCATCGAATTTCGCCACCAGTTCGAAGTCACCGTCGATGTCCTCGAACGCCGCGTGCGGTGTCTCAAAGTCACGCGGATTGGCCAGTCCATTGGAGCCGATCGGCCCCAGGTCCGGCAGCTTCAGCAGCGCACCGAAGTTCTCGCATACATAGCCGCGCGCCTGCCCATCGGGCAGCTCCACGCGGAAGCGGATGCCGCGAGGAACCACCGCGATCTGCTGCGGTTCGACCTCCACCACGCCCAGCTCGGTCAACAGGCGCAGGCGACCGAGCTGCGGCACGATCAGCAGCTCGCCGTCGGCGTTATAGAAGTAACGACCCTGCATGTCGCGGTTGGCGGCATACAGGTGGATCGCCACGCCCGCGTGTGCGTCCGGTCCCCCGTTGCCGCCCATCGTGTACAGCCCTTCGATGAAATCGGTCGGCGTTTCAGGCATCGGCAGCGGGCTCCAGCGCAGCTGGCCCGGCGCAGCGGCCAGTCCGTGGAAGCTGCCCTGCACCTGCGGCTGCGCAAATGCGGTGAACTCACCGTGGGTGACGGCAGGACGGATCCGATACAACCAACTGCGCCGATTGGCGCCACGCGGCGCAGTGAACGCCGTGCCGGACAACTGCTCCGCGTACAGACCGTGGGCGACGGTCTGCGGCGCATTCTGTCCAACCGGCAGCGCGCCTTCCAAGGCTTCACTGGCGAACTCGTTGCCGAATCCCGTCTGGTAGCCGCGTGCCTGCATCGTGTTGGTCATCTGGAGCGTCCTGTTGTGTACCGGCCAGTGGCCGGCACGTACCCTTGCCGGAACCGACCTTACAGTACGCCGCGGCGCATCTGGTCGCGCTCGATGCTTTCGAACAGTGCAGTGAAGTTGCCTTCGCCGAACCCTTCATTGCCCTTGCGCTGGATGATCTCGAAGAAGATCGGCCCGATGCTGTTCAAGGTGAAGATCTGCAGCAGCTTGCGCTGGTGGGTTTCCGGGTCGGCATCGATCAGGATCTTGTTCTTCGCCAACCGGGCAACGTCCTCGCCGTGGCCGGGGACACGCTGGTCGATCACGTCGAAGTAGGTGTCCGGCGTATCCAGGAACTGCACACCCTGTTCGCGCATCGCTTCCACGGTTGCGTAGATGTCGTCGGTGAAACAGGCGATATGCTGGATGCCCTCGCCCTTGTAGGCGTCGAGGTATTCGTTGATCTGGCTCTTGGGATCGGACGATTCGTTCAGCGGAATGCGCACGATGCCATCGGGCGCGGTCATCGCCTTGGACACCAGGCCGGTCTTCAGGCCCTTGATGTCGAAGTAGCGGATCTCGCGGAAGTTGAACAGCCGCTCGTAGTAGTCCGACCACTGCTGCATGTTGCCGAAGTACAGGTTGTGGGTCAGGTGGTCGATGAAGGTCAGGCCGAAGCCAACCGGGGCCGGATCGGCGCCTTCCACCGGCGCGTAATCGTCACCGTAAATACTGCCGGACGTGCCATAGCGGTCCACCAGATACAGCATGCAATCGCCGATCCCCTTGATCACCGGCGCGTCCACGGCCTTGGACTCCGGCTTGAACGCGATCGCTTCGGCACCGTTGCCCAGGGCGGTCTGGAAGACCTCGTCACCCGGCTTCTGGAAGCGGATGGCGAATCCGCAGGCGCACGGGCCGTGCTTGTCGGCGAAATCGGCGGCGAACGAATCCGGGTCTTCGTTGACCAGGAAGTTCACCCCGCCCTGGCGATAGACCGTGATCGGGCGCGCCTTGTGCTTCAGCACGGCGGTGAAGCCCATGCTGCGGAAGTAGGCGTGCAGCTCCTCGCCACGGCCAGCAGGGGCGGCGAATTCGACGAACTCGAAGCCATCGATGCCCATCGGATTTTCGAACGTGGTCACCTGCATGCCGAGATTGGGGTGCGAGGCGGTCTGGACGGTGGTATTCATGGCATAAGCTCCGAAACTTTTCCGCAACAAACCAGGTGCGGTCGACAGAGGGACCCGCGACAATGCGGGGTCAGCATTCCCTTTATAGTTACACCTGAAACCACCAGCAAGGTGCACCGCAACATGAGTCCAGTCGATACCGCCTCTACCAGCGTGCGCGCCTCGCACGTCCTGCTCGATCTGGAGCAGTTCCTGCCGTACCGGCTGAGCGTGCTCTCCAACCGGGTCAGCGGCAACATCGCCAAGCTCTACGGCGATCGTTACGGCCTGGCGATCCCGGAGTGGCGTGTGATCACCATCCTGGCCCTGTACCCGGGCTCATCGGCGAGCGAAGTGTCCGAGCGCACGGCGATGGACAAGGTCGCGGTGAGCCGCGCCGTGGCACGTCTGTTGGAGCGCGGCTTCATCAAGCGCGAAACCCACGGCGACGACCGCCGCCGCTCCGTGTTGGCGCTGTCGGCGGCCGGCTTCGAGGTATACGAGACCATCGCGCCGCTGGTGATTGAAACCACCCGCAAACTGATGTCCGTGCTCAGCGAAGACGAAGAGCAGCTGTTGGAAACGCTGATCCTGCGCCTGGCCGGCGAAGGCCTGCAGCGCATGGGCGAATAGCAGGAAAACGCGCCCGACCCCGATCCTGCCGCAGCTGATGCACCCCGCCGCCGAGCACGGCTCGGCGCTACCGGTGGGCCCACCCGCCTCGGTAGAGCCGGCTTCAGCCGGCTGCGGCACGCCCGACCCACCCCGGTAGAGCCGGCTTCAGCCGGCTGCTTCAAGCCCGACCTACCCCTGTAGAGCCGGCTTCAGCCGGCTGCTGCAAGCCCGACCTACCCCTGTAGAGCCGGCTTCAGCCGGCTGCTGCAAGCCAGGGCAGCCGACTGAAGTCGGCTCTACCCTCGGCTCTCAGCTCAGGTGGACGCGCTTCGGTAGAGCCGGCTTCAGCCGGCTGCTTCAAGCTAGGGCAGCCGACTGAAGTCGGCTCTACCCTCAGCTCTACCCCTCGGCTCTCAGCTCAGATGCTTGCGGCGGGCGTAAACCCACGGTGCGGCCAGGGCGCCGATGGCTCCGGCGGCGAAGCCGAGCGATGCCGCCACGGTGGCCGCTTCAATGGCGCCCGGCAGCGCCAATGCGGCGGTCACCAGCAGTACCGACGGCAGGCCGACAAACGCCGCCAGGAAGAAGCGCCAGCGCGGCATCCACGTACCCAGCTGCAGCAGGCTGACCGGCTGCCATGCTTCGCCACTCGCGTCTTCAGCCATCCTGCGTACCAGTTTGGGCAGGTCCACTTCCGGCGCGATCCGGCCCTGCCCGGCCAGCGCCAACGCACCGGCCACTTCGTCCGCCGCCGGGTAGCTGGCCGGCCACGGCACCGGCGCCGACACGCCATAGGCGGTCAGCAGCGGCACGCTGAGCCACGGCGCCGGCAGCGCGCGCAGGCGACGACGGCCGTGCACGCACCACAGCTGCGGCTGGCCATGAGCGGTGGCGGTATACAGCGACAGCTCCTCGGCCGGGGGGTAATCCAACATGCTCGTGCGCGCGGCCAGCGTCTCCACGCCCATCGCACGCAGGAAGCCCGGGCGGCTGCGTCCTTCCTGCATCCAGCCCAGCCCCAGTGCGCCAACCAGATAGGCCTCGGCGTGATCCTTGCTACCGGCCATCGCGCGTTCGTCGCTGGCCAGGAACCACGCCAGCGACTGTGGCTCGGCCACGTCCGCTTTGCTCCAGCGCCCACTGTCACCCAGCACGTGGCGCAGCGGCAGGCGGACGGGCGCGGTCTGGCCGCGCTCGGCCGTGCGCAGGAACGGCACTACGCTCTGCACGAAGCTGCCGATATCCAGCGCACGCGCACCCGGGCCCATCCACTCCGCCGGCAACAGGCCGGCCAGCTTCGGATCGCGTGCCAGCAGGTCCAGCTGTGCTTTCTGTTCCACCAGCTTCTGCACCGCCGCCGCCAGCACGGTGTTGTCCGGCAGCCCGATGATCGGCAGCGTGTGCACGGCCGTCGCGGCGGCGGACACAGCCGCGTCGCCCACGCTGTCATCCATCAGCACCGCCACGGGCGGCAAGCCCACGGCGTCGGCGGGGGGATGGTCAAGAAGGTCGCTGTGCATCGGCCGCTCCGGTCGCGCGCCACGATCAGCGTGGCGTCGGTACCTTGCCGTTAGCGGCGGCCGCGAGGTGAAGTTGAGTCCGGCACCCGCGCGATCAGCGCGGCGCCCATTCCTTCATGAAGGCGAGGAACTTCGCCCGGTCGTAGCTCTTGCCCTGCTCCAGCTCGCCGGTGAACTGCGAATGCAGCAGGCCGCCTTCGGCGTCCAGCACGAACAGATGCGGGTAACCCTTCACTTCCGGGTACTGCGACAGGAAGACCTTGTTTTCGTTGTCTTCGCTGTAGTTGACCTTCATCCAGATGTAGTTCGCATCACGCAGGCGGCGCACTTCCGCATCGCCTTCGACGAACCTGTCGAGGATGTGGCACCACGGGCACCATTCACCGCCCACGTCCAGGATGATGCGCTTGTTGCCGCGCTGTGCTTCGACCTTGGCCATTTCCAGGTCGGTGGCCGGGTCACGGGCCGGATCGAATGCGGCATTCAGCGCCGCGATGGCGGCGATATCCGCCGCCGCCGGGCTGTTGCCCGAGGACACCGGCACGCTGGGATCAGCGGCCGGTGTCCCGGTGGGGCGCGTATCAAGCGGTTGCGCGGGCGCCTGGCTGGCCTCCGGAGTGGACTGCGAGCACGCGGCCAATGCAGCGGCCAGCAGCCCCATGGATATCCAACCTGTTGTCCTGCGCATGCGCTTTCCTCTTACTTGACGCCGTGCATCAGCTTCTGGATCAGCGGTGCCACCAGGAACAGCAGCACGCCCGAGCCCACCAACGCGTAGAAACCAAAGGTATACCCGGCATGCGCGGATTGCACGGTCATGCCACCTTCGCCGCTGACCCGCCCGGCGAAGATGCCCGCCAGGTTGTTGCCGATGGCGATGGACAGGAACCAGCAACCCATCGCCATGCCGCCCAGGCGTGCCGGGGCAAGCTTGGTGGTCATCGACAGGCCGATCGGCGACAGGCACAGCTCACCCACGGACTGGATGACATACACCATGAACAGCGTCCAGAACGGGATCTTGCCCGCGCCGTCGACCATGCTCGACAGGGCCACCATCAGCAGCAGGAAGGCCAGGCCGTTGAACACCAGGCCCAGGCCGAACTTGCGCGGGATGGACGGATTGGCGCGGCCCATCTTCACCCACATCCACGCCAGCAACGGGGCCAGGGTGATGATGGCGATGGAGTTGACCGACTGGAACCACTCCAGCGGGAAGGTCCAGTCACCGAACTGACGGTCGACGATGCGATCGGCCAGGAAGGTGAACGAGCTGCCGGCCTGTTCGAAGAACATCCAGAACAGGACGTTGAACATGAAGATCACCAGCATCGCGATGACCTTGTCGCGCGCCACGGTGCCCGTGCGCACGCCTTCCACCAGCAGCATCACGGCTGGCACGATGAACAGCGCCATCAGCAGCATCTGCAGCGCCTGCGCGTCGATGGTCAGCAGGAAGTAGAACAGCGGCACACCGATGATGGCGCCGACGATGGCGACAAGGCCCACGCGACCATTGCTTTCCTGGCCCGGTGCCGGCGCGCCGATGCCCTTCAGCTGGCTGCGGCCCAGCCAGAACCACACCAGGCTCACCAGCATGCCCACGCCGGCGCAGATGAAGACGATCTGGTAATGCGGCATCGCGTCGGTGCCGAAGATCTCACGCGCCAGCCAGCCGGTGATCACCGGGGCGATCATCGCGCCCAGGTTGATGCCCATGTAGAAGATGGTGAAACCGGAGTCACGGCGGGCATCGCCCTGCAGGTAGAGCTTGCCGACCAGCGTGGAGATGATCGGCTTGAACAGACCATTGCCGACGATGATGGTGGCCAGGCCCAGCTTGAACAGCAGCTCGGTCGGCGAGGCCAGCATGAACAGGCCGACGGCCATGAACAGAGCGCCCAGCAGGATGGAGCGCTGGAACCCGATCAACTTGTCAGCGACATAGCCACCGAAGATCGCGCCGGCGTAAACCAGGGCCAGGTAGGCGCCGTAGAGCTCGCTGGCGGGCCGTTCACCGGTGGCATCGCCGCCGTGGAACTGGGCCACGATGTACAACACCATCGCCCAACGGATGCCGTAGAACGCAAAGCGCTCCCAGAACTCGGCCATGAACAGCATCCACAACGGACGCGGGTGGCCTAGCAGTGTCTTGAACTCCGGCACAGCCGGTTCGGGGGTATTCGCAGTGGCGTTCAGGCTCATGCGGGATTCCTGGTTCGGTGGATGACAGACACGTCCCTGTGCCGGCGTAACGCGCGAGCATCACCGACTTCTGGCGTTCACGTCAAATACACGCTTATCGCAACAGGAGACCGCGCGCTCGCTGTACTTGCAAATGCAACGAATTCAGCTTCCTGGCAAGGAAGCTGAACCGGCAGCAGACGCATCTGCCCTGATTGCTGGCCACTACACACGACACGTCTATGTCGGTTATCGATCATCGATCACCACGCGCTTTTACCGACTGACTTCCGCACATCGGCTCAAAGACACCCCGGCAGGGTCCACGTAGGGTCAGGAACGACGCTGATTGCTGCGTGCGGCTCAGGGTCATCTCATCCTACTTTCTGGACTTTCCATGAAGCGATTGACCCCGCTACTGGCCATGGCGCCCCTCCTGATGGGTGCCTCCGCGTCCGCCGCTCCCCTGGAGTGGACTTCCTGCCCGGACGATATTTCAAGCAGCTTTCCCCGTCTTGGAGACCGCCTGCAGTGTTCACAAACCCAGGTCCCACTGGATCATGCGGGGTCAGTGCCCGGCACGCTGACACTCGAACTGCTCCGCGTGCGCGCCGCCCATCCGGCCGAGCGACGCGGCGTGCTGATGGTCAACCCCGGCGGGCCTGGACTGGGCGCGATGTTCTTCACCGCCAGCTTGCCTGCCAACTGGGAGGCTGAGGCAGGTGGGGCGAGCGACAAACACCGGATCTCCGAGCGCCACGACCTTATCGCGGTGCAGCCCCGCGGGCTGAGCTCAGGGAGCGAACTGCGCTGTAGATCCTCGGCCGTGCTGAAACCCTACGGCCGGATTACCGATGACCGTTCAAGCGCAAATCTGATCGCCATCAATGAGAATGCCGCCGTCATCGCCGCTGGATGCAGCGCCCACCCTTGGTCGCGATTCATTACCACCGAGCAGACCGCACGTGACATGGATCTGGTGCGAACTCAGCTGGGTGAGGAAAAAATCAATTATTGGGGCGTGTCCTACGGCACCGAACTGGGTGCATGGTATGGCCTCCTGTTCCCCGACCACGTTGATCGGATGATTCTGGATTCCAACGTCGACTGGACCAAGGGCATCCAGTACACCGCCATTCCCAAATCAGACTCCCGCCAGGTGATCTACCAGCGTTTCCTGGTCGAGCGTGCTGTTGCACGGCCGGAGGTGTATGGGCTGGGCACGGATGCGCAGGCAATCGATGACCTGTTTGCCGATCTGGAGCCGGTTTTCCGCGATACCGTCAGGTACAGCCTTGGCAGCGTCGAGTCGTTGATGGCCGCGCGCGTGCTTCAATCCTGGTTGCGCGAATCGCCCGACATGGACGCAAAGGCACTGGATGAACGCATCACGGGCCATCACTTCAGCGATGATCCCGATGTAGACGAAGTTGCTCAACGATCCGCGCAGCATGCGGCCGTCGACTGGTTCAGTGCTCCGGAATCGCCCAGTCCACTCGACCTGAACCCGACCAGTTCCGTCCAGTACACCGTTCTGTGCAACAGCGCGGAAGGCGTCCAGCCGCCGTCTTTCTGGGACGCCATGGGGGATCGTCAAGCGCGCGAAAACCCGGTCGGCGGCAGCACGGAAAGCCACCAACCCTGTGCGTATTGGCCGGTTTCAGTACCCGCAAGACCCGACATGGCAGGCTTGGACGCAGTACGGAACCTGATGGTGCTGCAGATGGAGTTCGATGCATTCACCCCGCGCGCAACAGCATTCAATGCGTTCACATCCATTCCCTCCGCATCCATCGTCTACGCCGCTGGGCTGAAAGGCCACGGCATGATCTACGTTGGCGCCTCATCATGCGTTGATCAGGTGACCACCGCGTTCATGGCCGACGGCATCCGACCCGGACGCCTGCATATCTGCGAGCATGCACCCACGTCCGTGCAGTCGACCACAGACAAACTGCGCCAGATCGAAGCACGCGCGCATCAATTGCGCGGGCAACGGCGCATGCCTGCGGACAGCTGACACCGCATCCAGACACCGCGCTGGAGCTCACCCCTCCAGCGTGGTCCGCACCTGGAACAGCTCCGGGAAAAACGTGAGCTCCAGCGCCTTGGCCAGGAACCCGACGCCGGACGAACCCCCGGTGCCGCGCTTGAACCCGATTACCCGCATCACCGTGCGCATATGGCGGAAGCGCCACAGCTGGAAGGCGGTCTCCAGATCCACCAGGTCTTCGCACAGCGCGTACTCGCGCCAATACTTATCGGTGTTCTGGTAGATGCGCTCGAACACCGGGTGCAGTGCATCGTCGGCCACGTGCGGCTGGCTCCAGTCACGCTGCAGGTACTGCGCCGGGATGTCATGACCGAAGCGGGACAGATACTGCAGGAATTCCTCATACAGGCTGGGGGCCTCCAGCGTCTCGCGCAGGCGTTGCTGGCCCGCCACGTCATGCTCGAACACCTTCAGCATCTGCGCGTTCTTGTTGCCCAGCAGGAACTCGATGTAGCGGTACTGCAATGACTGGAAGCCTGAAGACGGCCCCAGCACGTCGCGGAACCCCATGTACTCGGAGGGTGTCAGCGTTTCCAGCACCGACCACTGCTCGGTCAGCTGGCGCAGCACCAGCTTGCTGCGCGCGAGCACCTTCTGGCACTGCCAGACCTGGTCACGCTGCAGGAAGCTGATCGCCGCACGCAGTTCGTGCGCCAGCAGCTTCAGCCACAGCTCCGAGGTCTGGTGCTGGATGATGAACAGCATCTCGTCGTGATGCGGCGGGCTGGACAGCGGCTGCTGCGCCGCCAGCAGCTGGTCCAGCCGAAGGTAGCCGCCGTAGGTCAGCCGATCCTGTAGATCCGTATGGATACCGGCTTCGAGATCGCGTTGGTTGTTATCGACGGACATGGGGGGCAGGACCGGTCAAAGGCCGCAAAGCGTAGCAGGGCGCGGCCAGGGACGAGCAACGCCACCGCACCCGATCCATTCCCAGGTGATCGCCCCCGTTGCGTGGAACGTGAATTACAGCGCACTGGCGCGTGGAACCGGTTCCTACCTGTGCCACTGACCGCGCCGGAGGGGTATTGTGGTGCTGTGCAGCATCGACTGAATACGTTGCTGTTGCTGGCGTTCTGCGCAGGGACACGCGCACTGAACGGGCAAACTCTTGCTGCGCCGCAGGACAGCTTTTTCCTATGCCGTCCTTAACATGGCAATTCATATCATTTGTAACTTCCTGTCGAAGGTGTCGTCCGCAATGACAGTTGCTGCTGAGTTCAAGATCGAATATCTCCAATACCTGGACGCGGACGGGAAGCTCGTCCGTGATGACCTGCCCGCCTCCCTGCGGGATCCCAAGGTGCTGGTCCCGCTGTTCAAGCAGATGCTCTATGTGCGCGTCTTCGACAGCAAGTCCATCGCCCTGCAGCGCACCGGCAAGCTGGGCACCTACGCCGCCTGCTTGGGCCACGAAGCGGCGCATGTGGGCATCGGCGCGGCCATGGCGGTGGGCGATGTGTTCGCGCCCAGTTACCGCGAATACGGCGCGATGTTCATGCGCGGCGTGCGCCCGTACGACGTGCTGATGTACTGGGGCGGCGACGAGCGTGGCAACGACTACGGTGGCAATGCGGCCAAGGACTTCCCGTTCTGCGTGCCGATCTCCACCCAGTGCCTGCATGCTGCCGGTGCTGCGTTGAAGTTCAAGCTCAACGACGAAAAACAGGTCGCCGTGGCCGTCTGTGGCGACGGTGGCAGCTCCAAGACCGACTTCTATGCCGCACTGAATTCCGCCGGTGCCTACAAGCTCCCGCTGATCCTGTGCATCGTCAACAATGGCTGGGCCATCTCCGTTCCGCGCTCGGCGCAGACCGGTGCCGAAACGCTCGCGCAGAAGGGGCTGGCCGGTGGCCTGCACTGCCTGCAGGTGGACGGCAACGACCTGATCGCCGTGCTGGCCGCCATGGAACAGGCGCGCGAACGCGGCCTGTCCGGCAATGGCGGCACCGTGCTGGAGCTGATGACCTATCGCCTGTCCGACCACACCACCGCCGACGACGCACGCCGCTACCGCGACGATGCCGAAGTGAAGGATGCCTGGTTGCTGGAGCCGATGCTGCGCCTGCGCAAGTACCTGACCGCGCAGGGCGTATGGAGCGAAGCCGAAGAAAAGGCGTGGATCGAGGAGTGCGGGACGCGCGTGGACGAGGACGTGAACCAGTACCTCAACACGCCGGTGCAGCCGGTCGAGGCGATGTTCGACTTCCTGTACGCCGATCCGCCGCCGGACCTGCTGGCCCAGCGCGCTGCTGCCATCGCCCTGGAGCAGCGTCATGGATGAGATCAAGCACGGCGCTCCTGCTTCCCGCACCAATGCCGCCGACAGCGCTGCTGTCGCCGGTGGAGACACGGTCATGACCACTACGCCCATCACCCTGATCGAAGCCATCACCCAGGCATTGGCCTGGGAGCTGGAGCACGACAAATCGGTGCTGGTGCTGGGTGAGGACGTCGGCGTCAACGGCGGCGTGTTCCGCGCCACCGCCGGCCTGCAGCAGCGCTTCGGCGCCAACCGCATCCTCGATACCCCGCTGGATGAAACCACCATCGCCGGCCTGACCATCGGCCTGGCCGCACAAGGCATGAAGCCGGTGGCCGAAGCGCAGTTCGACGGCTTCATGTACCCGATGGTCGACCACATCATCTGCCATGCCGCGCGCCTGCGTACTCGTACGCGTGGCCGCCTGCACTGCCCGATGGTGCTGCGCGTGCCGTGGGGCGGTGGCATCCGCGCACCGGAACACCACAGCGAAGCCAACGAATCCATCTTCACCAACGTGCCGGGGCTGCGCGTAGTGCTGCCGTCCTCGCCGCAGCGTGCCTATGGCCTGCTGCTGGCTGCGATCCGCGAGCCGGATCCGGTGATCTACATGGAGCCCAAGCGCATCTACCGCCAGTACAAGGAAGTGGTGGTCAACGATGGCGAGGCGCTGCCGCTGGATGTGTGCTTCGTGCTGCGCGACGGTACCGACGTGACCCTGGTGACCTGGGGCGCGCAGGTGAAGGAAGCCCTGGAAGCGGCTGACAAGCTGGCCGGTGAAGGCATCAGTGCCGAAGTCATCGACGTCGCCACGCTGCGTCCGCTGGACTTCGCCACCATCGCCGAATCGGTCGCCAAGACCGGTCGCTGCGTGATCGTGCAGGAGGCGCCGAAGACGGCGGGCTTCGGTGCGGAGATCGCCGCGCGCCTGGCCGAGGAATCGCTGTACGACCTGCTGGCCCCGGTGGAGCGCGTGACCGGCTATGACACGCACATTCCGCTGTTCCGCCTGGAAATGAAGTACCTGCCCAGCGTGGAGCGGATCGTGACGGCCGCCAAGCGCGCCATTGCGGCAGGCTGATATGTGGGCCCGCCTGCTTGGCCCGTATCGCAGCCAGTATCCCAACCCGCTCCGGTTCCACACCGGCCAGATCGTCGAAGTCGGTGTACGTGACGAAGAATGGCCGGCCTTTGCCTGGGTGCGCACCACGGATGGGCGCGCCGGCTGGGCACCGGTCGCGTGGTTGCAGCGGCTTGATGAGGGTCGCGCGGAAGCCCTGCGCGACTACGATGCGCGCGAGCTGGATGTGGAAAACGGCGAGATGGTACGGCTACATCACGAACATGGGGGCTGGTGGTGGTCCGAGCGCGCAAACGGCGCGACGGGCTGGCTGCCGGCCCGCGAACTGGAACTGCTGGAAGAGAACTGCACATGAGCCAGACCAAGAATTTCAACCTGCCCGACCTGGGCGAAGGCCTGCCGGACGCGACCATCGTGGAATGGTTCGTCAAGGAAGGCGACACGATCAAGCTGGACGAGCCGCTGGTATCGATGGAAACCGCCAAGGCCGTGGTCGAGGTGCCCTCGCCCGTCTCCGGCAAGATCCTGAAGCTGTCCGGCGCAGCGGGCGACATCATCCCGACCGGTGCCGTGCTGGCCAGTTTCGAGATCGACCCGAACATGCCGCAGCGTGCCGATGGCCAGGACACCGGCCACAGCCACGGCCATGCCGCACCCGCCGCGCCGTCGCCCACGCCGAGCACCGGCCAGCCCGCACCGGCACAGCCGGACAAGGTGGTGGCCTCTGACGAGGGGGGTGAGATCAAGGAAGGTGGCGAGCGCGACGACGCCGGCACCGTGGTGGGCGCGATGCAGAGCTCCAACACCGTGCACGCCGAACAGGCGGTGGCCGTAGGCGGGGTCAAGGCCGTACCCGCGGTGCGGGCCATGGCGCGCAAGCTGGGTGTCGACCTGTCGCGCGTGCGTGCCAGTGGCACCGACAACGCAGTGACGATGGCGGACGTGAAGCAGGCGGCCGCCGATGGCAGTGCCAAGGTCGGATCGGCACCTGCGCCGGCTGCCATGCAGGCGATGGCCACACCGGTCCCGGCCCGCGTGGAAAGCCAGCGCGCGCCGATGTCCGCCGCCGGCAAGCCGATGCGCACCCAGCCGCCGGGCGTGGTCGCCAAGGGCCAGCCGGAGCAGCTGAAGGGCGTGCGTCGTAACATGGCCCGTGTCATGGCCGACGCGCACAGCAAGGTCGTACCGACCACGCTGAACGACGACGCCGACATCCATGCGTGGCAGCCGGGTACCGACATGACCGGCCGCTTGGTGCGGGCGATCGTGGTGGCCTGCCAGAAGGTGCCGGCGCTCAACGCCTGGTTCGATGGCGAGGCGCTGACCCGCACCCTGCATGCGCACGTGGACGTGGGCATCGCGGTGGACACCGATGACGGCCTGTTCGTGCCGGCCCTGCGCAACGCGGACATGCTGGACGCACGTGGCATCCGCGAGGGCGTCAACCGCCTGCGCGAGCAGGTGGAAGGGCGCTCGATCGCCGCCTCCGAACTGAGCGGCTACACGATCTCGCTGTCCAACTTCGGCATGTTCGCCGGTCGCTACGCCACCCCTGTGGTCGTGCCGCCGTGCGTGGCGATCGTGGCCGCCGGTCGCGCCCGCCACCAGATGACCCCGGTGATGGGCGGCGTGGAAGCGCACAAGGTGATCCCGCTGTCGGTGACCTTCGATCACCGCGCCGCCACCGGCGGTGAGGCAGCACGCTTCCTGCGCACCATGATGGACGATCTGGCCCTGGCCAACTGATCCGGTAGGGACGGCCGCGGGCCGTCAACGAAACCCGGAAGGCGTAGCGGGCAGGTTCCTTTGCAGGGCAAGGGAACCTGCCCCAACCAAGCCCCCCCGCTTGTCCGGTAGTGACGGCCGCTGGCCGTCAGCGAAACACTCGTGGGCTCAGCCCGCGAGGTCCCGCGCAGCCACCACGTGTTCGCCCGGCCGCGGCACCAACGCCGCTTCCACCAACGCCGCTGCGATCTTCTCCGCCGGATTGATCCGCCAACCGCGCGGCAGCACCGGACCCAGCAGGCCCAGCACCTTCGATGCCAGATGTTCCCCTGTGCGCTTCTGCGCGCGCTCGCCGCCGATCAGCCCCGGCCGCACCAGGGTCAGCGAATCAAAGCCCAGCTCGCGCAGATCCTGCTCCAGGTCGCCCTTGACGCGGTTGTAGAAGAACCGCGAGCCCGCATCCGCGCCCGCCGCCGAATTGAGCACGAACGTCGCGGCGCCATGCGCATGTGCCTGGCCGGCAAAGGTGAGCGGGTAGTCATGGTCGATGCGCCGGAAGGCCTCGCGGCTGCCGGCCTGGGCCAACGTGCTGCCCAGCGCGCAGACCACCGCATCCACCGCCCACCACGGCGCGGTACCGGGCAGCTGCTCGAAATCCAGCACCGGGTTGTCCAGCTTTGCCGCGCTCATTGGCAGCGGGCGTCGCGTGGGCGCGATCAGCGCCGTGCAGCGCGTATCCTCCAACAGAATCTGCAGCGCCTGGCCACCCACCAGACCCGTTGCTCCCAGCAGCATCACCCGCATCGTCCTCTCCCATGGCGCGTTGCTGCCATCGTGAGGGCTGGACAGGTATAAAGCCAACGTCGACCGCGCCGATATGCTGTCACCAGCCCCCACCTCCCCACGGATCACCGCATGACGGACCGCCCTGTACCACGCCCTTCCGCCGGCACCCAACTCGGGCCGCTGGCGCATGTGCGTGCCGCACCGGCAACGTCCGATGCGGGCCCGCGCCGCGTCGATGGGCGGACGCTGCAGCAGATCTTCATCGGCGCAGAGCAGCCAGAGACGCTGCTGGCGGCGTTCGCCGACGGCATGGCGACCCTTCCCGGCGAGCTGGGCGACATGGGCGACCGCCTGCAATCGGCGCAGGCCAGCGCGGACTGGCCGCGCTATGGCCGGGCGATGCGCCAGCTGATCGACAAATACATCCGCACCATCGAACAGCATTCCCCGGCCGGCCAGCCCGACAGCGAGCGCCTGCGCGAGCAGCTGCGCCACGTGCTGGGCATCACCGTGGCCAGCCTGCTGCAGCACGACCCGCAGTTGCGCGAGCAGGCAATCACCCAGGCCGCCGCATGGAAACAGTGGCAGCCCGGGCAGCCGCTGGATGGACTGGAAAACAGCCTGCGCGAGCTGGGCCACCAGATCGGCGTACGCAGCGAGGCGTGGCAGGAACGCGACGAACTGCTGCTGGGCCTGTTCGACCTGCTGCTGGAAAACATCAGTGAGCTGCTGGACGACGGCGCGTGGCTGCACGGACAGATCGATGCGGTGCGCCAGCTGCTGGCCGGGCCCTTGGATACAGCGGCCGTCGAACGCACCCGCGCCGAGCTGCGCCAGGTGATCTACAAACAGGGCCTGCTCAAGCAGGGCATCGCCGATTCCAAGGCGGCCATGCGCGGGCTGATGGGCGACTTCGTGCAGCAGCTTGATGGCATGGCCAACAGCACCGGTGAGTACCACGATCGCATCAGCAGCTACGCGTTGGCCCTGCGCGAGGCGCGCAGCATCGCCGATCTCAACCAGTTGCTGCAGGGCGTGCTGCACGACACCGGTCGCGTGCAGCAGCAGGCCGCGCAGGCCCGCGATCATCTGGCCAATGCGCGGCTGGAAGTGGAAGTGGCCGAACAGCGCATCGCCCAGCTGGAGAATGACCTGCGGGAAGTGACCGACCTGGTCCGCACCGATCCCCTGACCGGCGCACTCAACCGGCGCGGCCTGGACGACCTGCTGCAATCCGAACTCGCCCGCTCATCGCGGGGTGGCAGCGCGCTGTCGGTGGCGGTGATCGACCTGGACGAGTTCGGCCAGACCAATTCCCAGTACGGTCACGCAGGCGGTGACGCCGTGCTTCGCCATTTCGTCAGTGTCTGCCAGTTGCTGCTGCGGGCCAGTGACAGCGTGGCGCGGCTGGGCGGCGACGAGTTCGTGCTGGTGATGCCCGATACCCCCGGGGCCGACAGCATGTCCACCCTGCAGCGCCTGCAGCGCTCGCTGGCGCAGCGCGTGCTGCACGTGCAGGACCACCGCGTGCCGGTGCACTTCAGCGCCGGCCTGACGCAGTGGCAGCCGACCGACAGCGCCGAAACCCTGCTGCGACGCGCCGACGAGGCCCTGTACGCGGCCAAGCGCGAGGGCCGCAACCGCGTACAGGCCGGTTGACCCGGTAGTCAAGGCCGCTTTTGGTAGTGACGGCCGCTGGCCGTCCGGCTTTCAGTGTGCGGGCTTGCCGCGCAGCTTCTGCACCAGCGTCACCGCCCCCAGCACCAGCGCGCCGACCACCAGGCCCACGCCCACGTTCACCAGCGCATTGATCAGCCACGCCCACTGGCCTTCGCCGCCATGCTCCAGCACCCAGTGGTGCAACGGCGGCACGTTGTGCACCAGGATGCCTCCGCCGACCAGGAACATCGCGGCCGTACCGGCGATGGACAAGAACTTCATCAGCCACGGGGCACCAGCCACCATGCCGCGTCCGAAGGCGGCCACCGCACCGCCCTTCTTCGCCAGGTAGAGACCCGCGTCGTCGATCTTGACGATGCCGCCGACCAGTCCGTAGACGAACACCGTCATCGCCACGGCCACCACGCTCAGCGTCAGCACCTGCTGCATGAAGGCCGCGCCGGAAGACACCACCACGCCCAGGGTCAGCACGATCACCTCGGCCGACAGGATGAAATCGGTGCGGATCGCGCCCTTCACCTTGTCCTTCTCGAAGGCCACCATGTCCACCGTGTCGTCGGCCAGCGCCTGCCGACGCTCTGCCTGCTTCGCTTCGTCTTCCTCAGCCGGGTGCAGGAAGCGGTGTGCCAGCTTCTCCACGCCCTCGTAGCAGAGGAAGGCACCGCCCAGCATCATCAATGGCACGATCAGCGGCACGTTGTACCCGCGGGACTTCAACCACGCCTCCAAGGCGCTGATCGCCAAGGCGGCCGGCACCAGGATCAGCTTGTTGACGAACGAGCCCTTGGCCACCGCCCAGATCACCGGCAGTTCGCGGTTCGCGCTCATGCCCGTGACCTGCTGTGCATTGAGCGCCAGATCGTCACCCAGCACACCGGCGGTCTTCTTCGCGGCGACTTTGGTCAGGACCGCCACATCGTCCAGCAGTGTGGCGATGTCGTCGAGCAGGGTGAACAGGCTGGCACCGGCCATGGAGGGTCCATCATCAGAGGGGGAGGAAGAAGGCGGATTCTGACCTAAAAGGCGTGAATCCCAAAAGACACCACCGGATTCACCACTCCACCACCTTGCCCCCGCCACACTGGGCCTCCTGCACCATCGCGGAGTCCTGCTTGAACAACCCGCCTGCCGCGTCTGCCAACCCGCCGCTGATCACCGGCATGAACCGCCGCAGCCAGATCCTGCGGCTGTTGATGCGCTACCGCAATTCCGGCGTGTTCTCCGGCATGAACCTGGACGCTGCAGGCGCACCCGACGTGCCGCCGGACGGCAACCCGGAGCAGTTCGTCACCGACCTGGAATCCCTCGGCCCGACCTTCGTCAAGCTGGGGCAGATGCTGTCTACCCGGCCGGACATGGTGCCGGTGGAGTTCGCTACGGCGCTGGAGCGGATGCAGGAAAGCGTCGCGCCGATCCCGGTGGAGCGGATTCACGCCATCATCGAGAAAGAACTGGGCGCCACCGTCTCCACGTTGTTCGCCAGCTTCGATCCCGTTCCGCTGGGCTGCGCCTCCATTGCCCAGGTGCACCGTGCCACGCTGCGCGATGGCCGCGAAGTCGCTGTCAAAGTGCAGAAGCCCGAGGTCGCCGCGCAGCTGCGATCAGATCTGGAAGCGCTGCGCAGTTTTGCGCTGGCCGCCGACCACCTGACCCAGGTGGGGCGCCGTGTGCGCCTGCGCGACTGGTTGAACGAGTTCGCCAAGACCCTGATGCAGGAGCTGGATTACCAGGCAGAAGCAGAAAACCTGCAGCGCTTCGGCCAACACCTGCGACCGTTCAAGCCGCTGTGGGTCCCGCAGCCCATCTGGGACTACTGCAGCAACCGCGTGCTGACGATGCAGCTCGCCGACGGCGTGCGCGTGGACATGATCCCGGATATCCGGCGCACCGAACACTCGATGGACCCGCTGGCGGCTGCGCTGATCCGCGGCTACCTGGACCAGATTTTCGTGCACGGCGAAATCCACGCCGACCCGCATCCCGGCAACCTGCGCGTGACCCACGACGGCCGCTTGGCCATCTTCGACCTGGGCATGGTCGCGCATATGCCGCCGCGCCTGCGCGAGCGTCTGTTGAAGGTATTGTTCGCTGCGGTGGATGGCCGTGGCGAGGAAGTGGCCGATGAGATCATCGCGATCAGCACACGGCTGGAGTCGTTCGAAGAAGAACGCTACCTGCGCGAGACCGGCCAGATGATTGCGCGGTACGCCGCCAGCAATCACTACTCCGAAGGCCGCGTGGTGCTGGACATGGTGCGTATCGCCACCGCCAGCGGCCTGCGCACGCCGCCGGAACTGAGCCTGATCGGCAAGGCCCTGTTGAACCTGGAATCGGTGTGCCGCCTGCTGTCACCGACACTGGATACGCGACGCATCGTGGAGAAGCAGCTGCAGCACGTGATGCGCGCGCGGCTGAAGAAATCGTTGTCGGCGGCCAACCTGGCCAGCGAAGCGATGGAAGTGCAGGAACTGCTGCGCGTCGGCCCGCGCAAGATGACCGACATCCTCGCATTGCTGGCTGAAAACCGGCTGCAGATGAAGGTGACGGGGCTGGAAGAATCGCGCCTGATGGAAAACCTGCAGAAGATAGCCAACCGCGTGTCGGCCGGCATCGTCACCGCCGCCCTGATCCTGGCGTCGGCGCTGATGATGAAAGTGGACAACGGCGTGCATCTGTTCGGCTACCCCGCAATCGCGATGATACTGATGTTGATCGGCGTATTCCTCGGCCTGGGCATCATCACCAGCGCACTACTGTTCGACCGCCGCGCCCGCGCCCGCGAAGAACGCGGCCACCGGTAGAGCAGGTCGGTAGAGCCGACTTCAGTCGGCTGCTCGTGCACCACGCTCGATGCCAGCCGCCCGGTAGAGCCGACTTCAGTCGGCTGCCAACGCCCCACGCTCGATGCCAGCCGACCGGTAGAGCCGACTTCAGTCGGCTGCTGGCGCACTACGGTTGAAGCCAGCCGACTGAAGTCGGCTACCAACGCGCATCATCCACGCGCTATCAAGCGATTCACACCAACGCCACAAAGCTGACGATTTATCCACTTTTGTCGTTTTCGGCAAACATTTCAGTCAGGTTCGTGCAGGCATGATCGAGTCATCGGTCTGTCATGTTGTTGTGGTTGGCAGTCCGGTCGAGATGGACACGCGTCGGTACGACGTCCATCACCACCTCCGTCACTGCCGAATATGCCCATGCTCTGGATTTTGTTGCTTACGCTGTTCGTGCTTGCCTGGCTGTTGCTGGTTTCCAGTAAATGGTTGTGGTGGAAGGCCGGCCTGCTTTCGGTACTGCTGATCGCCCTGAGCACCTGGTGGCTGGTGGACCAGCTGTCCGGCGACGGATTGAATGCGGCCACGTTGTACCACTTGGGCGCCGATATGGAAGGCGCCGGTGTCTCCGATTTCAAGCGGGTCATCGCGGGCTACATTGCCCTGCTGCTGGTGTCCCTGCTGCCGTTTGCCCTTGTACGCATCAAGCGCTGGCAACGACCCGGCCGCGGCAAGACACTGTTCGCCAGCTTCACGGGACTATGGTTGCTGGCCGTGTGTGTCAGCCCGCTGTTCGCCGACGGCCAGCGTCTTTACTACCAGCTGCGCCCGGTCGATTTCGCTGAGATCGCCCCGGAATACCAGGTGCCGACGCAGCCGCTGCAGCGCCCGCGCAACATCGTCTGGATATACGGCGAAAGCCTGGAACGCACCTATCTCGACGAGAGCGTATTCCCCGGCCTGATGCCGAATCTCAACCGCTTGGCGGCGCGCTCGCTGGATGTGCGCGGTCTGGATTCGCCGGAGGGCAGCGGCTGGACCATCGCCGGACTGGTCGCATCGATGTGTGGCGTACCACTGACGACCGCGCAGGGCGATGAGAACAGCATGGACCGCATGGGCAGTTTCCTGCCCAAAGCCGTCTGCCTCGGCGACTACCTCAAGCAGCAGGGCTACACCAACCACTACCTGGGGGGCGCCAACGGTCAGTTCGCCGGCAAGGGGCAGTTCCTCGCCAGCCATGGCTTTGACGAAGTGCACGACCTTGCCTGGTTCAAACAGCAGAAGAAGGTCGGTCGCATCCATTACTCCGCGTGGGGCGTGCATGACGACGTGCTGCTGGATACCGCCTATCGCCGCTTCGAGCAGCTGTCGCGTGCGGGCGAACCCTTCATGCTCACCACGCTGACGATGGACACCCATCACCCGGCCGGCCACCTGCCGGTGTCGTGCAAGAACGAGCGTTACGAGAGCCCGCACGGCAACATCGGCCTGCTCAACGCGCTGAAGTGCACGGATCGCCTGATCTCACAGCTGGTTGAGCGTATCCAGGCCAGCCCGCATGGCAAGGACACGTTGATCGTCGTGTCATCCGATCACTTGGCCATGCCCAACGACCTCAGCCACGTGCTGGCCAAGCAGGAGCGCGAGAACCTGCTGCTGTTCGTCGGCAAGGACATCGAGCCGCGCCAGCTGCAGGTGGACGATGCCACCACGCTGGACAGCGGGGCGACCCTGCTCAGCCTGCTGGATCCTGCCATCCAGCGCATCGGCTTCGGCCGCTCGTTGATCGATCCGCAGCGGCCGGCCAGTGCCAGCGTCGCCGCACGCAAGGACAACGGACGCGACTATCCCAAGTACCTCGCCTTTGCCCGTTCGTTGTGGCTGGGCGAGCCAACGCGCGAACTGCGCATCGACGACAGCAACCAAGTGATCGTCGGCGTGCAACATGTGCAGCCGCCGGTGCTGCTGGAGTACGACAAGGACTGGGCACTGAAGACGGTCTACCTGGAAAACACGTCGCGCCAATTCGATGAAGCCGACAAGGACAGCACGCTGGCGTATGTAGACCGCTGCACCGCCTTCGAGGATGGATCGGCCGACGGTGACTGGTGCGCGTTGCTGGTCAACCGCGAAAACGGGATCAAGCTGTATCGCGATGATGACCTGCGCGGTGGTGTGCAGGTGGATGCAGCGCTGGATGCCTTCGATGGTCCGCGTCCGAGCGTTCGCCAGGCCCACATGATCACCGACAAGGGCCGTCGTACCCGTGCTGGCCAGTACATGCTGGAACTGGTGGCGAGTACCCAGCCGCAGCGGGGCTTCTGGATCGAAGCGGTGTCATCGCAGCGGCAGGTGGTGCTGGCCCAGCAGTGGGTGCAGCCCGATGCGAGCGGCCGCATCAACCTGAGCTTTGGGTTGGATCATGAAGTGGATGATCTGGAGATCCGCGCATGGTTGAACCATGCCGAGAAGCTCGCCGTGGATACTTTTGCGCTGGTGCCATCGCGGCGTCCACGCGGATAGTGGGTCGAACGGCTGAGCCCCTCGCGAGTGGGGGGGGCTGTATCTGGTGCTGGGCCGGGCGGTGGGGCTGGGCGGGGGACGGCAATAGCCGCATCCATGCGTGCCTCGTTTCGCGCCATCCATGGCGCTCAACGCCCCCGCCCAGCCCCACCGCCCGGCCCTCTGACAGGTTTCGGTGCCCGCCACCCGCGCAGAAAAAATGAAGAAAGAGCGGTAGCGCCGAGCCGTGCTCGGCGGAGTGTTTCCGCCAACGGCCCGCTGCGCTCGCCGACCGTGGGTCGGCGCTACCGATGTCCGCATGTCCGACGGCCCTCATGCCCGCGATGACCTGACGAAGGCAGCCGCGCCGAGCCGTGCTCGGCGGAATGTTTCCGCCAACAACCCGCTGCGCTCGCCGACCATGGGTCGGCGCTACCGATGTCCGCATGTCCGACAACTTCCATGGCCGCCATGGACCTGTCGAAGGTGGGGCGGGGTGGGGTGGCGGGGGCGTTGAGCGCCATGGATGGCGCGAAACGAGGCCCGCATGGATGCGGCCCTTGCCGTCCCCCGCCAACCCACCCCGCCCCACCAGCACACAGCCCTGCAGCTATTGCCGTTGCTGTTGCCTCTGCAAGCGCTCCAACCCGAGCCGCAGACTCAACCTGCGGCGTCGGGGTCACGTACCAAGTGGATGTCCGTGGGCGCAGACAACGCGATATCCCGCGCGGCCAATTCCTGCAGCAGGGTGAAGAACAGGTCGCTGCGGGTGCCGTACACCTGCCGCGGACTGGGCACGTAGGCAAAGCTGTTGATCGCCACCTGGCCACCGCTGATCGAGTCGATGAACACCGACGGCGCCGGGTCGCTCAACACGCTCGAATGCGCCTCGTAACTGTCCAGCAGCACCTGCTTCACCGCCGCCACGTCTGCATTCAACGGCAGGGTGAACTGGATCTGGATGCGGCCCTGCGCGCTGCCCATGGTCATGTTGCGCACCGTCTTGGTGATCAGCTCCGAGTTCGGCACGATCAGCGTCGACTTGTCGCCCACGGTGATCTCGGTGGAGCGCACGTTGATCCGGCGGATGTCGCCTTCCTGGTCACCGATCTTGATCCAGTCGCCGATCTTCACCGGCCGCTCGGCCAGCAATATCAGGCCGGACACGAAGTTCTGCGTGATCGCCTGCAGGCCGAAACCAATACCCACCGACAACGCACTGACCACCAGCGCCAGCTGCCCGAAGCCGATACCCAGTGCACCCAGCGCCCACAGCACCGCCAGGATGATGCCCAGATAGCGCGCCACGGTACTGATCGAGTTCTGCGCACCCGAGTCCAGCTCGGTCTTCGGCAGGTAGGTATCGACCAGCCAGCGCTGCAGGGCCTGCATCAGCGCTAGGCCGCCCAGCAGCACCACCACGGCCAGCAGGATCTTGCCGGGCTGCAGCCTGATGTCCGGGCCAATCGGGATGCCGTCCGACAGTGCCTCAACGCTGCCCATCACCGAACCAAGATTGCCGAACGGTGCGGTGAAGATCAGCAGCGCCATCAGCACCAGCGCGATGCGGCTGAACGCAGACAACAGCACGCCCGCCTGTTCCACCTGCGCCGCGCTCAAGCCGGTGGTCAGCACCACGGTGCGGCCAACCCGGCTGTCCGGGTGCAACATCCACGTGCACAGGTCATCGGCGAATTTCAGCAGCAGACTCGTCGTCAGCGCGACGATGCCGCCCCATACAAGCTGCGAGGTCACGAACTTGGCGAAATTGAGATAGCCCAGCAGCGAGGCAATGATCGCCGCCACCACCACCACGTTGCCGGCAACGCGGGTCAGTACGATCCAGCCACTGCGCTGGGCCGGACCGCGTGCACGCGAATCGGCAGCCTGCGCTTCGGCACGCTCGGCGGCCTCGGCGGTCTGCCGCCGATGCAGGCGGGACAAGGTCACCAGCATGGCCATGATCAGGCACAGGTAGATCAGTGCGATCACCCCGTCCAAGGCGATGGTGTTGATCTCACTGGTGCGCGCCGCCCGGTCCACGGCCGCCAGCATGATGCTTACCCAGCTCACCACTGCCGCGCTCCACGCGTACTTGCGCAGGTTGCCGGCGGCCCGGTCGTCCAGTTCCAGCAGCCGCCACGACGGGCGCTTCGGGGCCAGCAGACACGAGCTCAGCGCCACGATGAAGGCGGAGAAACACGTCGCCCCCAGGAAATAGTTGGACAGGGTTTGCAGACGCGGCGGGATGGCCCCCACCGCGTCCATCGCCGACACCAGCGCCCACGCGGCAAGTCCCGGCAGCAGCGTGCCGACCACCAGCAGCCACACGGCCAGACCGGTGCGGCGCAGGCGGCCCTTGGGGGCATGCTCTGCGGCCGCGTACCGCCGTCCCAGCGCGCGCAGCCACAGTCGCACAGGGAAGAAGAGCACCAGTGCAACGCCCAGGCCCAGCAGCGGCAGGCCCCAGCCCTTGCGCTTCACCGCATCGCGTACGGCGCCCGTCCCCAGCCGATAGAGGGCCAGCACCCGGGTGGTATCGGTCGGTGCCGTCGCCGCCACCTGTGCCCACAGGGCCGGTGACAGCGGCGAGGCCACCTTGCGGCCCAGCTCTTCGCTGAACTGGCTGGCGCGCAGTTTTTCTATGTCGGCGGTGAGCTGGTTGGCGTTGACCACGGCCAGCTCGGCGCGCTTGATCGTGCCGTCTACCGCGTTGCGTTGCTTGGTCAGGCTCGTCCGCTGCACGGCCACTTCGCGGGCCTCGGTGCTGCCCTCGGCCACCTCGCCCAGCGGCACCAACTGTTCGGTCAGCTGCGCCAACTGCGGCTGCAGCGCCTTGGCCGCCGCATTCGCATCATCCTTGGCCGACTGCGCGCGCTCGCTCAGCGTCGCCAGCGTGTCGGGGGTCTCGGCGTCCTCCAGCGATGCCCGGGCGGCCTTCAGCGTGGCCTCCGCCCGGGTCACCTGCGCTTCGGGGGTCAGCTCGGCCGGCTCCTGCGCCAACGAGGGGGCACTGAGCAGGAACAGGAACATCAGCAGGCCGGCAAGGGCACCGCGCTTGGCTATCAGGCTGGAAAGAGACAAAACAAGGCACCGTCATGCACGGACCACCGCGCGTGCGCGGACTATACGACGACCCACGTGGTGAACGGATCAGTACTTCAGGCGCAGCTCTTCCACCTGAGGCTGCTGGGCCAGGTACCAGTCCTGGAAATCCTCTTCCGGGATCTCTTCCGGGGCATACACCGCAATGGGGTCCCACGCGTGGTCGGTCGGCAGCGGCTGGCGCGGACCGGCACGCAGCGTATAGGTCACGCCGTCGTGCTCCACCACGTCCTCGGCCTGCTCCCAGCGGGCGCGTTCGAAACTGGATTCGGTTTTCAGCAGGATCACCTGGTACATCAGCATCACTCCTTGGTACGTGCCATCAGCATGGGCCCGCACAGCGGCCCGTTAAAGCCATCCCCTGTTACGCAGCGTTGCGGCTACGCCACGAGAAGGCGGTTTCACCTGTCCATGTCGGCACGGGCGGCAAGGTGGCCTACCCCTTCAGGGACAAGACCCATGACCGCCCATAACGACCTCAAGACCGTCCCCGATCTCAAGCTGCCGCGCTACCTCGGCACCTGGTACGAAATCGCGCGCCTGCCAATGCGCCACGAGCCGGAGGCCTGCACCGATGTGTCGGCCCACTACAGCCTGCAGGACGACGGCAACATCCGCGTGCACAACCGCTGCCGCATGGAGGGCGAGATCGAGGAGGCCATCGGCGAAGCAAGCGTGGTCGACAATGACAGCGCCCGGCTTGCCGTCAGCTTCCTGCCCAAGGGCCTGCGCTGGCTGCCCTTCACCAAGGGCGACTACTGGGTCATCCAGATCGCGCCCGACTACAGCGTGTCGCTGGTCGGCAGCCCGGATCGTGACTACCTGTGGTTGCTTTCGCGTACCCCGCACCTGGACAAGACCATCCGCGATCATTATCTGGCCACTGCGCGCCAGCAGGGCTTCGATCTGTCCAAACTGATTGATACCCCGCACACCGGCAACCCGACGGCCTGATCCCATGGACCTGAAGAGTGGCTACCCGTACTGGTCCATCCGCAATGGGCTGATCCAGGCGTTTCCTCCGCTGGAGGCCGACCTGCACTGCGACGTGCTGATCGTGGGGGGAGGCATCACCGGCGCCCTGATTGCCGATGAACTGTCTGCCCACGGGCACGAGGTGGTGCTGATCGAGCAGCGCGACATCGGCTGGGGCAGCACGGCAGCCAGCACGGCGCTGCTGCAGTATGAGATCGATACCCACTTGGTGGACCTCGCCAAGCAGTACGGCGAGGACGATGCCGCACTGGCCTACCAGGCCTGTGCGGACGCGCTGACACAGCTGCGCGAGGTGACATCCGGCCTGCGCGGGGTGGACTTCAAACAGATGGACAGCGTGTACCTGGCCAGCAAGTCGCGCCATGTGGCGGTGCTGCAGGACGAAGGTGCCGCACGCCGACGACACGGCCTGGATGCGCGCTGGCTGGACAGCGACGCGCTGCGCGAGCGCATGGGCATGGATGGCGCCGGCGCGCTGCTGACCCGTCAGGCTGCCCGTGTCGATCCGTACTGCCTGACCTACCGCTTGCTGGAGCGGGTAAAACGACGCGGTGGCCACGTACATGACCGCACCGTGCTGCATGCCCTGCAGCCCACCACACGCGGCGTCACCGCCCACACCGAATCCGGGGTGGAGATCCGCGCGAAGCACGTGGTGCTGGCGCAGGGTTACGCCAACCAGCAATGGCTGGACAAGCGCGTCGCGCGCAATCGCAGCAGCTACGCGTTGATCACCGACCCACTGCACGAAGACCAACTGGGCGCGCTGGCCAGCACGATGGTGTGGGAGAGCGCACGCCCCTATCTCTACCTGCGCAGCACGGGCGACAAGCGACTGCTGCTGGGCGGCCTGGACGACACGGTGGATGTGCCCGCGCGCCGCGACCGGCGGGTGGACAGCAAGTCGAAGAAGCTGTTGAAAGGGTTGAAGCAGTGGTTCCCTGCGCTGGATCCCACCCCCGCGTTCGCGTGGGCCGGGACGTTCGCCGAAACCGCGGACGGGCTGCCCTTCTTCGGCACGCACGCGCAATGGGGCCCGCGGGTGCAGTTCGCGATGGCCTACGGTGGCAACGGCATCACCTATTCGACGATCGGCGCCGGGCTGCTGCGTGCCAACATCGAACGCCGACGCCACCCGCTGCAAGCATTGTTCTCGTTCGAGCGGCTGGAACGCTGACCGCCCGTACGACACCATCACGGTAGCGCCGAGCCACGCTCGGCGAGCAACGCGGCGCCTTCCGCATCAGCCGCCGGCCGTCCGGGCCCGCCCGGACCACCACCGCACGCTACCGCTGACCGCCCGTACGACACCCTGACGGTAGCGCCGAGCCACGCTCGGCGAGCAACGCGGCGCCTTCCGCATCAGCCGCCGGCCGTCCGGCCCCGCCCGGACCACCACCGCACGCTACCGCTGACCGCCAATACGACACCCCGACGGTAGCGCCGAGCCACGCTCGGCGAGCAACGCGGCGCCTTCCGCATCAGCCGCCGGCCGTCCGGCCCCGCCCGGACCACCACCGCACGGCTACCGCAACCGCGCCACGACAGGCATCATTCAAGCTGCAGCTGCTAGCGTCGCCATGAGGGCCGCGTGCCCTGCCCCGTCCGCTGCTGGAGCGTTCCGTCATGATCCGCCCCCTGATCCTGCTCTGCCTGGCCTGCGCACCGTCCCTGGTGATGGCGCAGAGTGCAGCCGGAGCCACCGGCCCGCAGTCCGCGACCGGTCTCAATCTGGCCGTACCCAGCGAGCCGCTGCGCTATCTCAACGATCCCAGCTTCCAGCAGGACGCACCGGGCACGTATTACGGCGACAAGAGCGGCCCGCTGCCGCGTGGCGAAGACGGACGCGTGGCCGAGGTCACCGATGACAAGCTGCGCGTATCAGGCAGTGTCAGCACCGGCATCGGCTATTCCGAGGGCTACGGCAACAGCCACTACAACGCCGCCTCGTTGAACCTCAGCAAAAACTACACCACCGACGAGGGCAAGACCCGCGGCGTGAACGTCAACATCCATGTCAGCGAAGGCAAGGGGCCTGGGTTCTACGGCCCTTGGGGTGGCGGTTACGGCGGCGGCTTCGGTCCCGGCCCGGGATACTGGGACCGCCCGCCACCGTTCGGCTGGTAAACCCCGCCACGCTGGGCGGGATCTGGACACGCCGCGGGATCGTGACCCGTTCGCCGCTGCGCTCGCCGAGCATGGCTCGGCGCTACCAGTCCGGGATCCGCCTTCGACGTGGATCAATCCAACCAGCCATCACGCTCGCTGGCCAGCAGCCGGCCGTCATGCCCGCTCAGGCGCACGTCCACTTTCTGGTTGCGGTCATTACGCGCTTCCAGCTTCCATGTCGCGCCGTCCCGCTCCACCGAATGGATCTCACGCAGACCCTGGTCCTTCGCCTTCGCCAGCAGCTGATCGATGCTCAGCTGTGCACGGCCATCGAACTCGTCAAAGATCTCGCCGGTCTTCGGGTCGACATAGACCTCGCGGAAACGACCATCGTCGCGGGTCACGTCCGCTTCCCACAGGCCGTCGTCCTTCTCGATTTCATGGATGCGGCTGTAGCCGGCATCGCGCAGTTTCTGTTCCACCTGGGCCAGGCCCAGCGGGGCCGCATGGGCGGCGGCAGCGGTGCCCAGCAGGGCGGCGACGGTAGCAGTGGCGATCAGGGACAGCTTCTTCATGGGGTTCTCCTGGGAGGTGGACCAATGCAGGTCCGGCCAACACAGTCTGCGCACCCCACCTAACAGCTGCTTAGCCCACGCTGTTAGCCAACGGTTAGTCGGCCGCGCTATTACTACGCCCATGTATCCGTACAAAGCCGCCCTTATCGTTGCGCTGGCCCTGCTGCCCATCGTGCCGGCAGTCGCTGGCGACGACCATGCCCAGCAGACCGCGCGTCGCGCCGTCGAGCAGGGCCGCTATGTGCCGCTGGAAAACGTGGTGCGCGATGCCGTCCGCCGCCATCCCGGCAAACTGCTGGAAGTGGAGTTGGACGACGGCGTGTACGAGGTCGAGATCCTGCGCGCGGACGGCGTGGTCGTCGAGCTGGATTATGATGCCCGCACCGGCAAGCTGCTTAAAACCGAACTGGATGACTGATGCGGATCCTGCTGGCCGAGGATGACACCGAACTGGCGCAGCGCCTGCAGCCCCTGCTGGAGCAGGCTGGTTATGTAGTGGATGCCTTCACCGATGGTCGTCTTGCTGAAGAGCACGGCCAAGTGGAGGACATCCAGGCCGCCATCGTCGACCTGGGCCTGCCGGGGCTTGATGGACTGAGCATCATCGAGCGCTGGCGCGCCAACGGGCGGGGCTTCCCCGTGCTGGTGCTGACAGCGCGCGGACGCTGGCACGACAAGCTGGCCGGCTTCGATGCCGGTGCCGACGACTACCTGACCAAACCGTTCCAGCCGGATGAACTGGTGCTGCGCCTGCGCGCCCTCATCCGTCGCAGCACCGGCCATGCCAGTCCGCGCCTGCAGTGTGGGCCCCTGCAGCTGGACGTCAACGCAGGGCGTTTCAGCCTCGATGGCCACGAGCTGGCACTCAGCCCGCAGGAGTTCCGGCTGCTCGGCTATTTCATCCACCACGCGGACAGCGTGATCGGCCGCGAGCGGCTGGGTGAGCATGTGTTCGACAGCGGATTCGATCCGGACTCCAATGCACTCGATGTGCTGTTGGGCCGGGTGCGGCGCAAACTCGGCGTCGATCTGATCCAGACCGTGCGCGGCCAGGGCTGGCGCTTGACCGCGCCGGCATGAAGGTCGCGGGCATGAAGCGCGCTTCGCTGCGCAACCGTCTGTTGCTGGCCGGTGGCCTCGGTCTGCTGCTGGTGACAGCGCTTGCCAGCGCCCTGCTGGGACACCTGTTCGAGCGCGCCGCGCGTGACAGCCTGGATGCTGCGCTGGAACAGGACCTGCTGACCGTTCTCGCGCAGGCCGAAGTGGATGCCGAAGGGCGCGTGGTGTTGCGGCAAGAGCCCAATGAAGCACGCTTCCAGCGTGTGTTCTCCGGCGCTTATTGGCAACTGAGCAGCGCCGATGGCGCGCCGCTGCTGCAGTCACGGTCGCTGTGGGACCAGAGCCTCACCGCGCCGGTAGCCCCCGGCGAGGGCACCGCCAGTGACATCGAAGGCCCGCTGCAGCAGCCGCTGCGCGTGTTGGCGCGCGAGGTCAGGCTTCCGCGTGCTCAGGCCCCGCTGCAGCTGCTGGTCGCGCTGGATCGCAGTGACCTGCAGGCACAGGTGGCGCAGTTCCGGCAGCGCAGTGCGTTGGCGCTGGCGGTGCTGGTCGCCGCCTGGCTTGCCGTATTGGCCAGCCAGATCCATTTCGGCCTGCGCCCATTGCGTCGGCTCGGGCAGCAGGTGGAACGCGTGCGGCGCGGCGAAGCGCAGCGCGTGGATACCGCCGGACTGAGTGCGGAGATCGCGCCGCTGGGGGATGAGCTCAATGCGCTGCTCGACCATCACCAGCGCATGGTGGCGCGTGCCCGCACCAGCGCCCAGGATCTGGCGCACGCACTGAAGACACCGCTGACCGTGCTGGCGGCCGAGGCGGACCACGATGCAGCCCAGGCCACGTGGCGGCAGACCGTGCGCGAGCAGGGCGCCCGCATGCAGGGCAGCATCGACCGGTATCTCGCGGCGGGGCTGGCGGTCGATCATCGGCAGCGCGCGGACGTGGCCCCGGTGGTGTCCGCGCTGTGTCGGCTGATGGCGCGCGTGCATGCCGGGCGCGGCGTTGCGTTCGCCAGCGAGGACATCGATCCTGCGCTGCAGTTCGCCGGTGATGCGGCGGACCTGGAGGAAATGCTGGGCAACCTGCTGGACAACGCAGGCAAATGGGCAACGCAGCAGGTGCAGGTGCTTGCCCACGCAGAAGGTGGGCGGCTGCGTATCGACATCGTGGACGACGGTCCCGGCCTGCAGCCGAACCAGCTGCAGACCGTGCTGCAGCGTGGCGTGCGGTTGGACGAGCGCGAAAACAGCAGCGGCCTGGGCCTGGCCATCGTGGCCGACATCGCCGCCAGCCACGGCGGCGAGCTGGCGCTCGACAACGCCCACCCCGGCCTGCGCGCCACCCTGTGGTTGCCGGCAGGCTGACGACGGCTCCCAGCCGTCATGGGGCCGATCATCGGCCGCTGCGCTCACCGAGCATGGCTCGGCGCTACCGGTCAATCGGCGTCGTTCAGACCAACGGTTCGTCGGACAGGTAGGTGTACCCGGTCAAGCCCGTTTCCAGGGCATCAGCCAATTCCTGCGCGCGCTCGGCGCTCAGGTCCGCTGCCGCCACGCGCTCGGCATAGGTCGCACGCAGTTCGTCCAGGCTGTATCCCACGTAATCCAGCATCACATCGGTGGTGTCACCGCGACGCTGCTGGGTGATCGCATAGCCGCCCTGCGTCGCACGCACTTCCACCGCATCGGTATCACCGAACAGATTGTGGATGTCGCCCAGGATCTCCTGGTAGGCACCCACCATGAAGAACCCGATGCGGTAGCTCTCGCCAGACCGCAGCGCATGCAGCGGCAACGAGCTGTCCAGCGTTTCATTGCCGACGTACGTTTCCACCATGCCGTCCGAATCGCACGTCATGTCGGCAATGATGCCGCGACGGTCCGGCTGCTCGTCCAGGCGCTCGATCGGTACGATCGGGAACACCTGGTCGATGGCCCACACATCCGGGATCGACTCGAACACGCTGAAGTTGACGAAGTACTTGTCCACCAGCCGTTCATTGAGCTCATCCAGCACCGGACGGTGGCTCTTCTCGTCGAAGCTCAGGCGCGCACGCACGGCATGGGCGATGGCATAGAACAAGTCATCGATACGCGCGCGCTGCGGCAGGTCGATCTGGCCCAGCGCATAGCTGGACAGGCCTTCGGCGTGGAAATGCTGCGCTTCCTGAAACAGTTCTATCGCCGGACGCTCGCCCAGCTCGGAATGGATCTCGCGCAGGTGGCGGATCGATGCCGGCTCGTCATCGTGCTGGTCCGGCACGCGGCCTTCCATCGCCTGCTCCACCTCGGACACGTTGGCGATCAGCACCGCATGGTGCGCGGTCATCGCCCGGCCACATTCGGTGACGATGCGCGGCGGGGTCAGGCCGTGTTCCTTGCAGGCATCGGCCAGCGGCTGCACGATGCTGCCGGCATACGAGTTCAGGCCGTAGTTGATCGAGCAGAAGCTGCGCGAACGCGTGCCTTCGTAATCCACGCCCAGGCCACCGCCCACGTCCACGTGGGTGATCTTCGCGCCCAGCTGCGACATTTCCACGAAGTAACGCGTCGCTTCGCGCATGCCGTTGGCAATGTCGCGCACGTTGGAGATCTGCGAGCCCATGTGGAAATGCAGCAGGCTCAGGCAGTCGGCATATTCGGTATCGCGCAGCGACTTCCATAGATCCAGCAGCTGGCGCGGGGACAGGCCGAACTTGGCTTTGTCACCGCCGCTGTTCTGCCACTTGCCCGCACCCAGCGAGGCCAGGCGCATGCGCACGCCCAGGCCCGGCATCACGTCCAGCGCCTTGGATTCCTCCAGCACCAGCTTCAGCTCGGACGGCTTCTCGATGACGATGTAGGTCTGCAGGCCGAGCTTGCGCCCGATCAGCGCCAGGCGGATGTATTCGCGATCCTTGTAGCCGTTGCAGACGATCAGCCCGCCCGGGCGCGACAGCGCCAGCACGGCCATCAGTTCCGGCTTGCTGCCTGCTTCCAGGCCGAAGCCCTCGCCGTGGTGGCTGGCCAGGGTGCCGGCCACGCCGCGGTGCTGGTTGACCTTGATCGGGTACACGGCCGTGTAACCGCCCGGGTACTCCCAGTCAGCCTGCGCCTGCTTGAAGGCGGCCTGCAGCTTGCCCAGGCGCTGGCCCAGGATGTCCGGGAAGCGCACCAGCAAGGGCAGCTTGGCCCCGTTGGCGCGCGCCGCATCCACCACATCCGGCAGCGAAACCACCGGACCATCGGCCCCGGTCGGCCTCACCACCATGTGCCCGGCCTGATCCACGTCGAAGTAACCGTCCGCCCAATGCGGGATCGAGTAGGTCTTGCGGGCTTGGTCGAGGGACCAATCGGTCATTGAAGTCGGCCTGGTTGGTAAAAATGGGGGTGCATGATAACCCCTGATCGACGAAGGGTTCGTTATCATGCGCGCCCGCGCCCGTGGTCGCTGCCTTGGACCTGAACGGGTCGGTCGCCACGCGGCCTGCCGCCGCCCGCCCGGCTTCCCATCCTCACAACAGGATTGCTTCTCCATGACTGACAACAACAACTGGTACATCGAGCACTTCGAGCGCACCGGCTCGGCGATCGGCTACCACATCACCGGCAAGCTGGACGAAGTGCAGTCGCCCTTCCAGAAGATCGAGATCTTCCAGACCACCGACTGGGGCAACCTGATGACCATCGATGGGGCCATCATGCTGACCAGCAAGGACAATTTCTTCTACCACGAGATGATCAGCCACCCGGTGCTGTTCACCCACGCCGCGCCCAAGCGCGTGGTGATCATCGGTGGCGGTGACTGCGGCACCCTGCGCGAAGTGCTCAAGCATAAGGGCGTGCAGAGCGTCACCCAGTGCGACATCGATGAGCAGGTCACGGTGATGGCGCGCAAGCATTTCCCGGAACTGTGCGATTCCAACGATGACCCGCGCGCCGAGCTGATGTTCGACGACGGCGTGGCCTACATGGCCAACTGCCCGGCGGGCAGCGTGGACGTGGTGATCGTCGATTCCACCGATCCGGTCGGTCCGGGCGAAGGCCTGTTCAACAAGGCGTTCTACGAGAGCTGCTTCAAGGCCCTGAAGGACGACGGCATCCTGGTGCAGCAGTCCGAATCGCCGCTGATGCAGTTGGACCTGATCAACGAAATGCGCACGGAAATGGGCAAGGCCGGCTTCGGCTCGTTCAAGACCCTGCCGTTCCCGCAGCCGTGCTACCCCACCGGCTGGTGGAGCGTGACGCTGGCACGCAAGGGCGAAAGCGGATTCGACTTCCGCCAGTCCGACGCTGCCGCCAAGGGGTTCGACACCCTGTACTACACCGCCGCGCTGCACACCGGCGTGCTGGTGACCCCGCCGTTCGTGCAGGCCGCACTGAAAGGCTGACGTCACCGACGATGGGTAGGGCCGAGCGACCTCGGCCCTACCGTGGCGACGATCCGCTTACGGCAGACGCCTGCAAACCGCCATCGCCGGGGTCGCCATTGACTGACATACGAGGCCTCCTGCCGTGGGCAGAGTAGCTGCACATCCTGCAGCGAGCGTCGACCATGCGCACCCCGGCTTCCGATTACCCAGCGTTCCCCCCCTCGTCCGCCAGCTCATGGCCGGACTTCATGGCAGCCGCCGCCCAGCAGGACTACCTGGATGCCGAGTCGGGCCTCGCCCGCGCCCTGCAACAGGGTTACAGCCACTGGTACGTGGACGGGAGCCTGCACGGGGAACGCCCGGAAGATTTCCCACCAGCGCGTCTGGACGCACTGCTGGAACGGATGCAGCAGACCGGCATGCGGCCGATCTACCACGGCAATTTCAAGTCTCCGCTGGGCAGCGACGTACCGGCGCTGGCCGCAGCGGCGCTCCATTACGCGTGCCGCGAAGTCGACGTCTGTGCCCGGCTGGGCGGCGCGCCGCTGATCGTGCACGGGGGTGGCGTGGTGGAGCCACGGCTGGTCGCCGACGTACGCCAGGCGGGACTGGACCAGCTGATCGCCAACCTTCGCGCACTGGTTGCCTATGCAGCAGCACGCGGTGTGGAGGTCTGGCTGGAGAACCTGTCCAACTACACCCGCTTCCATCCCTTCTATTACATCTGCACCACTCCCGATGAAATCGCCACGGTGCTGGAACAGGTGCCTGACCTGCATCTTTTCTTCGATGTGTCCCATGCCTACGTCAACGGCGGCGACCCGGTCGCGATGTTCCAGCGTTTTCACCGTCGTATCGTCGGCATGTCCTTCAGTGACAACAACCAGGATCGCGACGCGCACCTGCCGTTGGGTGCGGGCACCCTGCCGTTCGATGCGCTGGTCGCTGCCATCCACACCGCCCGCTGGCGCGGCATGGTGGGGTTCGAAACCCGTGGCGGCACGCTGGCTGACAGTGTGCAGCTGCTCGCTGGGCTGCGTTGCCGCCTTGATGATCCGGGAGACGCGAGGTGAATGCACAGCGTGTCGCGCGCAAGAGCTTCCTGCAGGGATGCCGCGACTCCCTGCCTGTGTGCCTGACCTTCCTGTTCCTGTTCTCATCCATCGGCGCATTGGCCAGCAAGGCGGGATTCTCGCTCCTGCAGGCTACCGCCATGACCCTGACCGTCCATGCCGCCCCACTGCAGGCCCTGATCGTCCAGCAATCAGACACGTTGGGTGTGGCTGCCCTGCTGGTTGCCACGGTGCTGGTCAACTTCCGCTTCGTGATCATGTCTTCGGTGCTTGCCGAGCAGTTCCAGCACATAAGCCTGGGGCGTTCGCTGCTGTCCGCCCAGCTGTTGTCCATTTCCACCTTTACCCTTTCCAATCGATGCAGCACAGGACCAGGCGATGCGTACGCCTATTACCTCGGCTGCGGCATCACAACGCTGGGCTGCGCCATCGCGGCCACGGCGGCTGGCCACCTCATCGGCGCTTCCCCGTCGGCACAGTTGGCACAGCTTGTCGCCATCATCCTGCCGGTGCACTTCACCGCACTGGCCTGCCACGCAGCCGGTGGCAACCGGGCACTGCAGGCCACCGTGGCCGGCTTCGTGCTCACTCCGCTGATCGGGGGCCCATTGGGCAGCCTGCATGTGCTGGTGGTTCCGTTGGGCATCGCCGCCCTGCTATGTGCGATGGATGCCCACTCACAGGGGGACGCCTCATGAACGGATGGACCCTGATCGGCACCGCCGCAGCCGCCTCCTACCTCATGCGTTCCATCCCCCTGCTGGTGTTCCGCCGCCTTTCATTGCGTCGGGACAGCCCGGCGATCCGGTTCCTCCAGCATGCGGCGTCAGCGGTGATGGGCAGCGTGATCTACCTCGCCCTGTTCGGCGAGGCCTTCTTTGCGCGGCCTGCGGCCCATCTTCAGGACACCGATGGCCTGTTGAAGCTGGCCATCGTCCTGTTCGCCGGGGTGCTGGCCCTGTGGCGGCGCAGTGTGTTCATTCCCCTGATCGCCTGCACCGCGCTCTACGCGGCGGCGTTGTTGCTGGGGGCGGGCTGATATGACCGGTCCCATCCTCGCCTGCAATGGATCCGACGGACTCGGCAAATTGCTGAGATGGCACGCCGCTTGCCGAGCCGCACCGTTGGGACTGGATATGACCCGCGGACTGCCGTCCCGCGAGCAGACCGCGCTGTCCTACCCGATGTTGTCCCTGCCTGGAGTGGCGCCGTTCGACAGCGAGGACGGCCAGGATTGGCTCAACTATGGTGGGCAACAGGGCATTCCGCAGCTGCGCGCCCTGTTGGCGCCGCTGCTGCTCGGCGTGCCGCCCGCGCAGGCCGCCGTGGGCGGCAACAGCAGCCTGGCGATGATGCACGGGGCCATCGGGTTGGCGTGGCGTATCGGGTTGCCCGGGCACGCCCCGTGGTCAGCCGCCAGTGAAGTGCGCTTCCTCTGCCCGGTTCCGGGGTACGACCGCCATTTCGCCATCTGCCGCGACTATGGCATCGCGATGGTGCCGGTGCCGATGGGCGCCGATGGGCCCGACATGGACCAAGTGGAGGAACGGGCGGCCCGCGATCCGCTGATCCGCGGCATGTGGTGCGTGCCACGGCATTCCAACCCCTGCGGCGCCATCTACAGCGAGGAAGTGATACGCCGCCTGGCGACGATGAACACCGCCGCGCCGGACTTCACCCTGTTCTGCGACAACGCCTACGCCGCCCATGACTTTGCTCCGCAGGCATCCTCGCTGCCGGGCCTGTACGACGCCTGCGCGACGGCCGGTCATCCGGATCGTCCGCTGCTGTTCGCCTCGACATCGAAGATGACCATCCCGGGCGCCGGCATCGCAATGCTGGGAGGCAGTGCACAGCGTGTGCACTGGTGGCTGTCAGCCCAGCAGCGTTGCACGATCGGGCCCGACAAGGTGAACCAGGTCCGCCACCTTCGCTTTTTCGTGGACGCAGCAGGTGTTGCGCGCCACATGCAACAGCATGGATCGCTGTTGCAGCAGCGCTTCGAGCGCGTCCAGCAGGTTTTCGCGCACCGGCTCTCGGCGCTGCAGGACGTGTACTGGAGCCGGCCATCCGGCGGCTACTTCATCACCCTTTGGGTGCCGCCCGGCTGCGCCCGCCGCATCGTCCGCTTGGCCGCCGAGGCCGGTGTGGCGATCACGCCGGCGGGAACGACTCACTGCAGCGGTATTGATAGCGAAGACCGTTGCCTGCGCATCGCGCCGTCCCGCCTCTCGCCTGACCACGCAGCGCAGGCTGCCGACATCATCGCAGGGTGTGTGTTGCTGGCCTGCGCGGAAAGGGCATCGGGCACGAGCACTCATGACACCTACGCCGTGAAGCGAGCCCCTTGAACGCCACTACGTCCTTCACCATGGCCGCGTCCCCGCAGCCCGCCTGGCAGTCCACGTTCGTCAGCCGACTGCAGCGCCGCGGCAGCCGCGTGATCGTGATCGAGCTCGCTCCGGCCACCCCTGTCCCGCTGGTGGGATTCGCGGCCGGCGCGCATGTCGACCTGGTACTTCCGGATGCGCGGGTGCGCAGCTACTCGCTGATGAATCCTCCGCAGCATGCGCAGTGTTACCAGCTAGGCATCCTGCGGGTAGACGAGGGACGCGGCGGATCACGCTATCTGCATGAGCAGCTGCGCGAAGGCGATCCATTGCAGGTGTCCTTGCCGCGCAACGCGTTCCCTCTGCACGACCATGCCGGACAGAGCGTGCTCATCGCCGGCGGTATCGGCATCACGCCGCTGCTGTGCATGGCCCGGCAGCTTGTCGCGCGGGGCCGCCCTGTGCAGCTCTACTACGGCGCGCGTTCGCGCAGCGACGCGGTGTTCCTCGATGACATCGCCATGCTGGGCATCGTGCCTACCTGCCTGTTCGATGATGAATGCGACGGCCCGCCTGATCTTCCTGCCCTGCTGTCGGCACACCCGTCCGACGCGCACTTCTACTGCTGCGGGCCCGGGCCGATGCTCGACGCCTTTGCGCAGGCTTGTCAGCGATTGCAGATCCCCCATGCCCACCTGGAGCGCTTCAGCGCTTCGTCCCATGTGTCCGACAGCCCACCCCAAAAAGAGTACGACGTGGTGCTGGCGCGGTCGCGTCGACGACTCCACTATGAAGGCAAGGAAAGCCTGCTGGCCTTCCTGCTGCGCAGCGGCGTTCCGATTCCGAGCGGCTGCCGCCAAGGCGTCTGCGGCAGCTGTGCCACCCGAGTGATCAGCGGCGAGGTCGATCACCGTGATGGCATCCTGAGCGACCACGAGCGACAGCAGTCGCAGCTGATGCTGCCCTGCGTATCCAGCTGTCACGGTACCCACCTGGAGCTGGACCTCTAGCTCCAGAGCGCCGCCTTCAGATCGCCCAGATTCCCGCGATCACCGCGACCACCAGGCCCCACTTGATCACGTGGTAGGCCAGCGGGCTGCGCGCGCGCAGCGCCTTGGCCTTCAGCCGCACTTTGTATACGCCACCAAAGGCCTTGTTCACGCCACCGGTCGGATCACCCGGCAGGTTCGGCGACGCACCGCCAGCGAGCAGGGTCGAGGCCACCGCGCGGTTGAACAGCATCGGCAGCCCGAAGCGCAGCGGACGGGCGATATCGCAGAACAGGATCACCCGATCCTGGTCGGTTTCATTGTGCGCGTGATGGATGTAGGTCTCGTCGAACATCATCCACTCGCCGTCACGCCAGCTCTTCTTCACCCCGTCCACTTCGATATAGCAGCGGTCATCGTTCGGCGTGCTCAGGCCCAGATGCAGACGCAGCGAACCGGCGAAGGGGTCGCGGTGCGGACGCAGCTCGCTGCCCGGCGGCAGCTGCGCGAACATGGCTGCGCGCACATCGGGAATCGATTCGATCAGCGCCACCGTCTGCGGGCAGAACTGCTTGGCCGAGGGGTGCGACGGGCCGTACCAGCGCAGGTAGAACCGCTTCCAGCCACGGCGGAAGAACGAGTTGAACCCCGCATCGTTGAAGCTGCTTGATGCCGCGATCTTCTGTGCATCGCGCAGCGCCAGCGCCTCATCGCGGATCACTTGCCAGTTCTGGCGCAGCGGCTCCAGCTGCGGGAACTCCTTGCCGGGATCCAGGAATGGCGTGGTGGGCACCTTGGAAAACAGGTACATCACCACGTTGATCGGGGCCATGAAGCTGGAATGGTCCAGCAGCTGACGCGACCAGCGGGCGCGGACCTTTCCGCGGTAATGGATGTACAGCACGCAGGCGACGAACAGCACGGCCAGCACGATCTTGATCATTGGGTTTCCTCCGGCGGTGACCGGACGCAGGTTGCAGGGGCGGTGCCGGCGCGGACCGGGGCCGTTGGCACAGGATCGGAGGACGTGCCGATGAAGGGGCGGCCCGACCTGCGCGCAGGTAACAGGCAATGGTCGGTAGGTGCGGGGCCCGGGTCAAGCGTAGACATGTGGAAAGCGCACAAAATAATGAGTGAGACGCAATTGTCCGAATAGCAGCCACACACTGTTCCGGTGGCAAAGCCGTCAACGCATGGATTAGCGAACTCACCAGTATTAAAATTAACGAAAGTTTAGCTAGTCCCCCCTTACCGGTTCGCTTGACGCTCTGCGCCACCCACCGGGCTGTCAGAGAACGTCATGAACGCCCCCACGTTTACCCCCTCCCCTGCCTGCGGCGACGATGCCGCGTTGCCGCCGTTGCTGCTCAAGCGCGGCGAACGGTTCCTGGAACCGGATGTCTACCGCACCTGCTTCGACGGACAGCCCGCCGTGGTCAAGGACTACACCCGGTATCGCGGTACGCCGGTGTCGCTGCTCGCCCGCGTGCTGGTCCGGCACGAAGCGCACATGCTGCAACGGCTGAGTGGCTGGAAGCACGCGCCCGCCCTGCTGGGCACCATCGGCGGACTCGCCCTGGGCATGGAGTACATCCCCGGCCAGACCCTGAGTACCGCACAGGCGGTGGGCGGGGAGGTCTTCGAGCAGTTGCAGCAGGCGCTGGACCGGCTGCACGCCGCAGGCATCACCCATAACGACCTGCACGGCACCAACGTGGTGGTGAGCGCCGGCGTACCGGTGCTGCTGGATTTCACCTCGGCCTGGCGCACCCCGCGCTGGCTGCGCCGCAACCCGATCACCCGGCAGCTCAGCCGCAGCGACTTGAAGAACCTGGTGAAGATGCGTCAGCGCCTGACCGGCCAACGGCCGAGTGCGGCCTTGGCTGCGCGCGTTGCGGATCCCGGCTGGGTGGCGGTCGTTCGCCACGGGTGGAAGCGGTTCTACGCGTGGGCGAAGCGGGTCTGAGGGCGGTAGAGCGCCGCTGCGCTCGCCGAGCGTGGCTCGGCGCTACCCGGTTCGGCTGCATTTTCTGCCGTTGGTAGAGCCGACTTCAGTCGGCTGCATTTTCTGCCGTCGGTAGAGCCGACTTCAGTCGGCTGCCCTTTCTGCCGTTGGTAGAGCCGACTTCAGTCGGCTGCGTTCAACCACACAGCAGCCGACTGAAGTCGGCTCTACCCCGGCCGTTCCCCCACCGTCGCCACGCGTAGTTCCGGAGTAGCCCCCCACCGTTCCCACGCAGTTACGAAGTCGTTCCCACGCCGTCCCCCGCGCCGGTCTGGCTTCGTGGCGCGTTACAGGGCGTCGCCGTCCAGCTCGCCGGTGCGGATGCGCACCACGCTGCCCAACTCATAGACGAACACTTTGCCGTCGCCGATCTTGCCGGTGCCGGCGGCCTTGACGATGGATTCCACCACCGCCTCCACCTGGTCATCGGTGACCGCCACTTCCAGCTTCACCTTCGGCAGGAAATCGACCACGTACTCGGCGCCGCGGTACAACTCGGTATGGCCTTTCTGCCGGCCGAAGCCTTTCACCTCGGTGACCGTGATGCCGGTGACACCGCGCTCGGCCAGTGCTTCACGCACATCATCAAGCTTGAACGGCTTGATCACTGCCATGACCATCTTCATCGTATTTACTCCGTTGCTCCGGTCGCGAGGATAGCGCCTGCCAGCGTCCGGCGCGATGCAGCAGTATCCTTGTCAGCCACGGACAGGCCAGGAGCCCCCATGATCGACCTCAACCATCTTGATGACCTCGCCCGCCGCCTGAGCGATCTGGTGCCGCCGGGCCTGCGTCAATCGCGCGAAGAACTGCAGTCCACATTCAAGACCGCCCTGCAGGCCGGCCTGGGCAAGCTGGACCTGGTGACCCGCGAAGAATTCGACGTGCAGCGCGCGGTACTGCTGCGCACGCGGGAGAAACTGGAGGCGCTGGAGCGCGCCGTCGCGGAAATGGAGAAGCCGGGTACCCCACCATCGGCGTGATACCCGGCTGATGACGGGCCAGACTCCTTCCGCCAAGCGAAAGGAGCCTGACCCCGCAGTCAGCGCATCGCCACCGCGGCGCGCTGCTGCTCTTCCTGCCCCTGCTGTACCTGGGCGCTCAACTTCTCGCCCTGCAAGGCCGCACTGGTCTGCTCGGCCGGAGGTGCCGGCTGGCTCATGTCCACCATCGCGCGGAAGCCCGGCGTGGTCCCCATGACGAACGCCTTGCCGTCCTGCACCGCCACCGACTGCAGCTTCTCGGGACTGTCGATGCCCGCTTCCTTGGCCGTGCGCGTAACGTGCGCGGCCATGTCGTTGGACACCGCGGACGGCAACTGCGCGCGGATGGCCGCATGCAATGGCGTGTCCCGGTGGCCCGGTTCGCCGAGCTGCGGGCCACGTGCAGGCGCTGCGTGCGAATGGCTGTCCGCCGCGGGCTTCGGCTCGGCAAGCCGACCCAGCGTCTGCGGCCCAGCCACGCCGTCGGCCTTCAAGCCTTGGGCACGCTGATACGCGGTCAGCGCTTCGCGGGTGTTGTCACCGAAACGTCCGTCTTCGGCCAGCGGCTTGCCATGGGCATCGCGTACGCCGGCCTGGTTGAGCTCTTTCTGCAGGCGCGTGACATCCTCACCGCGTGCGCCATGACGCAGCACCGAAGAAGCCTCTTCGCTCCGCATCTGGCCTGCCGGCGCATCCTGCACCCGCCGCTGGTCCCAGAACGCTTCCGGGCTCTGCAGCTTGCCGCTGGGATCGCGCAGCTGGTAATGCACGTGCTGCGCATACTGATCGGCGCCATTCGGGCCGCGCCCGCCCATCGTGCCGATCGGCTGGCCGGCCTGGATCTGCTGGCCCTCCTTCACCTGCACGCCCTGCATGTGCAGGATCTCGTGCGAATTGCCCTGCGCGTCCTGGATCTTCACCGTGCCGTAGGTGCCGCCGGCGAAGGTGACCTTGCCGGAGATCGGCGCGTTGATGGTCGGATGCTGCAGGTTGCGCCCGGCTTGGCCACCGACGTAGTTGAAGTCGGTGCCGCCGTGGTCCTTGTGCCCGCGCTCTTCACCGTAGTGGCCGGTGATGTGCGGCTTGACGCCATTCTGCGGCGGCAGCATCACCTGCATGGTGTGCTGGAACGAGCTGGCCGACTGCTGGCTGGCCGGCTGCGCTTGCGACTGCGACTGCGACTGAGCCTCATGCAGCGCGGCCACACCGGCCCCTGCCGCAGCACCCACCGCCGCCGCAGCACCCACGGTCGACTGTGCCTGGCCCTGCGATTGGGTCTGCGCGGGTGCCTGGGTCTGGCCCTGCGACTGCGCCAAGCGCTCGTTGACGAACCGGGTGTACTCATCCAGATGCGGCAGCACCTTGCGCTCTGCCAAGCCCAGACCGCCGTAATCGCGGGTCGGGCCATCATGGTGGTACTTGTAGATGTACTCCTCGCCCTGGCCGCGACGCTGGGCCAGTTCGCGGTTGTCGATGAAGTGCTTCACCAACGCGTCGGACTGCGCTTCCACATCGAAGCGGTTGCGATTGCCCAGGCCGTAGGCACTGCCGGTGCCGTCGATGAACTGGCCCAGGCCAGAGGCCGACGTGGTGCCTGCCGCAGCATCCGGATTGAAGCCGGATTCCACGCGGGCAATGGCCAGCACGTGCGCGGTTTCGCGCGGCGACAGCCCGGCGTCCCGCGACGATTCAATCAGCGTATCGATGACACGCGATTGCACTTCCGGGGTGGCATCACCCCAGCGCCGCGACTCGCCGTGCAGGCGGCCATCGGTCTGGTCGATCGGCTCACGATAGTGGCTGTAGGGTTTGATCTGATCACTGCGGTAACCAGCCCCGCGGGGCTGGACCATGTCTTGGTAGATGTCAGGCATAGCGGTGCGATCCATTCTATGAAAAAGGGAATTTCCTTAAGGGGTGTTGCTCCATGTTGCGAGGATCCCGTTGCCGGGATCCCTGAACGCGTCAAGGCTTGAAGTACGTCACCTCGGGATGATTCACGCCGAGCTTGCTCAACCACTGCTCGTATTCGTCGTTGTTGGGTTCCTGCGCATCGCCCTCGCCACGCAACGGCGGGGTGCTGTGGGTCAGCTGCTTGCCCTGCGCGTCATACAGATAGAACCACTCGCAGAACTGGCAACCGAAGGGCAGCTCGCCGTACTGGACGACGAAGTACGGTGCGCCTTCCTTGTCCTGCACGCAGGCCAGGCCCACGGCGGTGTAGTCGGCCATTTCGGCCGGCTTGTCGAGGCTGCGCGTCTGGCCGTCTTTCTCAAGGTCCAGCCGGGTCTGCGGCGACGCGTCGTTGCCGGCAGCAGGCAGACCCGCCACGGTCAGGCGGGTTCCCTGGCATTCGATGTGCATTCCTGTCTCGTCCTGATGGGGGATGGTGGGCGTGGCCGCAGAAGCGGCCGACGCAGGTGCAGTGGGCGGTGCGGGCGTTGCCGCAGCAGCCGTCGGCGCAGCGGTGGCCGGTGCCGCGGCGGGGGCGGTTGCGTCCGGCGCATTGCATGCGGTGAGCAGCATCAGCGCCAAGGCAGGTGCGACCATTTTTGTCGTCATGTACTGCTCCGTGAAAAGGCGCAGGCCGGTCAGCGGGCTGCGCCGGGCTCAGTTCAAAGGGCGTGGGTCAGATCGACTCGTCCACCACCTTCTGCAGCTGCCAGCACGGCTTCTGCGCGAAGGTATAGGTCTGCTGATCGCTGGTGTCCGGCTTGTTGATGCGCACCTGCACGCTGCCATCGGCCTGCGGGGTCACCTGCATTTCCCGGCCCTGACGCGGCAACGTGGCCGTGTCGGGCATCACCGGCCATTCCACCTCGGCCAGCGGCACCTGCTTGGTGACCGGGCGCGGCTCCGGCTGTGCTTCGGCATCCACCGATTCAACCGTCAGCGGATCCGCTACGGACTTCTCCTGCAGGGCGATGTCATTGCTGAAGTAGGTCAGGAATCCATTGAAATCGGCATGCGGGCACTGCGCCGCCGTGGTGTCAGCCGCGGTAGCGGTAATGGGCGCAGCAGTAGGCGTCGCCGCCGCCGGATCGGCCGCAGCGTTCGTTTCGGCCGAAGGCGTGGGCTTGCAGGCGGACAGCGCCAGGCCCAGGGACAACGCCAGCAGGGTAAGGGAGCGGGACTTGAACAACGGATCCTCCTGATCGGTCGTGCGTCGCCGCAAGTGGCGCGCATGTGGGCGGAGAATAACGTGCCGCGTGTTAAGGGCTGTAGACAGGGGCTAAGCGTCTGATTCGATTAGGTTTACAAATCACTCCACGGCAATGATCCGCAACGCGCTGTAACTTACAGCTTTTCAGCAATTCCGCTGTAAACGTTGCAAATCAATGAGTTAAATGTGGCGTCCAGCGAGCCTCGCGGCATCATAGACGCAGATCGCTTCTGAACGCTGTAAAAAATCTGGATATAGCAAAGCTATGGGGACGGGGAACGACGAGCAACGCGGCCTCGGCGGCGTGAGCGCTTAGAACATTGGAGAGGTTGCTTGGGTCGCGGCAACAGTGCGTACGAGCACTGCTTGGCAGCTCCGCACCCAGAGACCGTCCATCCTGGGTGCTGCGCACAAAAAAAGCACGCCGCCCAAGCGGCGGGATGCCTGCTCGGTTACGGCGTGCTGGTCAAACAAACGTCGTGTTGGCCGACCTGATCCGACAGGCGTTGCGAGCGCGCTACGAAGGCCGCACGCGGAACCGCAGATCCATGGCGCGCAGTACCTTCACCACGGTCTGCAGCGACGGCGCCCGCTGCCCTGACAGCTCCCGGCGCAGCGCATCGGCCGACAGCCCACCGCAGGCGCGGGCGATGTCGTTGATGCCATGCACGTCGGCGAGCAGGCCCAAGGTGCGGACGAACAGCATGGCCTCGCTATCGCCTTCGCGCATGCAGTTGGTCAGCAGCGCGGCACTCTCTTCGGGGCTGCGCCGCGGGGCGTCAGGCAGGCCCGCGCTGGGCTTGCCGGTGGGCGGGGTGCGTTCTTGGTGTTCGAGGGATTTCTGCAGCATCGGTGGCCTCACATCGGGTTGTGGCCACCTGCCCGATTGCAAGGTGGCGGACGATGCGGGTTGCAGTACCGGTGAGCAAGCGCGAAAAGCCGGCGGATTGAGAAACATCCCCACACATCGCCCGCCATGGTTCCGGCAGGACGATGCATTCTCCGCCGTGCCCGTGAGGGCAAAACAGAGGTAATCACGCTTAGTCATGCGGGACTGCAATCCCGGCTGGCGCGTTGCGGCACCAGCGGGACCTATCGTGCGCAGCGGTGAACCTGCGGGTACATCAGGAAAGTTGCGTTGTGGGCGCGCCATGCGTCATCCGCGACGTCACTGCATTGGATGACGTAGCGAACGCGGAATCACCCCGCGACCGCCAAGGCCACCGCTTCGCCCAGCTCGCGCGTCGTCGCCGTGCCGCCCAGGTCCGGCGTCAACGGACCGCGCGCCAGCACACCCTCGACCGCCGCAAGGATCGCGTCGTGGGCCGCCTGACAACCGAGGAACTGCAGCATCAATGCCGCCGACCAGATCATCGCAACTGGATTGGCTACGCCTTTGCCATAGATGTCCGGCGCCGACCCATGCACCGGCTCGAACAAGGACGGGAAGGTCCGCTCCGGGTTGAGGTTTGCCGACGGCGCCAGGCCGATCGTGCCCGTGCAGGCCGGGCCCAGATCAGACAGGATATCGCCGAACAGGTTGCTCGCCACCACAACGTCGAATCGCTGCGGCTGCAACACGAAGCGCGCCGTCAGGATGTCGATGTGCTGCTTGTCCACGGTCACATCCGGATACGCCGCACCTACCGCATCGGCACGACCATCCCACCACGGCATGCTGATGGCGATGCCGTTGCTCTTGGTCGCCACGGTCAGGTGCTTGCGTGCGCGCGACTGCGCGAGCTCATAGGCGTACTTCAGCACCCGATCCGCGCCGTGGCGGCTCATCACCGTTTCCTGGATCACGACCTCGCGCGGGGTGCCCTCGTACATGATGCCGCCGAGGTTGGTGTACTCGCCTTCGGTATTTTCGCGCACGACGAAGAAATCGATATCACCGGGCTTGCGGCCGGCCAGCGGGCACGGCACACCCTCGAACAGGCGCACGGGCCGCAGGTTGATGTACTGATCGAATTCCCGACGGAACTTCAGCAACGAGCCCCACAACGAGATGTGGTCCGGCACGACGTCAGGCCAGCCCACCGCGCCGAACAGGATCGCATCCTGGTCCTGCAACTGCGCCTTCCAGTCGTCCGGCATCATCTGACCGTGCTGCTGGTAGTACGCACAGCTGGCCCAGTCGATGTGGGTGAAGTTGAACGACAGATCGAAGCGCTTGGCCGCCGCTTCAAGCGCGCGGAGGCCTTCAGGCATCACTTCCTTGCCGATGCCGTCGCCGGGGATGACGGCGATGTTGAACGTGCGTGCCATGGGGGCTCCCTGTGTGACGGAAACCACCATGATGCCAAGAAAAAGGGTCAGACCGCTCCCGGATGGCGGAAGCGCTCTGACCCCATTCTTGGCTTACTCAGCGCCAGCCACCGTTGTGGTGGCGACGATCATAGCCACGACGATCATCCCAGCGACGCTGGTCATGGCGGCGATCCCGCTCGCGGTAGCTGGTGCGCTGGTAGCGCTGGTCGCGGTCATAGCGATGACCACGGTCATAACGGTAATCGCGGTTGTTGCGGCGATCCTTGGTGGCGACATTACCAATCGCACCACCGGCCACCGCGCCGCCTGCCGTCATAAGCGGGTCGCCGTTGGACAGCACATGGCCCGCCACGCCGCCCACCACTGCACCCACCAGGGTGTTCTTGTCCTTGCGCGACAGCGCGTCTGCATTGCCTGCGGCGGTCACGCCTGCGGTGAGTGCCAATGCCAGCGCCAAGCCACGGAAGCTGAAAACAGTAGAAGTGAGCATCATCGGATCCTCTAATCGGGAAGGTGATCAGCTACGAAGCTGGCGGGTCATCAGTGCCCCCGCACAATCGAATCTGTGCCTCGAAGATTGCCGCAACATTGCGTACCCGGGGATGAACCGGCGCCTGTTCAGGTTGGCGCAAGCAACGCAGCCAGCGCCTGCAACCGGTTACAAGCCCTTGTTGCCGCTGTATTTTCAGTACGGCTCCGCTGGGCCAGCGGGCACGAGGCCGGACGGATTCAGATGGGCATGGCTTCCGTAATAGTGGTGCTTGATGTGCTGGAAGTTCACCGTCGATGCCACCTCTTCGATGTCCATCATCCGCTTCACGAACGCATGCAGGCCGGGGTAGTCCGCGATACGTTTCACGTTGCACTTGAAGTGGACGTAATAGACCGAATCGAAGCGGATCAGTGTGGTGAACAGACGGATGTCCGCTTCGGTCATGACGCCGCCCACCAGCCATTCCTGGGTCTGCAGCAGGGCATCCAGCTCGTCCAACGTCTCGAAAAGCGGCCCGATGGCTTCTTCGTAGGCCTCCTGCGTGGAGGCGAAGCCCGCCTTGTACACCCCGTTGTTTACGGCGTCGTAAACCTTGTCATTGATCCGGTCGATCTCACTTCGCAGCTCGGCCGGATAGAAGTCACCGGGACGCGCACCCAGCGCGTCATAGGCCTCGTTGAACATGCGGATAATGTCGGCGGATTCATTGCTGACGATCTCACTCCGCTCGCTGTCCCACAGCACCGGCACCGTCACCTTGCCGGTCATGCCCGGCTTCGCCGCCTGGTAGAGCTCGTGCAGGTAGGTGGCATTGCGCTCGGGGTCCGGCGTCACCAGCGGGCCAGGCGCGAAGCTCCAGCCGTTGTCGCCCATGTGCCAGTTCACCACGGACAACGGAATCAGGGTTTCCAGACCTTTCAGCGCGCGAACGATCAGCGTGCGGTGGGCCCACGGACAGGCCAGGCTGACATAGAGGCGAAAGCGGGCGGGTTCCGCCTGCACGGCCGGCTCACCGGTGGGGGCGTTGCCGCCGTCCGCCGTCAGCCATCTACGGAACAAAGCTTCCTCGCGATGGAATTGCCCATCGTCGCCCGCTGCACCCGCCGTGCCCTTCTGCCATACGCCATCAATCAACATGCCCATCGGGGAACACCCTCCTCTTCAATCAGTGTGGGTGACCGCGATGTTGGCTATGCGGCCACGCTTCTGTTGTAACGGAGGGGACGACAACCCGCGGTGAGGGCTGCCGTCATGCCGTGAGTGCGCGTGGTGTTTCGCCCCGCGTGAATCACAGGCGGATTACTTGCCCCAGCGCCATTTCGGCGGCTCGCCTTTCAGCCAGCAGATCAGCACGAGCACCAGCACCACGGCCCAGGTATAAAGCTGGAATTTCAGCATTTCACGGGCGGGCGGAAACAGGAAAAAACCGGCGATCAAGGCGGCTGCCGCCACGGTGTAGATCACCCAGCCCTGCCATGCGCTGGGAAGTCCCCAGCCCCATCCGTAGGTGCGCGAGGTAAACCAGTAGTTCTTGTTGCTCATCCTTGCTCTCCTTCATCCTGTAATGGCGCCTGGCGCGCGGCCAGACATGCACGTATTTCCTCGTACAACGGTCGATCGAGCACCAGGTCGGCCTTACCGTGAACCGGTATGCGCAGTGACGCTGCGCCAGCGCGGAGGGCGAACACTTCGCGACCTGTTTCCGTCTCGAATCTGCCCAATTGCACGCTCCCGGTGCTGGTTCCGAGTTTACGACGAGGGAGTGCCAGCGTTGAAGCATCCACTGCGTCGTCGAACTGGATGGCCGATAGTGGAATGGTTGTGGAAACGAACAGGGCGGAGGATGTCAGTGTGTCGCCCTGCACGGTTATGTGTGCGCTGCGCGCCTGGTAGATCAGGCCTGCCGAGACAGTAAGTACCAAGGCGAGGGAGGCACCCAGCACGATGTGCCTGGAGCGGATACTGGTGCCTTCGGCGATGGGCCCGCGCCAAGTGGCGGCCACTGCCAGTGCGGACAGCAGGCAGATTGCCAACGGCAGGGCGTAGGCGCTCGACAGCGGGACGTGGAGTGTTGCTTCACAGATCATGCGTCCTCCTGGTTTGAAGACACGGTTACCCTAACGCGTTGGGCTGACATGTCTGCTTTCAAAAATCGCGCAGCCTCTTGGTAGTCTGCACTGTGACGGCTACTCCATACCGCCACCGCTCATTGGCGCTGCCATGTTCATGGACTTCGGCATGTTGGGTCTCAGCGAAATCTTGAAGCCGAGCACACGCTCCAGCTTCGCAATGGTGTCCTTGAGACGGTCTGCCTGATCGGCATCCCCCGAGATGTAGATCAGCACACGATCCTCGCCAGGAAAGCCCGAAGACCCCGTGATCCCTGGAATTTCGCTGTAGATCAAGGACCGGTGTCTGTCCAGCACCTGATGAAACTCTTCGTTCGTGTAGCGATGGCCTGCCTCGAACACCACACGCGTCGCCCCACTCGGCGTCCGCGCAACCCTGTTCGGGACGGAACCCGGCCCTTTGAGCTCAACGAGGATGTGCTGGTCTGGATCGTGCTGGATGGAAATATCGGTCAGGCGCTCGGCAAACTCTTCGCGTAGCGACTCCGACACAGGCATGAGCTCGCTTTGGATGGCCATACGTGAAACCGCATCGTCGATCGATACGCCGGGATGCCGTGCCACGTAGCTTCTGACGAGCATTTCCAGTTCCAGCATCGCCTCGGTACCCGGCGGCGGTATCTGTGCTGCCGCGGTGGAAGAGACGAGTGCTAGGGCGACGGCTGCGGATATCCTTTTCATGCTGCGTACCTCTCCATGTCCATCATGGTCGTTGCCTGTCCTGGGTTTGACGCTAGCAGAAAACCTCGTTCTGAGCTGCGGCCGACATCTCAGCGCGCACTCACAGCCATAATGGATGCACGCACGGGTGCTCTCGCGTACCGCAGGCAAGTGGCACTGCTGTCCTGCGTCTTGGCCCTATACGAAAACGCCGAGCGCGACATGGACGCGATCCGCAGCGCACGTCGCTCACTGCTACCAAATCGCTCCTGCAGCCGACCCACCGAGACACGCTTCTTGGCAGGTCTCAGAGCTTTCTTTTGACCACCTCCTGCGGCATCGCCTTGCCCGGCCTCAGGTCGGCTACCAACTACGTGAGCTTCCGATTTACCTCCTCCAGCAGTCGCAGCCGCTTGAACCCGGACGGACCTTGCCAGCCGTGCGTTTGCGCCGCACGTAGAACATCACCCACGCGATACGAATGTTGCGGCACACCTCACCGACCGCTATTCCCAGCTCGACTTTCTTGAGCGTGCAGGCAATCTGCTCCTCGGTAAAACGGGATCTCTTCACCGCTTCATTCCTTGCGATCCACGGGGCCCATGCGGGGCAAAGTCTCTAGTCTAATCCGACCCGCTCTTTTCAGGGGGCGGGTTACCAGACAGATTTTATTTTCGGAAACTGCAAGAATCTTCGACGACCGCAAGCACTGATCTAAATAACGGAGCTGTGTTGCAGTGAGATCGCGCCAGCGCTCTCCACTTGCATCGTAGGTGACGGCACCTAGCTAGACCGATCCTGAAACTCATGCAAGAGAGTTGGTTCGAGCGGACTATACTTTCACAAGTACCGGCCTTGAGTTAGGCTATGTATAAGGAGAAACTGGGTGAAACCATCCGACTCTGAAGGAATTAGAAATTTACGCAGTATTCGCTATCGGACTCGCCACGTATGAAATCGGAAGAAAAAAAGAAGCTGATCTCTGACATCGAAGCATCGGACCCCGTCAATGATCTCTATGCCAAAGCAATCAAGGTAGGGTTCGGGCACGAATGGCGCGATCCCGCGCACAAGCTCGAGCAGGTAACAGCATGCATGGCTGCCGCCGGTATTTCCACGATCGCAGAGGGCGAGCAAATCATTGCTCGTCACGCTGCCGAACTTGAGGCATTCATGAAGAATGTATACGGTGATCGGGTCGGCTACCGGTGGGAAGTATCGCCTGGCTTTGTTTTGGTCTTTGCGCTTATCTACGATCAGCCAAAAGTATTCACAGCAGAACGTCTGCAAGAAATGGGCTGGGATGAAGATCCTATTGAGCAAGTGCGAAGTGCCCTGGATCGTTCCGGAAAGTGAAGAAGGCCTGATAGAGGCAGAAGTTATCAATCGTGATCTCCCCGTTGCTCATCACAGTCATGATGGGCACTGAGCGGCAGATCTCAAAAAAGTTGTACGCCACGATCTGCCTCTAACGGTTGACCGAAAGCGTAAATCCCCGGCATTCTTGCCGGGGATTCTTTCAATCGCTCTTCAAAGAATTGCGCTCCCTCCGTCTCACTCAGCCGGCAGTTCATGGCTCGCAACAGAGTGATCTCGCACAGGGTTACAGTTGGTCGATTCTGACTTGACCTAAGCTAGCTAGAGTAGGCAGGCCCGAAACGCCATTGGAAGATACTTTGAACGGTTTTGGTCACATGCAGTCCATCAAGTATGAGGCCGCTCGCGAAGTGCTCGGAAGCAGACGTGCAGCACTTGCTGCAGGGCTGGGACGTCTGCGTGCAGTTTGGGACAGTGAGAGCGTCGAGGTCACCAAGATTCGAGCCGATATGCGCACGACTGCCGCCGCTATTCGCTAACTAGACATCTACCAAGACTCCACGTTGGAAGCCGTTATTGACCTGTATCGCCTCAGATCTGCTCGATGGAGGCGGTCTAATGATTCATCGATGCCGACGCCGCTCGTGGCGTGTCTAGCAAAAAAGGCACAGAAGGCCTGACAGAGTCTTAGGTCATCATGTTCCCTCTATTGAACCAGAACAACGCGCCCCGACGGCCGCCCTCTAGACATTCCAGTCACCATGCCGCATCTGGTTTTGCGAGGGAACAGTACGCTCATTGATGCACAGGGTGTTGCTTAGCCGGTCGGCACTTGGCCGGCCTCTCCCTCGCGGCCCCGAAAGCGAATAATTCGCGGAACGAGGCTCGTTGCATATCTGCTTTGTAATTGCAGACTTGGGCATAGCTCTGCGCGTCTGACGGGTTTTAATTGGACCCTCCGGACAGCCTTGCGCGGCCGGCAACCCGCTGACTTGTTAGCCAGGCCAAGTCACTTTATGATCGGAGGCTGCCAGGGCTGGAAGCCCTTATTGGAGACTTATGCGTTCAATGCGCGGAATCAATCGCTTGGCGGCGGAGAAGTACTGGTGCCCTGATTGTGACCAGGAGCGATCCCTTGAAGATGTTGCGATCGAATGGAAATGCCCGGATTGCGGCGAGCGGATCCATGTCCGTGCAGTAAGCAGCGACGGAAATGAGCGCATTGTGATTGTGAGAATGCGCGCATCCGAACTTCAACAAGACGACCTGCTTCTTATGCCAGGCCAATTGGACGGCGACTCCTACCGAGTACTCGGAGTAAGTGAAGTTAAGAACAGACTCGGCATAGGGCTTCGCAAATGGGGCCGCTACGCGGTTGATAAGGACGAGCCGGTAAACTGCCGACTTGGCACCTGGACTGAGGACTAGCTCATCCACGCCGAACTCGCTTCACGGTTCAGCAGGATCGGCCGAGGCGTACGGCTGCTTGTGGCCGGTAGCGGACATCAAGGGATGTTCTCGTACCAGTCCTCATCGATGTCCTCCTGGACCACGTGGCCAAGGAGACAAGGACACGGCGCTGGGCAGATCGGCTATGCCTCGCAACTGCGCTGACCGTCAGTTCCTCCGCTGAAGTTGAGTTCAGCGCGTCGTCGCATCGCTCACCCTCCAAAATCTGCGATCAACTTCCGACCGACTGCTTGATCCACGCGCTTGGCATAGCAAACTAAAAGTCGCGGACGGTAACGCCATGAACAGCAGCTGGCTGCTTTTAGCTTCGTGACCGTGGGCGACCTCCATGCAAGGGCTCTAGGAATGGACTCGTCCTCCGATCAGCTTCTACGTAGTTCTTCTGAACGTGAAGCGTACCAACGTATGCACTGCTCAGCCGCTATTCGCGCGCATACCACCAAGCTTTGGAGCTGTTCCTGCGGGCATTCCTTACCCATCACACGATAGTTGGCCTTTGCGTGAGCGAGCTGATTCCTGGTGGCAGAAAGAACAGCCGCCAGGTCCACGAGCGCCTGATTGCGATTTTCCGAAGAGCTCGATGAGTGTATCTTGGCCAGGCTGCGGAGAATTGGCGGTGAATGCAGCTTCATAGGAAGTGGATCACAGCAACGTTCGATCGACAAGCGAAGCGCCTCTGCGTCGCGGGTGAAGACTCGATTCTCCTCGAACAGCACAAGGAGGCCATCCATGAACTCAGCATTGGGGTTGAGTGCATCCTTTGAGAGTAGCCGCTTACGCAGATCCTCGTACTGCTTTTCCCTAACCACGGTTGCAGAAACGTACTCAATGCATTTGACGTAGGCCAAGAGCGCCGCATCCCCCATAGACAATCCATTCACGCTGTTGAATTCCGAGAGCACCGCCACTAGCCCCGGGCCCGTGAGCAGCGGCCTCATGTTGTTTGCCCGCTCTACAAGGTCGCCGATCTCCTCATCCTCCGGATACTCGATGTCAAATTCCACAGGCCGAGGTGCCTCTGAGAAGTCCAACCCGAGAGTAACGTGCAATTCAAACAAGTAAGCTTGGATCAGAGCATTCGACCCAGCTATCGTCGCGCCCATGGGATGATGAACTTCGACGAAGAACTCGTCCCAACCCAGCGGAGGGTTGTACTTATCGTAAAAATGATCCTTGACGACAATTGCCGCGCCGAAATGAGGCGATGGTGAAAGAAGAGAGACAGAGACCGGACTCCCTTCTATCTCACCGATAATCTTTCCTCCTTCATTCTCCGGCGAGCCGATCCTGCTGACAAATCCGTCTGACCTCAGGTCCCAAGACTTCATCCTGACTACGGTTCGAAACTTGGAGTGATAGGTCAGACCATCGCATGTGGATGCCGGGTCGGTCACCTCAAGCGACAGCTCTATCAGGTCACGAATCGTGAGTTCGGCATCAACCTCCGATCGCGGAAAACTGAGGGTTAGAGACGTCCCCGAAGCAAACGTAACTTCTTCATCCAAGTCGACATCAAGCTCGGAATCTAGCTCGACTCCCTGCCACTCGACTCCGAATGCAGAGCCCAGTCTAACGATTGCATCTTGCAAAGCCGCCTGAAGCTCTGGTGGGTCAAAATTAATCATTGTGGTGATGTCAGAAGTTCTTGTCGTCGCTGGATTCAGTGAGTTTGATGGAGTTTTCATATCCAATGCAGTATGCAGGCCTCCTAGCCTCTAGTCCTACGAAGCTGATGTTTGAAGCAGGCTGGCATCACCCAGGCGGTTGAATCTGTCCGAGCTCACTGGCCGTTCGCTTGGACTGGGGACTTCCGCTCCCCGGATCGCGATAGCTATTCAATGGGCGAAGTAGACTACGCCCTATTCCTCGCCCCCCGGCCATAGCTTGTACTTCGTAGGCCACATGATCCCCAGGTCCTCGCGCAGGTAGCGAAGCAGCTCGACCTTAATGCCCCGTGCCTCGTCACTTCTATCAGCTAGTTGCTTGAACCACATGTATACGTCCGCGAGCTGAAGCAGCCTAGAGTGATGTGAGTGCGCGAAATGAACCGTGTCTATCACGCGATCTATGTCTTGGCCGTAGGCGTAGAGCGTTCCATTCTGCCGATACTGCGCAAGGCTCCTGACCGAGCGTTCGACAACTCCACCATGCTCAAAGTCGCCAATCATTAGCGCAAGCTCTTGCCGTCCTCTGCAGAGCTGGTTCACCTTTTCCACGAGAAACATAAATGCCATCGCCTCATAGTCCACGCCTCTGGCTATTCGCGCCACGTCCATTCGCACGACCACCCTAAAGATACTGTCTGGCCTCGCTATAACCTGTGCCAGCCTCTTAAGCACTTCTAGGCGCCGATCTGGGCGAATCCACCGCCTAAAGTTCCTATTTCCCGAACAGATGTCAGTTGCATGGAACTCAGTTGATGGAAGAAGATCGTAGGTTCCAAAGCACTCGTACCCAAGGGCGGACAGGTCGGACTCCACCTCCTGCAGAATTGAATCGCGCATGGCCAAGCCACCGAGCCAATAGTACGGCTGGCCGTCAGGATTGGGCTTCACCTCATCGAAATAGCAGATCAACATAGAAGTGCCCCAAGGCTTCGAGTAGGTCAGATGCGACCGCTTGGCTTATACTTTGATGCGATCCGTCCGAGGAGACCACGATGGGGCGCGCTAGTACCGACGTGAAGCGCGAGCACTGAGCGAGAGATACGAATCTCTCTCCACCTGCAGATGTCACTACTCTTCCAGAGCCTCCTCCATAACGCTCCAGAGCATATCAATCGCAGTCCGTGGCAACGTCGTACTAATGGAACCGTTGCGCACCAAACTTAGGCGCCACTTCCCGCTATGAGCATCGGTGTGCACGATGTCGATCTTGCCTATACAGCGGCGGTGCTGGGGATAGAGCTTCAAGGCTCTCTCAAGTGCATCCTGCTGATCCGTTATCGCGATGTCCGCAACGACATTCTCGGCGAGCTGGGCTCCGGCGATTCTGACCGAAGTAACCGTGCAAGTGCCAAGTATCGACTGCACCAAGCGCTTGACACGTATTAGGTCAAGTCGAGGCGATTGAACTGTCACATTGTGGTCGAGCAGAGTTGATATGAACATCATGAAGCTGCTCACAGATCGCGGAGGACTGGCGATTACCAAGCCGCACCGCGTAGGCCGCAAGATAAAATTCGTGATGACGAACCCCACTCTCTCTACCGTAGAGGTGGCACCGCCCGGCAGCAGCTCCTGCTCATCATAGGAGAACTTTTGAAAGTATCGCCCCTCAATGAAAGATCTACCCGCCTTGGTTAACCGCACTCCATGACTGACCTCATCATTGAACTCGGACTCTTCCAGGCGTTTTCTCAGCAGCGCAAACTGCTTGGCAGAAACCGACCACTGATAGAAACGATATCGACTAGCCATGCTGTTGTCCCTCAATGCCTGATCCGGCCGAGTCGCTTGGAGTAGATTGTTCATCGACGATGGAACTTGAAGACGGTGCCGCGATGGCACTCTCTGAGTCGCCGCCACTCGAGTCTGATGGCGGCCCAGAGAAGCCTGGGTCCACCGCTTCAAGGGCACTTACTGATGCGTCCTCCAAAAGCCTCATGTAGTGGGAATTCTCAATATCCGTGCATGGCCTTGACGTTTTAACGAACTCCTCTCCATCTCCAGACTTCTTCCGATCAATGACCCCTTTGACTTTGTATCGAAAGCCTATGCAAGCTTGCGGGTTCTCAAATGCCGCTTCAAACTGAACGATCTTACCCTTCTCAAATTCTTCCTCACCTGTCCACTCCATACCATAGAGGAAGAAGTGCTTCTTCATCATCTGAAACTCGGGGCTAGTCAATAGTGAGACTCCTCGAAGGATTGCGCCTCGAACTTGATTGCCTACGAGGTCGAGGTCTGCTTCATTCAGATCTTCCTGGTCGTTCTCGGCGTCAGAGCCGTCACCGTCTTCATCGCCTTCTTCTTCGCTATCGAGCGATGTGTCGACGTCTTTTGAGTCCAGGCCGAAGTGTTCTGAGCGCTCCACCTGCACCTTGCTAACGTCCGAAAGCTTCATTCCTTTAACCCCACCTATGAGGGTAAGGAAGAAAGCCGTCCTGCTCTCGGCGCTGGGCAGATGAGAGAGCTCGATCTTGCGCGCCGCTACTGCTTCTTCCTTCTCGGCGGCCATAGCTTTTATTAGCTCATCTACAGCGGCTGACATCTTTTCATTCGCTTCATGACGCACGCTAACGCCCTGTGGCCCTATCTCCAACCTAATCGAACCATCTCGAGTACGTTTTTGTCTTAGTCGCGTTTTCGCCGGATCGAGCTCTGAATAGGTTGCAGACGCCAAAAATGGCCCTCCCGCAGACTTCGTGACAGTGATCGAATCGAATAAGGGCCCGATCTCTCCCTTTTTCAATTTTTCCAAGGCTTTACGAACTTCTTCGGCAGAGAACTTACCCACAACTGTGGCGGATGTGTACCGCTCGGCCCTATCCGCCCGCGCTGTTCTATCAAGCAGCCAGTTTAGATCTTCGAGATCCAACGTCCACATTGAGATCTGGTCAAAGAGGTCTGCCTTCGTGGCGTCATCGGAGACGATCATTCCTCGGCGCAGAAGGAATGCCCGCAACACGTCCAGCGTTAGCTTTTGCTTGGATGTCTCGAGTAGGTCGCGAACGTCCTTGTTATCAGCAAAATACATAGCCATCAACGCTCACCCATTCCAATTTCGACCTGACTAAAGACCGTCACAACATTTGTAATTGTCTCCAACTTCACTCGACCCAGACGCTCTCGCACCTCTTGAAGGTCATTGAAGTCCGACACGTAAGCATCCACCGCTTTTTTGAATAGAGCGGGGGCTTCTGCAACGGCACGAGCCATACGGAGAACGATCTGATCGCAATTGCTTAGCAACTGATAGCGAAACAGGTAGTCCAGGATGTACTTGAACTCATCGATATGCTCTCCTTTCCTGGAGTAGTAGACCAAAGCGCCTGTCGCAGCTGGGCCAACAGACTGGTCAAGGATGTACTCGCACACGATGAGAGGGCCACAAAGAGACTCGATCGTCGCAGATTTAGCTCGTGGCTGCCGAGATGGCTCGCCGATCAAGTCTGGGTAAAAGAACCAGAACCTTGATTCATCCACCGGAAGCTTCTTCTTTCCCTTTAGAGCTACGATGTCATTTGCCACAGTGACAAGGTATGCAACCCTTTCCGGATCAACAACGTGGAGGACGGTTGAGGAAGAAAGACCCGTTTTTGCTGAGTTCGCATCTGCTAGCAACTCATCAAAGTTGCCCGAGTACTCCCCGTCGTGGTTGTAGACAAAGAGCAACCCACGCACATCCCACTTCGTGTCAGATGCCAAATACAGCGTTTGCCAAGCGTCACTGACGGCCGCACAAGCGGCAGACATGCCCAAAGAGGCGACTGCCTTTCTCACCTGTTGCTTGGTTACCGACCCCTTCGCGAAACTCTTGAGGTCCGTAGTGAAATATATGGTCGAGTCCAGATAGGGATGCTTGTACCGAAAAACAACATCGCTCGGATGCGTCTTCTTCTCATGCTCTTCAGATACGCAGTCCCAGTTCTGATCGCTGGGGAGGACTCTCTCCCAGCCGAATATTTCAAAGATGTCGCCCGACACCTTTTCGGCCATCTTGGCGATATTCGCAGTCTCAGACATCTCCCCCCCTGGAAGTCTTACGGCGCTACCACACTCGCTAATGCCTCGAGGCAAGGGTGTGAGGGCGCTCCATGCGCCCTTACGAAGATTATCCAAATTCAATGGTCCTTTCCACTAGGCCATTTCCGGTGGGGCCATGAGCCGCCTATCTCCCGACCAGTATTTGAAATGACGGGCGCCAGCTCCCTTGCGAGCGCCCACCTCGATTTGACAATGTGTCGACTTGTCAGGCAATTCGACCGCTGATTTCCCGATGGGGGTCAGTGAGGATAGGCGCCTACACGCTCATGGATGGGTAGAGACCTTGGAGATGAAGCGTTACGCGGCTCTATCTGACAACCTTGGGTTGACAAGTCCTAAGTTCCCGAGTGGTCACGCAGTGCGTTGGAGATCCTGCGTGAGCCATTGGAGTCTGGCCATATCCTTATCAGCCGGGCGGCACGCAGCGCGGTGTTCCCTGCGCGGTTCCAACTGGTGACGGCGATGAACCCCTGCCCTTGCGGCTGGGCGGGTGATCGCAGCAATCGGTGTCTATGTACCAGCGAGCGTATCCAGCGTTATCGCGGTCGTGTGTCTGGCCCGCTGCTGGATCGCATTGACCTGCATGTCACGGTGATGCGGCTGTCGCCGGAAGAGCTACGGGAAGGTGCACCTGCGGGCGAATGCAGTGCGGATGTGCGGGCGCGTGTGATTGCAGCGCGCGTGCGGCAGTTGGCGAGTGGTGCGCTCAATGCGCATCTGGACAGCAAGGCGCTGCGTGCGTGTGCTTCGCTCGTGGAGGCGGATCAGGGGTTGCTGGACCAGGCGATCAAGCGGTTGCAGCTATCGGCGCGTGCGATGCATCGGATTCTACGGGTGACGCGGACGATTGCGGATATTGCCGGGTGTGAGGACATCGGGACGGAGCATCTGGCGGAGGCGATCGGGTATCGGCAGTTGGACCGTGGGGCGCTTGGTAGGCATCTAGGGGGCGGTGGGATTGGCGCGCGATCAGGCATTCCGCCGAGCGTGGCTCGGCGCTACCGAAAGTGCGGTGTGGACGCCGGAATTCGAATAACTTCGCCCTCAATCTTTAGAGGGTTGTCGGCCTACCTTCGCAGTGATTGATCTCCGACTGATCCCCCACACGATCCCAGCCCACACTGGTCACACCACCCCAAGGGACCCTCCCATGAGCCTCGCGCTGGTACACAGCCGCGCCCGCTCCGGTGCCGATGCGCCGCTGGTTCGTGTGGAGGTGCACCTGTCCGGCGGATTGCCCGTCACACAGATCGTCGGCCTGCCGGAAACCACCGTGCGCGAGTCACGCGAACGCGTCCGCGCCGCCCTGCTCTGTGCACGCTTCGACTACCCGCAACGACGCATCACCATCAACCTCGGGCCGGCCGATCTGCCCAAAGAAGGCGGCCGCTTCGATCTGGCCATCGCGATGGGCATCCTCGCTGCCAGCGGCCAGTTGGATCCGCAGCAGGTGGTCCGTCATGAGTACGTGGCCGAACTGGCGCTTACCGGCGAGCTACGCCCGGTAGACGGCGTGTTGCCCGCCGCCATCGCTGCCGCTGAGGCCGGCCGCACGTTGTTCGTGCCACCCGCCAATGCCGCCGAGGCCGCGCTGGCGGAACATGCGGATGTGCGCGTGGCCCGCACGCTGTTGGAAGTCTGTGCCTCCGTGGATAACCCGGCGCGGTTGCCGCGAGCCGAAAGGGAGAGCATCGAAGCCGATCCGCCGCTGGACCTGACCGACGTACGGGGTCAGGCGCATGCGCGGCGCGCTTTGGAAGTGGCTGCGGCGGGCGGGCATCACCTGCTGCTGATCGGCAGCCCGGGTTGCGGCAAGACGCTGCTGGCGTCGCGACTGCCCGGCATCCTGCCGGAGGCCAGCCAGGCCGAGGCGCTGCAGACGGCTGCAGTGGCGTCGATCAGCGGCAGTGGATTGGACCCACGACGATGGCGGCAGCGGGCGTTCCGTGCGCCGCACCATAGTGCGAGTGCGGCGGCGCTGGCGGGCGGCGGCAATCCGCCACATCCCGGGGAAATCTCGCTTGCGCACAATGGCGTGTTGTTCTTGGATGAGCTTCCCGAATGGTCACGCAGTGCGTTGGAGATCCTGCGTGAGCCGTTGGAGTCGGGCCATATCCGTATCAGCCGGGCGGCACGCAGCGCGGTGTTTCCTGCACGGTTCCAACTGGTGACGGCGATGAACCCCTGCCCTTGCGGCTGGGCGGGTGATCGCAGCAATCGGTGTCTGTGTACCAGCGAGCGTATCCAGCGTTATCGCGGCCGGGTGTCTGGGCCGCTGCTGGATCGCATTGATCTGCATGTCACGGTGATGCGGCTGTCGCCGGAAGAGCTACGGGAAGGTGCGCCTGCGGGCGAATGCAGTGCGGATGTGCGGGCGCGTGTGATTGCAGCGCGCGAGCGGCAGTTGGCGCGCGGGGCGCTCAATGCGCATCTGGACAGCAAGGCGCTGCGGGCGTGTGCGTCGCTGGTGGAGGCGGATCAGGGGCTGTTGGAGCAGGCGATCGAGCGGTTGCAGCTGTCGGCGCGTGCGATGCATCGGATTCTGCGCGTGGCGCGGACGATTGCGGACCTTGCCGGGTGTGAGGACATCGGGACGGAGCATCTGGCGGAGGCGATCGGGTATCGGCAGTTGGATCGTGGGGGTGGTGTGTAGGGGGCGGTTGGGGGTGCGGGTGATGAGGCATTCCGCCGAGCGTGGCTCGGCGCTACAGAGATCGAGGGATGGCAGGTGGCTGACGGGCGTGCGATAGAATGACGCGTGCGGCACACAGGCCGCTTGGCCGTGCTGGAGCCTTGAAGTGAAATCGATCTGGACGTTGATGCTGGTTGGCCTTTCCGTGGCAGCCCCGATGAAGGCGCATGCCGCTGATACCAGCGAGGGTGCGTTGTATGCGGTCAATGCGGCGGCGCTGGCTGCTGCCATTACCCACTGCACCGCGCGTCATGGCGAGTTGCAGCAGGGATCGCCGGGCGCGGCGTGTTTTGTCCGTGCGCGCGGGATCCTGGGGACGTTCGGGTTGAAGCAACGTTCGACGGAAGTGGCATCGCGGTGCAAAGATCCGGCGCAGTTCAATACGTGCCTGACGCCGGAGATCGCCCGGATGACGCATGCGTTGAATGCGGAATTTGCGAAGAGCGGGATCTGAGGGAGCCAGAGCTGACGGCCGGCGGCCGTCACTACCAGAGCGAAGACTGACGGCCAGCGGCCGTCACTCCCGGTGTCGCTCGATTTGAATCAGCGGGCGACGTTGGACGTCGCCCGCTGTGGGTACTTACTTCTGGCCGCTGACGGTGATTTCGACGCGGCGGTCCGGTGCAAGGCAGTTCACCAGGGCGCTACGGGCCAGGCTGTCGGCGCAGTTGCGGGTGACCGGTTCGGCTTCGCCGCGGCCTTCGGCGCGGATGCTGCCGGCGGCTACGCCGTGGTCGGCCAGCAGGCGACGCACGGTGTCCGCGCGGGCCTGCGACAGGCGCTGGTTGCTGTCTTCGCTGCCGATGCGGTCGGTATGACCGACCACGGTGACCTGGCTGTCCTGCGCGTTGCTGATCTGTGCGGCGATGCGCGCCAGTTCGTCACGGCCGTTGGGCTTGATGTCCGCCACGCCGGAACGGCCGAAGGCGAACAGGGCATCCGCTGACAGCGAGAAACGCGCCACATCCGGCGCGCCCGCCACCGGGGCAACAGGCGGTGCCGGCGCCTTCAGCATGTCGGCGCACGAGGCCGGGGCCCAATGGAACGACTGGCCGCGCTTCTCATCGTCGAACTTCACCTGGTACTGGCAGGTCACGATGCCGTCCGGGGTGCGGAAGTGGAACAGGTAGTTCCAGGCCTTCGGCGCGAAGCCTTCGCTGAAGTGCGGGCGGCCCAGCAGGTGGTACAGCTGCTCTTTGGTCACGCCGGGGCCCACGCTGCGCAGGTTGGCCACGTTCGGGAAGGTGCCTTCCTTCAGCACGATGCGATCCGGGTCCGGGAACACCACGTCGCCACTGGTTTCCTTCGCGGCATGGGTACTGCAGGCGGCCAGGGCCAGGACCAGCGCGGCCAGTGCGGCGGCTTTGAAGCTCTTTGCTACGTTCATCAAGACGTTTCCTTCGAATTCGAATGGGGTTGCATGGCTGCAGCGGAGCCGGCGCGTGGCCGGCTCCGCTGCGGCATCAGGACGACATCACCACTGCAGGCCAGCGCCGACCGAGAAGCCCCAGTCGCGCATGGTGTTGCCGCTGGCCTGCGCCTTGTAGACCCAGCGACCGTTGTCGGTGATGCCGGACAGGCCCAGCGCCATGCCGTACTCGCTCTGGTAGCCACCGAAGGCCATCGACAACATGCTCTTGCCCGGCATGTACGCCTGCGGCAGGCCGGCCATCGCCATCGCCGCAGCCGTTGCACTGCGGTAGCCACGGTCCAGCTGCCACAGGTCGTCTTCCACCTTGCCGATGCGGTTATCGGTGTACTGGTTGGCCGAGGTGATGGCCTGGTTGACGCCAGCGGTGAGCTGGTTGACGTTGGTCGCGTCGGTGCCTGCGATGCCGGCCGCAACGCCGGTCATCGTGCGGCCACCGATGTTGACCTCACCCGTGGAGCTGCTGGTGCCCACGTACGCGGCGTTGTAGCCGGTCTGTGCGCCCACCGTGGTCTTCGAGCCCTGGCCCAGTGCCACGCTGTTGTCGTGGCTGGCGACCGCGCCCTGGCCGATGGCGGTGCTGTTGGCGCCGCTGGCCACGGCCTGGTTGCCCAGCGCGGTGCTGTTGTTGCCCGATGCCACTGCGCCCTTGCCGCCGCCCACCGCATTCTGGCCGGTGACCTGCGGCTTGTTCAGATCGCCATCCTGGCTGACCTGGAACATGCCGTCGGCACCGTACTCCATGTTGGCTACCTTGGCGGCCGTGTTGCCGGCGACCATGTTGGCGTTGTTGAGGTCACGCTCCATCGTGTTCACGCGGCCATCCAGGTTGGTGATGTCGCCCTGGATATCCACCACGTCGTTGCGGATGTCGGTGATGTCACCGCGGATGTCGATGATGTCGCCTTCCACGTTGGTCACGCGGTTGTCGATGCCGTCGATGCGGGTGTTGACCGTGCTGATCTGCGTATCTGTGTACTGGTTGGAATCAGACACCGCGCTGGCTACGCCGGCAGTAAGCTGGCTGACGTTGACCGCATCGGTCGCGGCCGAGCCCGCCGCCACACCGGTCACCTGGCGACCGCCCAGGTTCATTTCGCCGGTGGAGCTGGAGTTGCCCACGTAGGCACCCTGATAGTTCGTCTGCGCGCCCACCGTGGTGGCCGAACCGGCGCCCATCGCGATGCTGTTGCCATGGCTGGCCACGGCACCGTTGCCGAAGGCCAGGCTGTTCACTGCCTGCGCCCGTGCACCGGCACCCAGTGCAACGCTGCCGTTGCCCGCTGCCTGAGCGCCCAGACCCATCGCCACGGCCTGATCACCGTCTGCTTCGGCATCGCGGCCCGATGCAATCGCATCCGCGCCGGTCGCGCCGTCATTGGCTTCGTTGCCACCGCCGGTGGAGTTGACGCTGTAGTAGCGGGTGCGACGTGCTTCGATGGTGTCGTCCAGCTGGTCCACGTTGACCGCATCGCTGCCGTCCACGCCGGTCGCCACGTTGGTGATGCGCGTGCTGCCCGCATCGATGCCCGCGCTGGTGATGCTCGGGCCGCCGACGATGGTCAGGCCGGTGGTGTCGATCCGGGTGTTGCCAACGGTCACGCTGCCGGCCACCGCCAGGTCATCGGCCAACGCGAACTCGACGTCGTTGCTGGTCGCCGACTTGGACACCACGATGTTGCCGTCGCTGGAGCGCAGGTCCACGTTGTTGCCGGTGGCACTGCCCACGGCCACGTTGCTGCCGTTGGCACCTTCGGCGGTGACATTCCAGCCCGCGCTTGCCACGTCACTGACCTGCTTCAGCTGGTCTTCGCTGGCCGCCTGGCCGCTGGTGAAGTTGTTCGGGTCGAAGCTGGTGTTGGTCAGGCCACCGATGGTGCCGGTGGCGCCATTGATCAGCAGCGGGTTGGCGCCGCCGACGTTGATGCTGGTCGCACCCACGGCGGTGCTGTACGTGCCGTCGCTGATGGCGACGTTGCCGGCGGTCACGGTGGTGGTGGAGGTACCGTCATTCACCGCAACGCCCGCGTTGTCGACCACGGTGTTGCCGGTGGTGACGCTACCGGTCGCGCCCAGGTCGATGTCCTTGGCCAACGCGAACTCGACGTCGTTGCTGTTGGCGGCCTTGGTCACCACCACGTTGCCGTCTGCCGAACGCAGGTCGACGCTGCTGCCGGTGACACTGTTCGGGCCGACGTTGCTGCTGTTGGCACCTTCCGCGCTGATGTTCCAGCCCGCCGACGCCACGTCGCTGACCTGCTTCAACTGGTCTTCGCTGGCGGCCTGGCCGCTGGTGAAGCTGTTCGGATCGAAGGTGGTGTTGGTCAGGCCGCCGATGGTACCGGTGGCGCCGTTGATCAGCAGCGGGTTCAGGCCGCCGACGCTGATCTGGGTCGCTCCGATGGCGGTAGCATTGGTGCCATCGCTGACGCCCACTTGGCCTGCAGTCACTACCGTCGACGACGTACCGTCGGTGGTCGTCAGGCCGGTCGTGGCGACCTGGGTGGAGGCGGTGCCGTCATCCACGGTCACACCCGCAGTGTTCACGGTGGTGTTGCCCGCGGCCACGCTGCCGGTGGTGCCCAGGTCCAGGTTCTTCTTCAGCGTGATGCCCACCACGCCGGCATCCTGCGCGCCGCTCTGTGCCACGTCCAGATTGCTGTCACCGGTGAAGGTGACCACGCCGTTCGGACCGATGTTGGCCTGGTTGCCGTTGGCATCGGTAACATTCCAACCCGCCGATGCCACGTCGCTGACCTGCTTCAACTGGTCTTCGCTGGCGGCCTGGCCGCTGGTGAAGTTGGCCGGGTCGAAGGTGGTGTTGGTCAGGCCGCCGATGGTGCCGGTGGCGCCGTTGATCAGCAGCGGATTGAGGCCGCCGACGCTGACCTGGGTCGCCCCGATGGCGGTGCTGTAGGTGCCATCGCTGACGCCTACGTTGCCTGCAGTCACCGTGGTGAGGGAGGTACCGTCATTCACAGCCACGCCCGCATTGTCGACCACGGTGTTGCCGGTGGTGACGCTGCCGGTTGCGCCCAGGTCGATGTCCTTGGCCAACGCGAACTCGACGTCGTTGCTGTTGGCGGCCTTGCTCACCACCAGGTTGCCATCGGCACTGCGCAGGTCGACGTCGCTGCCGGTCGGGCTGGTGGCCGACACCTTGGAGGCGTTCTGGCCATCGGCACTGATGTTCCAGCCCGCACTCACCGTCTGGCTGACCGAGGCCAGCTGGTCTTCGCTGGCGGCTTGGCCGCTGGTGAAGCTGGTCGGGTCGAAGCTCTTGTTGGTCAGGCCATTGACCGTGCCGGTGCTGCCGTTGATCACGACCGGGCTGGTCCCGCCGACGGTGATGCTGTTGCCGCCGATGGCGGTGGTGCCGTTCACATCGCTCACTGCGATGTTGCCCGCGCCGATGGACGAAGACGAGACACCGTCATCCACCACCACACCGTTGTTGCTCACCTGCGTGTTGCCGGTGGTGACGCTGCCGGCGGTGCCCAGATCGATCTGCTTCTTCAGGGCGACGCCCACCACGCCGGCGTCCTGCGCGCCGGTCTGTGCGACGGTCAGGTTGTCATCGCCGATGAAGGCGACCTGGCCATTGGGGCCGATGTTGGCGGCGTTGCCGTTGACGTCGGTCACGTTCCAACCGGCGGTGGCTGCATCGTTGACCTGCTTCAGCTGGTCTTCGCTGGCCGCTTGGCCGCTGGTGAAGCTGTCCGGGTTGAACGACGTGTTGGCCAGGCCGTTGACGGTACCGGTTCCGCCGTTGACCACCAGCGGGTTGGCGCCGCCGACGGTCACGCTGGTCGGGCCCACGTTGGTGACATTGGCGCCACTGCCCACGGCCACGTTACCGGCGGTGATGCGCGTGCTTTCGACACCGTTGGTCACGGCCACGCCGGCGTTGTCGACCAGGGTGTTGCCGGTCTTCACGCTGCCGTTGGTGCCCAGGTCAAGGTTGTTGGCCAGGGCGAACTCGACGGTGTTGGTGTTGGCGGCCTTGCTGACGCCGATGTTGCTGTTGACCGAACGCAGATCCATCGTGGCGCCGACGGGGCTGGTCGGGCCGACGTTGGTGCTGTTGGCGCCCTGGGCCGTCAGGTTGATGCCGCTGGCAGCGCGGGTCAGCGCGTCCTGCGCGTTGGTGTAGGTCGTGTTGCCCAGCTGCAGGCGGGTTACCACCTGATGGGTACCGGCGTTGTAGAACGAGTTGCCACCCAGGCCCGAGGCAATGCTGGTGCCCGCGCTGTCCAGGTTGTTGCCCAGTGCGGTCACGGCCTGGTTGGTGCCGAACAGCTGGCTGCCGTTGATCGCATCGGTGCTGGTACCGCTCACGCGGCCGGCAGCTACGTTGGTGAGGGTGCGCTTGATGGTGTCGGTGCCTACGCTCACCGTGCTGCCCGGCTGGGTACCAGCGTAGCTGTAGGTGACATTGTCGACCGTGGCATTCGGGGTGCCTACCGCGGCGGCGGTCACCGAGTTATGACCCAGTGCCACCGAATCGTTGAAGGACGCCTGCGCGTCACGACCGAAGGCGATGGAGTCGATGCCACTGGCGCGGCTGCCGCGGCCCAGGGCATACGCATCAGCGCCGGTGGCCTGTGCATCGAAGCCGCCCGCGAAGGCACGGTTGCCGGTGGCCTGGCTGGTCGAACCGACCGCCACGCTGTCTGCACCAGAGGCTACCGAGGTGGTACCGACGGCGATGGCCGAGGTACCGCTGGCGTCCGCATCGGTGCCTGCGGCGAAGGCCGAAGTGCCGCTGGCTGCGGCGCGGGTGCCCACTGCAGAGGACTGCACTGCCGTAGCGCTGGCGCTGTCGCCCAGTGCCATGGCCGAGCGTGCGGTCGCACTGGCAGACGGACCCATGGCCGTGGTGTTGCGCTGGTTGGCCAGTGCCCCGTTGCCGATCGCGGTGGCGTTGGTGTTGTTGATCAGGTCTTCCGGACGCGGGCTGGCGATACCTGCCACTGCGCCGGTACCGATGGCCACCGCGTTGGAGGCATAACCGCGGGAGTTGGTGCCGTTGGCGATGGCATCGGTGCCGCTGGCTTGCGCGGTGGTACCGCGTGCCTGCGCGTTCTGGCCGCTGGCCACGGACTGGGTGCCGCTGGCCTGCGCGCTCACGCCGGAGGCCAGCGCGTTGCTGCCCTGTGCGATGGAGTCCACGCCGGTGGCCTGCGCCTCGAAGCCCTGTGCAACGCCGCGCACCGCCGACGCCAGCGCGCTATGGCCGATGGCCACGCCGTCATTGGCAGTCACTTCGGCGTCGGTACCGATCACGATGGCATCGTTGACCGTCGAACCGGCCTTCGGATCCGCCTGCGCGCGGGTACCCATCACCACCGAGTTCACGCCGGTGCTGCGGGCGCCGCGCCCGATCGCCACGCCGCCTTCGTCCTTGGCATAGCTGTTGTCACCGATCACCGAAGACGAAGCGCCTTCGGCCGACACGTTGCGACCCATTGCGACCGAACCGGCACCGATGGCATGTGCCTGGTAGCCGGCAGCCGTTGCACCGTCACCGGCAGAATCGGTCAGTGCGCCGATGGCCACGGCATTCTCGCCAATCGCGCCGTCGTTGCTGCGGTTGCCGACGGCGGTGGAGCGCACGCTGACGTACTTGCTGCTGTTCGCTTCAACCGTTTCGTTGAGCTGCTGCACGTTCACCGCATCGCTGGCCACCTGGCCGGCGGCGATGTTGTTGATGCGGCCGTTGACGCGGGTCACCGCTTCCGGCGGCAACGCCGTGGTGGCGCCACTGCTGACGGCGCTGAGCGCTTCGGTCACCGTGTTGTAGGTGTTGTTGCCCACCTTGATGGGCGAGAACGAGCCGTTCGAATTGAGCGAGACGTCGCCGCCGATCAGGTTGGCCACGGACGTCTGCGCGGACTGCAGCTGCTTGACGTTGACGGCGTCGGTTGCATTGGCACCGGCGGCGACATTGACGATGCGGCGGGTCTGGCCGGCCACCGTGTTACCGACGGAAACGACCGAGCTCGGCGCGACGTCACCGGTCAGGTAGGCCGAACCCAGCGCGTCGGATTCCAGCGCGGCCGAGTTGAAGCCCAGTGCGACGGTTTCCTTGTCGGCGCGGGCGTTGCGGCCCAGGGCGACGCCGGATTCGCTGGCACGGCTCTGCGAGCCGATCGACACCGAGGCCACGCCTTCAGCCTTGGCGCCATAACCGAGCGAGGTGGCGTCCGTCGCAGCGGTGGACAGGCCGCCGATGGCGACGGTGCGGTCGCGCTCACTCGCGCTGCTGTTGGCCTGGTAACCCAGCGCCACGTTGTAGTCACCTTCCGCCGCATTGCCGGCCTGCGTACCGATGGCGATGTTCTGGTCACCTTCCACGCCGGTGCCGGCCTGGAAGCCGATGGCGGTGGTCTGGTTGCCGATCACGCCGGTGCCTGCACCGGTGCCGATGGCGATGTGCGAGGTGCGGTCGCCGGCGGCGTTGCCGGCCGTGCCGACGCCCGCGCCGGTACCCAACGCGATGCTGTCCGCGGTCGCCACGGTGGCGCCACTGCCGGCTGCCAGCGAACGTGCGCCGGTTGCCGTTGCCCGGCCGACGGCCACGCTTTCAGCGCCGCCTGCAACCGAGTTGGCGCCCACTGCGGCAGCGCCATCGCCGGACGCGGTGGTGCCTGCGCCCAAGGCCACGCCATCGACGGCAGACACAGTGGCGGCATGGCCGATGGCAATGCCCTTCAGGCTGAAATCACCGGTCACCGCAGCGGTGGTACCGATGGCGATGGTGTCCTGCACGTTCAGGTTGCCGGCGTTGGCGCGGTCACCCAAGGCGATCGAGCGTGCAGCGGCGGTGGTCGCCAGACGACCCACGGCGATGGCGGCTTCCCCATTGAGCGCGGTCGTGGCGCCGTCACCGGCGGCGATGCTATGGAAGCCATCGGAGACGCTGTTCGGGCCGATCGCAACGGACTGTCCGCCGTTGGCGATGGAATCCGGTGCGGTCGAATTGGCATGGAAGTACTTCACGCCGGCGCCGACGGTGTACAGCTCGTCGCGCAGCGTATAGATCTGGCCGCCGTTGACCGCTTCCTTGCTGTTGGCGGCGATGCTGCCATCGGCCACGCCGGTGACCTTCAGGCCGCCGGCATTGATGCCGGTGGTGGTCACGCTGGGGCCGTTGGTGATGCGCAGGCCGGTGGCGGTGACATTCGTGGTCGCCGCACCATTGGTGACGGCCAGGCCGGTCGTGGTGAGGTTGCTGCTTGCCGCGCCGTTGCTTACGCCCAGGCGGGTGCCGTTGACCACGGTGGTGGTGGCGCCGCTGGTAGCAGTCAGGCCGGTGGTATCCAGACGGGTGGTGCCCACGGTTACGGCAGTGCCGCGTACCAGCACCGAGCCCACGTCGAGGCCCTGCGCCGACAGCGATGCACTGTCTGCGCCGTTGCTGACGGTGACCGCGTTGGCGCCGATGGCCACGGTGTTGCCGATGCGGATGCCATCGTTGTCCAGCACGGTCTGGCCAGCGGTCACGCTGCCGGTCGGGCCGACATCAACATTCTGGTCCTGCGCATGCGCGCCCATGGACGCCAACGCCAACGCGACGGCGGCCACCAGACTGGCGTGCGCGGTGCCGCGCGAGGTGCCTACTGCGCCGACGGTGGTGCCGCCGCCATCGCTGCTCGCCAGCTCCGATGCGACCACGATACGACCCAGGGCTTTGTTCCAGACCTTGCGATAAATCTTGTTCACTGAGAGTTCTCCACGAAGTTCACGATGTCGACGGCATGCTGCGAAGGGCCGCTTGGAAGAGCGGCCGCGCCTGCACGGGGCAGGTTGGGTCCGCGGTTACGCCGGTTGGCGAGGGCGTCCGGTGCCTGACGGCAAGCAGCAGCGCAGCGCGTGGGCAGAACCACGCGCGCAGGGGACATCGACAGGCCCGTAGGAACCTGCGCAACAAACTCAAGGCGAAGCAAAGCGCCGCACGCGTTTCCACGCGACGTTATCGACTGCCACATACAAAGAGCCCCCTTACGCGACCCGACGGGTCACGGCTGCTCGGCGCAGGCCAGGGACGGATGAAAAGGCAAGCTGGGTGTTGACGCCCGCATCGGTGCGAAAAGCCAGACTCCCTGCTGCTGCACAACCATCCACTGGTCTACCGAACAACGCAATGCTAACAATCCGTGACGGCCGTCGTCAATTTTTTGAGACGTGCATCACAGTTGTGCCGCTCTGTACCCGGTTCGGTACAGTAGAGCCATGCGTATACGTGACCTCATCCTCCCGGCCTCCGACCCGGCCGCGTTGGCCGCCTACTTCGCCGACGTGCTGCAGATGGACGTGGATGGCGGCGCCACCGTGATCGGTTGGAGCACGATCCGACCGGTGCCTGCCGATGACCGACCGACGGGCGGCGTGCACCTGGCCTTCAATGTGCCGGACAACCGTTTCGTCGAAGCCATGGCATGGCTGCGCGAGCGCGCGCCGTTGCAGCGCTCGCCGGACGGCAAGGAGTACTTCGCGCTGGAGAGCAACTGGAAATCGCAGTCGGTGTATTTCACCGGACCGGACGGCCTGATTCTGGAGCTGATCGGGCGCAAGCGCTTGCCGCTCTCCTCGCGCACGGGTCCTTTCCATGGCAGCGAGATCACCTGCCTGAGCGAAGTCGGCCTGCCCGTTGACGATGTGCCCGGCACGCAGCGCCGGTTGGCGGATACCTTCGGTCTTACGCCGCTGTCGGAGCCTTCAGATGCGTTCGCCCCGATGGGCGATGACGAGGGGCTGCTCATCGTGGTGGAGGCCACCCGGCCTTGGTTTCCCGAGCAACGCGACCTGCCCAATGCGGTGGGTATCGAGCTTGTCATCGAGGCACCGCAACGCGGCGGACAGGTTGCTGACGCACAGCAGCGATGGCGCTGCGTTTCACTGTAGATGCGCTGAAAACAGACTCCCTAAAAACAAAGCCCCGCGATCGCGGGGCTTTGTCTCTTCAGTGCAGTGCGACAACTCATTCTTCTTCTTCGTTGCCGCCCTGCTGCTGGTTCTGGTTGCGCTGCTGCTGTTCCTGCTGCTGTTGCTGCTGCTGGTCGCGGCCGCCGCGCTGCTGGCCCTGCTGATCCTGCTGGTTCTGCTGACCCTGCTGCGGGTTCTGCTGATTCTGCTGGTTTGCCATGACAGTGCTCCCAAGCCGCATGCGGAATGCCGCGGTCATGGCCATCCTCGGCAAGCATTGGTTAACCACGCGTGGGAACGTGTGGAGGACGGCATCACACGGCCCACCCGGAGGCCACCCAGGCCTAGTGGCACAAGCACCTTAAGGATTCAGACGGTGTTTGCATGTGGTCATTCCGGGCAGTTGTTTGGCCTGTTCATCGGGCGGTGCCGGGGGGCGACGGCGCTGGCGGTCATGCGCTTGCCGCTGCGCTCGCCGAGTGGCTCGGCGCTACCGATCCCGGTCCCATGGTGCATGACCGTGCCGGTCTCACCACCCCTTCAATCGCCCAGGTAGAGCCGACTTCAGTCGGCTTCGCCTGCGCCTCACCGCCCCGGTAGAGCCGACTTCAGTCGGCTGCCCCTGCGCTTCACCGCCTTGGTAGAGCCGACTTCAGTCGGCTGCCCCTGCGCCTCACCGCCTCGGTAGAGCCGACTTCAGTCGGCTTCGCCTGACAGCAGCCGACTGAAGTCGGCTCTACCGGAGCAGGGCCACGGCGATACCCGCGAACAACACAGCCCCCACCCAGTTGTTATGCAGGAACGCTTTGAAACACGGGTCGCGCTCGCGGTTGCGGCACAGCCAGAACTCATAGCCGACCAGCACGGCAGCCACGGCCACCGCGCCGAAGTACCACAGGCCCAGCCCGGCCCATGCCCCTACCCCGCTCATGACCGCCAGGAACACGGCATACAGCACGCCTTGGATCACCAGGTCGTATCGACCGAACAGGATCGCCGTGGAGTGCGAACCCATTATCAGATCGTCATCGCGATCCACCATCGCGTACCACGTGTCATACGCGGTGGACCACACGATATTGCCCACGTACAGCAGCCACGCCAGCGCCGGCACTTCACCTTGCACGGCCGCAAAGGCCATCGGAATCCCCCAGCCGAACGCCATGCCCAGGTAGACCTGCGGCAGGTGCGTGTAACGCTTCAGGTACGGATAGCTGGCCGCCAGCAAAATGCCCACGAAGCTCAGCGCCACGGTGAGCCAGTTCATCGTCAGCACCAAGGCGAACGCCGCCACCATCAACGCGGCGAACAGCATCAATGCATGCCGGCCCCTTACCGCGCCGCTGGCCAGGGGACGATCCTTGGTGCGCTTTACATGCGGGTCCAGCCAGCGGTCGGCGTAATCGTTGATCACGCAGCCGGCCGAGCGGGTCAGCCAGACGCCCGCGGTAAACACGAACAGCGTCCACAGCGGAGGCACCCCGCCAGAGGCCAGCCACAGTGCCCACCAGGTGGGCCACAGCAGCAGCAGCGTGCCGATCGGGCGATCGGCGCGCATCAGTTTCCAGTAGTGCCGCCAGCGCGGCGTGGCGTCCCCGGGGGACGCGTCAGTAGAGTGGTGTGACATGGGGAAATGATACTCCCGGCCTGCAAAGACCTTGGTAGTGACGACCGCTGGTCGTCATGCCTTGGCATTCCGCCGGGCACGGCCCGGCGCTACCAGAGCCGTCAGGACAACGGCATCAATCCTTGCCGTCTGCCTTGTACTCGTAATACCCGTAGCTGTAGTAGCCCGTGGCACGGCGCTCGACCGCGTTGAAGATCGCGCCCTTGATCTGCACGCCGTTCTGTTCAAAGCGCTGCAGAGTGAGCAGGATTTCCTTCGCCTGGTTCACGCCAAAACGAGTGACCAGCAAGCTGGAACCCGCATGCGTGGCCACCAGCGCCGCATCGGTCACCGCCAGGATCGGCGGCGTATCCACGATGACCAGGTCGTACTGCGCAGACAGCGTCTCCAGCATCTGCTGGAAGCGCGGGTGCATCAGCAGCTCGGCCGGGTTCGGCGGGATGTCACCACGCACCATGTAGTGCATGTTGTCCAGGCCGGGCACCGGGTGGATCGCGCCCTCGACCGGCAACTTTCCACCCAGCACATCCGACAGACCGTTCTGGTGGCTCACACCGAGCAGCTTGTGCAGGGTTCCCTTGCGCATATCCGCATCGATGACCAACACGCGCTGGCCAGCCTGTGCAATAACCGCGCCGAGGTTGCTGGACACGAACGTCTTGCCGACGCCCGGACGCGGGCCGGAAATGGTCAGGATGTTGTTCTTCGCTTCCAGCATGGCGAAGTGGAGGCTGGTGCGCAGGCTGCGCAGCGCTTCCACCGTAGGATCTGCCGGCGAGGTGACCGCAAGCAGATGCTGGCGACCATCGGCGATAACGCGGGTACCATGCTTGCCCTTGCGCAGCTTGGGCAAGGTACTGGATACGCTGAGCGGAATGGCCGCGTACACCGGCAGGCCGAGTTCTTCAATCTGCGCGGGATCTTCAATGCCCGGGTTGAGCATGCGCTGCAGGAAGACCAGCGCCGTTGCCAGGAACGCGCCGAGCAGCGTAGCGATGGCCACGATCAGCGACTTGCGCGGCTTCACCGGATTGGCGATATCCACGGCAGCCGGATCGACGATGCGCACATTGCCGACAGCGCCCGCACGTGCCACATCCAGCTGCTGGGCCTGATTGAGCAGCGCGGTGTACATCTCATTGCTGACCTGCAGGTCGCGTGTCAGGCGCAGCAGCTCCTGCTGGGTATCCGGCAACTGACCGACCTGGCGCTGGAAACCGGCCTTGCGGCCTTCCAGGCTGCTGATCTGCGAAAGCAGCGCACGGTAGGCCGGATGCTCGCGGGTGAAGCTGCGATCCATCTCTGCCTGCTTCAAGCGCAACTGCTGGATACTGGCTTCAACCGCGACTTCCTGGTCCAGCAGACCCTTGGTCTGCATGGTGATGTCCACGGAGTTGGCCTTGGACTGATAGGCCGTCATGGCCACCTGCGCCTGCTCCACCTGGCGGCGGATGACAGGAAGCTGTTCTTTCACGAACTGCAGCTGCGATGCGGCTTCGGCGGAGCTGCGTTCCACGTTCTGGCGGACGTAGGCGTTAGATACACGATCAACAACCGCCTCTGCCAACAACGGATCTTCGCTCTCATAAGTCAACTGCAAAATGCCGGAATCTTTGCCTCTCTCGACAGCTTGGACTGCCTGCTGGAGATCAGAAACTGCATCGAAACGACGAAGTTTGACCAGATCAAAGCGCGCATCCAGATTGGCCCGCAGTGCAACCACCTCCAGCGTCACACCACGACCTTCGGCCGCCGTGCCGGCCTGTCCGCGCAGGATTTCCTCACCTTCACCGTCCAAGAGGATGAAAGTACCTGATGCGCCAGCCTGAAGCACCATCGGCTCATCAATCATGCCGTTGGGGACGTCAAGACGATGAATCTGCAGCACTTCGCCGCCCCAACCATAGCTCTTAAAACCAAACCTTGGCGGCGCGACTTCGTCGTTGGTCTTAGGCTCAAACTTCCGCGCGAAATAGTCGCCTAGCACTGGCAAGCGTCGCGGGGACGCAACTACATCCATTTGCAACTGATCAACCGCCGTACCGATTACGGTGCGAGATGTCACCAGTGCGACTTCAGTAGATGCTATCGCGCCCGTTGGGCTACTAATGGATGCAAGGTCTGAGATGCCTGGGATCGCAGGCATCTTGGATTCCACCTGCACCATCGACTGCGCCTGATACACCGGCGAGGCAAGCAAGGCGTAGGCCGCGCCCACGATGAAGAACACCACCGTCGTACCGATGATCCACCACTTGCGGTCAATCAGAACGCCCAGCAGCTCGCGAAGATCGATCTCGTCTTCCTTGACCACGCGTGATCCCGTTTGCTTTGTCATTGCTTCCACTTGATTCAGGAGCAGTCGCGCATGCGTCGTACTGCTCGGTCGGATTTCATACATCGGACTGGGTGCGGAGGATATCTCAAGCGGCCAGCCAAAAAGGTCGTATCGGGAAGCAGGGCGGGAAGCCCAATTCCTTTTTCGTCAACAACTTGCAGCTCATCCCTTGAGGCAAGCACGTCAGTTTACCCCATCTCAGGCCGCTGACCACGGCGAACCGCCTGTCCTTGACCATCGAAAGTGTGACGCAGTTCCGGGCCACGTTCCTGATATCTCGAATGGCTCCTTTGTCGGTTCGGCTACGCCTCGGCACGCTGGATTGGTATCATCGCCACCCTCGTGGCGCCCTGCGTGAATGGATTCATCCCATGCAGAATGTATGACCCAGTAACTGGGTCATGTCCGATAGACCGTGTCGCACTTGGCTGTAGTACGATCCCCTACGTCTGCCGGGATGACCCCCACACGTTTTTCCAGCAACAGCATCATCAGTAACAGGAATGTGCGGACAGTGGTGCGTCTGAGGGGACGCGCACCTTTGCTGCAATCGCCACTCCTGCATCCCCATAGCAGCGTGCTGCAGATACAAAGGATCCCTCGCAATGAAGATTGCCGTGGCCGGGACAGGGTATGTCGGCCTGTCCAATGCTGTGTTGTTGGCGCAGCACCATCAGGTTGTTGCATTTGATATCAAATCCGAGCGCGTTGAGAAGATCAACGCACGGCAGGCGCCGATCGAGGATAGGGAAATCGAAGATTTCCTGTCGAACAAGACGCTAGATCTGGTCGCCACGCTGGACCGCCGCCAGGCTTATGAAGGCGCATCGTTCGTCATCATCGCCACACCTACCGACTACGACCCTCAGACCAACTACTTCAACACCAGTTCGGTCGAGTCTGTCATCCGGGATGTGCTGGAAATCAACCCCGACGCGGTGATGGTGATCAAGTCGACGGTGCCGGTGGGCTGCACGACCGAACTTCGCGCGCGTTACGGCACGCAGAACATCATCTTCTCGCCTGAGTTCCTTCGCGAAGGCAAGGCCCTGTACGACAACCTGCATCCGAGCCGCATCATCGTGGGAGAGCGCTCCGAGCGCGCCGCGATCTTCGCTGAGCTGCTGCGGGAAGGTGCCATCCGCAAGGATGTGCCGGTGTTGTTTACCGATGCCAGCGAGGCCGAGGCGATCAAGTTGTTTGCCAATACTTACTTGGCGATGCGCGTTGCCTACTTCAACGAGCTGGACACCTATGCCGCGACCGCTGGCATGGATACGCGACAGATCATCGAAGGCGTCAGCCTGGATCCGCGTATCGGCGGGCACTACAACAACCCCTCGTTCGGCTACGGCGGTTACTGCCTGCCGAAGGATACGAAGCAGTTGCTCGCCAACTACAGCAATGTGCCGCAGAACCTGATCAACGCGATCGTGGACGCGAACAGGACGCGCAAGGACTTCGTGGCTGACGAAGTGATTCGCCGCAAGCCGCGTGTTGTTGGCATTCACCGGCTGGTGATGAAGGCCGGATCGGACAACTTCCGCGCTTCGGCCATCCAGGGCGTGATGAAGCGGATCAAGGCCAAGGGTATCGAGGTGATCGTGTACGAGCCCGTTCTGGATGAGCCGACGTTCTATGGGTCGCGGGTGGAGAAGGATCTGGAAGCGTTCAAGCGCGACGCGGATGTCATTGTGGCCAATCGGGTGACCGAGGATCTGCAGGATGTGGCTGAAAAGGTTTATAGCCGCGATCTGTTCGGTGCCGATTGACCGTGTCGAGCCTTCTACTGACTTTGACACGCGCAGCACGTAGCTTCCCATCGAGCATCCAATGACATTAGACCAGAAAGCCAGTCCCGTAGTTTCCGTAATCATTCCCACCTACAACGTGGCTGGCTGCCTGACGCGCGCCGTCGACTCAGTGCTAGCTCAGTCATTCCAAGATTTTGAGATAATCATCATTGATGATGCATCCACGGATAACACCGTCGAAATCGCCGCTCGACTAGCAGAATTGGACACCAGAGTACGAGTTTTCCCTCAGAATCTGAACCAAGGGCCATCTGTAGCCCGCAACTTGGGCCTTGACGCCGCTCGTGGTGAGTGGGCGGCTGTTCTCGACGCAGATGATGCATTCACCGAAACAAGGCTCGCGAGCTTACTGAGCTTCGCCGAGGGCCGATCATACGATGTGGTTGCTGACAATCTCATCCTTTACGACGAAGGTGTCAAGAAACACGTCGGATCTGCATTTGACTGGCCTCGAGTACACCAGCTCACCATAGACCTTCTGCTAAAGCGCGACGTATACATGCGCGGAACTCCACTCGGCTGGATAAAGCCTATGTACAATCTGAATTTCCTCAGACGTAACAATCTGAGATATCCGCCGAACTACCGTCACGCGGAGGATTTTTATCTTCTTGCCAGCCTCCTACTTTCTCGAGCTAAATTCTGGCTAACCCCTGAGGCTGGATACATATACACCCTCCGAATGGGATCTTTGTCCAGAAAAGCCTCTCCATTCTCTGCTAGCGTGCCGAATATGGACAGCGTAGCCGCCTCCTGTGACGAATTAATAGAGCGATTCAACTCCCATCTCACGAGTGAGCAAGTCGTCAAATTGAAGCGACGCAAGAAAAGATTTCTAGATGGCACCGAAGTTGACGTGATCCTGAAGCACGCCAGGGAAAGAAGACGAGTTCGCGCGCTATTGGCCGCGTTATCTAGGCCTCGTGCCGCCGCAATGATATTGGAACGCGCTGTATTGGGCGTAGTGTCGAGAATAAAGCAGCGATAAACATGCGAGCGAACGAACGAATTGCGCGGAATACCGCCTTTCTTTACATCAGAATGCTCGTTGTCATGGGCACCAGCCTCTACACGGTGCGTGTCGTACTGCACGCACTTGGCGTACAAGACTTCGGGATATATAGCGTAGCTGCTGCAGTAATCGCGGTACTCGCGTTCCTGAACGGGACGATGTCACAGGCCGCGCAACGATTCCTGTCCATCGACATAGGGAAACGCGATTACACGTCCTTGCAGAAGACGTTCAACGCCACACTCATTGTCCACTTAGCTATAGCCGTCTTTGTAGTCTTCGCCGCCGAGTCGTTGGGATCATGGCTGCTCAACCACAAACTTAACATCCCACTTCATAGGCTGGACTCCGCCAATCACGTCCTTCACTTTTCAGCGGCAGCAGCAGCGATGATGATCGTGCAGACACCTTTCAACGCACTAATAATCGCGCGGGAGCGGATGTGGTTTTTTTCAGCCGTAAGCGTGATAGAGGCGATACTTAAGCTTGGAACTGCCCTAATTATCTCATACTCAGATTCTGACCGATTAGTTTTCTATGCCGGGTTGGTCTTCTCGTCAACTGCCATCACTACGGTTCTTTACGCATCATTCTGTTTGAGATATTTCCCAGAGGCGCGATTCAAATCGCATCGAGACAGAAGAATCTATTCTGCTCTCTTTTCGTTCACAGGATGGAGCTTCATCGGAAGCCTCTCAAGCGCCTGCCGCAATCAAGGATCGAATATCCTGCTTAATCTATTCTTTGGGGCCGCTGCAAATGCATCTCACTTGGTGATGAGTCAAGCACAAACCGCAGCGACATCCTTCATGAATAGCTTTCAAATGGCATTAAGTCCACAGATCTATCAAAGCTACGCCAGTCAAGATATGCACAGAATGTACTCGCTAATATTCATGGGGGCAAAGCTCAATTTTGCCCTCTTGATCGTAATTATAGCACCGACAATATATTGCATGGACTACGTTCTAGACGCATGGTTGGGCACACCTCCTGAAAACGCTGGCACATTTATCAGGCTGGCACTAATAATGCTTTTATCCGAGGCCGTTTCGCAGCCCTTGATGACCGCTGCAGCAGCGACCGGAAAGATCAAATGGTATCAAATCATTGTTGGTGGGACGGTGCTGTTGAATCTGCCGTTGAGCTATCTCGCATACATAAACCACGCACGACAAGAGTCCTTCCTTTATATTGCAATTTTCATAACTGCCGTGACCTTAGCTCAACGCGTAATTTTCTTAAGGTTCATGATTGGATTGCAGTCAATCGCGTTCGCTAGAGAGGTATTACTCCCCATCCTTGTTACAAGCACAGTTGTCGCTGGACTACTATTCTCAGTCGGCAAGCTCGAAATCAAGCCGAACAGTATTTTGGAACTGCTTTTCTTCTATTGTGCGATCGGCATGGCAACTTTGATTATATGCATATGCTTTACGGTCAGTCACCGAGAACGACTCCACTTCATTCGACTGGCTATAGATAGATTCAAGTAAGACGCCCGTCCCAACGCCAACAGGAATCAAATCGCACGCCATGAAAGATTCGCTTCGCATTATAAAAGCGTTCGCTTATGACCTCTATAGGTACTGGAAGCACTCAGGTGTCCGCCGCAAATACACCGAAGAGCCATCCCGGGGGGCGCTCCTCACAAAGTACTACCACATGATCGAGAAGGGGCTCTCGCTCCCTGTCCCCAGGCCCGGATTTGGACAAGATGCGGTTCGCCAGCTGTGCAACTTAGTCTCAGCTTCTCTGAAGGACGGCACAAACTCATACGAAGTTGCGCTCGCTGTAAATGCAATCGAGGGTTACAGAGTATTCAATGAGGAATGTGGCATCAGTGTCCCAACCTTTGTTTTAGATACGCTCCACTTGGCGCTCCGGAAGGGTGTAACTCCATCCGGAAAACCCGTAAGAGTTGCGCAGCCCATTGCCATATCACCTGAAGACAGTCTGGATTTCATTGTTAGCCGGAGCTCTGTCCGAAACTTCTCAGAGCAGCCTGTACCCGATTCAGCATTGCTCAACGCAGCACGCGCCGCCCAAAGCGCCCCGTGCGTATGCAACCGCCAGGCGGGCAGAATACATTTCATCAAAGATGAAATAACTAGGAAAGCATTGCTCGGATTGCAGAACGGAAATCGAGGTTTCGGCTCGACGGCACCTGTACTTGCAATCATCTCGATTGACTTGTCTGAGTTCCTCGAGGCCAACGAGCGCTACCAGTGCTGGATCGACGGCGGCATGTTTGCCCAGAGCTTTCTACTGGGGATTCACGGCCAGGGATATGGTGCGTGCCCACTCAATTGGTCGGCTCCGGTTGCCCGAGACCGCGCCTTGCGACGCCTTGGGATAGTACCTGTCGAGGAGCAAATCCTCATGCTTGTTGCAATCGGCAGCTTAAACGAAGGCCTAAGCGTTGCGAGCTCACATCGTCGCAGTCTAGAAAATATTACGAGCTGGAAGCATTAGCCATGTACGGAGTAAAATAGATGCGAGTTGGAATATTGACGCTCCCCCTACACGGAAATTACGGGGGCAATCTGCAGGCTTATGCGCTGATGCACTCCCTGCGCAAGCTGGGGCATGAGCCCATACTCATTTCACGGCGTGGAAAACAGTTCCCACGCTGGCGTGTGCTTCCTGCACTTTGCAAGCGCCTTGTTATGAAGTATGTGATCCGTCGCCCGAACGTAGATGTAAGCGCGGGTATTTTTGATGGCAAGGAAAGGGCGCGAATTGAGCGACACGCTAGGCGCTTCATAGCGGAGCATGTGCAACCCCAGACCGCAATTTTTCAGAACACCAAACAGCTTGTGCGTGACATTCCCCGCTACAACTTTGACGCGATCATTGTAGGTAGCGATCAAGTATGGCGTCCTAAGTACGCGCCAAATATCGAAGAGAACTTCCTCAACTTCTTATCCTCCAATGACGGCATTCGACGCATCTCTTACGCCGCATCGTTCGGCACTGACGGATGGGAGTTCACTGCAAATGAGCAAGCAGCATGTGGCGCGTTAGTTGCCGAGTTTGATGCACTTTCTGTTCGCGAGGCAGCGGGCGTGGAGATGTGCAGAGCACACTTTTCCAAAGACGCTGTACACGTAGTGGATCCAACAATGTTATTAGAGGCAACTGACTACATAGAGCTTGCCGGTAAGTCGGCAGATCCGCAGCCTGAGAAGACCGCGTTGATTTATCTACTTGACGAAGATGATGAGCGTCGCGAAGTCGTGAGCCACGTTGCGACCTTGCTCGACTTGGTTCCAACCAGGGCCAATGCAATCGGACCGGATGGATCTTCGCTTCCGGTCGAGAAATGGCTTAAAGGCTTCAGTGATGCAGACTTCGTGATTACGGATTCCTTCCACGCGTGTGTTTTTGCAATTCTGTTCCATAAACCATTCTTGGCTTATGGAAATCTAAAGCGCGGACTGGCTCGCTTCGAATCGCTTCTCAACATGTTTAATTTGAGTGACAGGCTGGTCAGTTCGCCGTCTGATGTGACAGACGAACTTGTTCAGAGGCCTATCGACTGGATAAACGTCGATGCATTAGTTTCTGAGCAACGCGCCAAGGGAAAAGCCTTCCTAATCTCTGCACTTGTAAAGCACAATGACCGACGAGAAGGGATACCATGAAGGCGCTTGTTGTATCGAATATGTACCCCTCGCAAGCCAGTCCTGAATTCGGCGTCTTTGTGCGGAGAATAACCGATCAGATGTCAGGCGGCGGGATTGACGTGGACCTCGTTGTACGAACTGCAGACGGCAATAAATTTTTCGGCTACATCCGTTTCTACATACGTGCCTTCGTGGCAACTCTCTTCACCAAGTGTGATTTCGTATATCTACACTTCGCTACACATTCATTTCCACCGGTAGCCCTCGCGCTTTTACTAAGGCGTCTGCCACTTGTCGTCAACGTGCATGGCGCGGACATAGTTCCAGAAGACACGACGAGTGAACTAAAAAGTAAGATCCTTTATCTTGTCGCCTCCAAGGCCTTGTCGAGGGCGACGCTCGTAGTAGCGCCCTCCCAGTACTTTCGCCAGGAAATAAAAGACAGGTTTGGGTACTCGTTAGAGAACATACATGTTTCGCCCTCCGGTGGTGTTAATACAGACCGACTTAAGCAGAGCACAATGCCAGGAGGTAGAAGACGCGTCCTCTTCTTGGGCCGGCTTATCATTGGAAAAGGCGTCGCACATATCATCCCCGCTCTTTCCCAACTTTTGGAAAGACGCCCAGAGCTCGACTTTGAGATGATATTCGGCGGTGAAGGCCCCGCGCGCAAACTTCTGGAGCAGCAAGCGCAGTCTAATAGCCATTTAGAGGTTACCCTGCTCGGATCTATTGCACCGGCCCAAGTACCGACGCTCATTCAAGGCTGCCATGGCCTGGTCTTTCCCTCGTATCGCCGCGGTGAGAGTTTGGGATTAGTTGCCTTGGAGTCAATGGCATGTGGACGCCCTGTGCTCGCTGCTCGGAGTGGGGCCATGTCGACGATTATCAGGGACGGCAAAAACGGGTACCTTTTCGATCCAGACGATGTTGACTCGCTCTCTCGAGCGTTAGAGCGTTTCCTTGATCTCGACAATCAGGAATTGAAATCCATGTCTACAGCGGCGAGACTCGATTCTCGGGATTTTGACAGCCATCTGGTCGCCAAGGCCCTCTGCTCGACGCTTCGAGATATCTTTGGAAAGCCTAAGGAATAACCGGCTTGAAGAACTTTATTTTCCTAATGCTTACAGACGTGAAAACACCTCCCCCTGCAGCCGTCCGACCAGTCATGGTGGGAGTCTGCTCAAGTGGCGGCCATCTCATTCAGTTAGAGTCCTTGGTTCGGATGGGCGTCCCCCTTGATTATATAATTTCGCCGTCTCAGGTCCAGGTTGACGTTCCGCATATTTCGATTCCGGATTGCAACCTTAGTTCGCCACTGCGCACCTTCAAATGCACAATCTCGATAGTTCGAGAGTTGCGCAAGCTGCGACCCCAGGTAATCATCTCTACGGGCGCGGCACCGGGCGGAATTGCGCTCCTAGTAGGGTGTACCCTTGGGTGCAAAACAGTATGGATAGACAGCATTGCTAATGCAGAAAAGGCATCACTCACAGGCAAACTGGTGAAGCCCTTTGCAAAGCTTTGGATATCACAGTGGAAGAGTGTCGCTGATCGCGAGAAAGGGATATACATTGGAAAGATTTTTAGTTTTTTTAACAGTCGGAACACAACTTCCGTTTGATCGACTAGTCAAGGCATGTGAGCTGGCCCAATCATCGTCAAACCTGGATTTTGACGTTACCTACCAAGTTGGCCAGCATGGTTATCATCCCAAGGTTGGAAGAGCACGGGAGGTGATGTCTCGCGGTGAGTTCGAGGATACGCTCAGACTAAGTGACCTAGTCATTACTCATGCCGGCATTGGGACCATCGTGAGTTGCATTTCCATAGGAAAGCCGCTTATCGTCATGCCCAGGCAAGCGGCACTTGGCGAGCACCGTAATGATCACCAGATTGCCACCGCAAAGGCGATAGGAAGCGAAATTATGGTCGCTAGCAACGCTAGTGAGATTGGTGATTTTATTACTGATGCAGTCATCCGACGGAAACCTGGGGAATTACGCAATAATCCGCTCAATACAGATTTTTCGAACAAGTTAATGAATATTATTGGATTTTAGAATGTCATTATCGCAGCGCGTCGGACGAGTTGAGGTCGTTTTCTTCGGCTCATTAGTTACTATAGGTATAGTGGGCCTGTTCAGCCCGCTGTCCTACAACGCACTGCCTGCTGGACCGGTGCTTGAAGGAGTACTCGCAATATGTGTAGCCCTTTTATTCAGGCTGCCAAAGGCGAGAATTACTTCTTATATGGCGCTTGCAGCATCATACGTGACTATATCGTATGTTCTGATGTTCCTATTCAGGCCATCGAATCCATTAGACTTCATTCAGGCTTATAAGGCATTCATTTACGTCGTTCCGCTTTGCTTCTTCTACAAACGCCAGGTTTTCAGCCGCTCGCTTGCACTGAAAGTACTGAAATTACTTCTGATTATTTTTTTCTTAAAGTATTCATATTCTTTAGCGCTCGATTTAAATCCTAGAATGGGGAGTCGACCCGGCCTTTTCGTTGAGAATAACTTTGAATTGATATTCCTCCTGATTTACTTTTTCGTTCTTTTCGAAGATTTCGGGAAATATCGCAATCTATGGTTTGGTTTACTCTCAGTCTTGATACTTCTATCTGGCTCACGAAGCTCTGCATTGGCACTTATTGTTGTTTTTTGCGGGCTGTACTTGCACCAACTCAGCCTCAAGACATTTTTCTATCTTCTAGGCTTAGGACTATTGGCTTTGGCAGCTGGCGCGCTCTTTCTGTCCAGAGGATATGCCGCAGGCGGAATTGAGTCTATCGACAGATTTAGATTCATGATGGTATTTCTGTACGAAATACGTAATTGGAGCATTTTTGATTTTGCATTCGGAAGCTTCCCCATTACCCCACTATCCAACGAATCGTGCCGCGCACTGTCTTTCTATCAAGGTCTTTTCAGCTATTCGGAGGACGGCACTTGCTACTCGGTCGTGCTTCATTCTTACTTCTTTCGTGTTATTTTTGATCATGGGCTCGCTGGCCTAGTATTTCTCGTTTCTTTTATTGCATTCGCGCTACACGGGTCAGGGTATTCTCGAGGCAAGATCATCGTAGTTATTGGGGTGCTCTTTGCGTCAGCACTGTCGGTCTCCGCAATGAATAGCATTTTCGCTACGCTTGCATTGGCTCTTGCATTAGGGCTTACCCCGCATAGTGAGAAGTTTCCCGCTTCCCCCCTTAAATACGCGGAGCGGGACTAGAGCTTGAACCTAAGGACATCAGAGGCTGTGAGCCGAAAAGTTCTTGGACGGCTGATCAGGCGCGCTTGATGACGACGATTGGCGCACACAACGGCTTACACGGTAGAGACAAGCCAGACCTATTTGGCTACACTAGTCGGCCAGCGCGCTCGTAGCTCAGCCGGATAGAGTAGTGGCTTCCGAAGCCATTGGTCGGGGGTTCGAATCCCTCCGGGCGCACCAATTCCCTTGCTTCACGCCGCTTCCGGGCCTTTCGCACGGGGCTGGGGCTCAAGGTAGAGCCGACGTCAGTCGGCTGATTTCCGCAGAAGACGTCCTGCCTTCAGAGCCAACAGCAGCCGACTGAAGTCGGCTCTACTGGTGGCTCTACCGCCAGCGGTCGCATGCCGGTCCCGTTCGATTCCCGCCGTAGTCCATCGAACGTCAACCATCGACGTCGCCCATCGCGCCGGTTCACATCATCACCAACTCCTCTGGGCCAGAGTCGGCCTACCGTCGGGCAACTGCCCGCATCAACGAGGAGTGGCAACGATGAACTTCCTGCGTACCCCGCTTATCCGTCCCTTGGTCATGGCTGCCGCATTCGGCATGGCCGCGCCGGCTGCGTTCGCCGCGCCCGCCAATGAATGGAACATCGATCTGAAGGGTCGGGCCAAGACGGATGGCGAGATCACCCTGGCCGTCACCCCCGCAGGCGGTGAAGCGACCAATGTCGCGATTGCGATTCCTGCGGCCACCAACCACGAGGCGGCCGCGGTGATGATCTCCAATGCGTTGTCGAAGGAGTTCGGCACCGGCGTGTATGCGATCAGGACCGATGGCACCGACGAGGTCGAGATGAAAGCCATCAACGGCAATCGGGATTTCGACGTGATCGTGGTGCGCAATACGGCCGATGGGTTGGCGATCAAATTGGACCGCGATTGACCCATCGCCGGGCGGAGTCCGGCGGGTCTGTTAAACCCCCGTTCCGGCACATGACGAAGCCATCAATGGGTCCTCACCCGCGCTGCATATGCACTCGTCCAAGGTGGTCTCCAACGGCACGGCATCTGTCTCGCCGTTCCAAACGACCACTCACATGGAGCACTACACATGAGCACCCAGTCCAAGATCGAACACAGCCTCAACGACCTGATCGAGATCGCCCGTGATGGTCAGAAGTTCTACAGCGAAGCCGCTACCAAGGTGAAGGACGCCGAGCTGGCTGCCCTGTTCACCCGCATTGCCGGCAGCAAGTCGGACATCGTGTCCTCGCTGAGCAGCACGGTTGCCGCCACGGGTGGTGAGCCGGCAGAGCACGGTACCTTCGTGGGTTCGGTGCAGAAGATGTACGGCAACATCCGCGCCACCCTGGGCGACACCCAGTACGGCTATGTGGCCGAGCTGGAAGAATCCGAAGACCGCCTGCTGAAGGCCTTCAAGGATGTGCTGACCGACAACGACGTGCCGGCTCCGGTGCGCACTGAAGTCACCCGTCTGCTGCCGGAAGTGCAGGAGACCCATGCGGTCATGCGCGCCCGCAAGCATGCGATGAAGGCTTCCTGATCTGCGCTGACGTGGTACGCCCCGTCGCCGCAAGCAATGCCGAAACCGACGCTGCCCCACGCAGCGTCGGTTTTTTTATGGGCCATGCGTTATCGCCCGCTTGAAGGGCTGACTGACGAAAGAATCCAGCTTTCCTGATGGACGCGACTGCGGAAGGCCGCGCAGGATGATCGGGTTGGCGCTGTACGCGTCAGCCGGGATTGGCGTCCCGCTTCATCTTCAGACATCTAGCTCTGTTGTTGCCCTCGGGCACGGCGGAGAATGCACTGCTCTGCCGGTCATACGGCGGACGGTGCGCGGGGATCCCGATCCGCCGGTTTTTTGTTTGAAGATGTCCGGTACGCCAACCCGCACCGCCCGCCACCCTGCGCTCCGGCGCAGGTGGTTTCCCTGCGCTGCGCGAGGCCCCAATGACCCACCTCTTTTTCATCACCGTACGTCCGTACGATGTGATCGGCTGCCTGTCCGGCGTCCTGCCCACCTCCATAGCCGCACATCGGGGCGCCAAGTGAGCTCGCTGCCATCGGAACCGCCCTCAAAGTCCGACGCGAGCACCTTCGACGCTGACGAGCGACCGCACACGGCCCTGCAGATAGCGGACTACATCGACGCCAGCATCCACGAAAGTGTTGGTGATCCCGTCACCATGGGCGAGACCCTGTTGTTCATCATCGGCCACGACGATCTGCATCACGTTGCAAGCGAATGCGGGCTGTCCATCGACGTGCTGCGCCGGCAGCTGACCGGTAAACGCACACTCACCTTCAGCACGGTGCTGGGCGCAATGCGTGCGCTCGGCGTTGAGTTGCGGGCTAGCGTGTATTCGCGCGAAGGACGGATCGCATCACGCCGTGTATGAAGCGGGTTCAAAGCAAACACCCACATATGCCACGCCTTGGCGTAGGCATCTGCCATCACGGCACGCGTGCACACACCCATGCCCTCACGTCCTGGCATCCCGCGGTGCGCAAGGCCTCGGCACACGCATGCAACGTGCTTCCCGTTGTCATCACGTCATCCACCAGGACAACCGACTCCGGCACGTCGCCGCGCACGGCGAATGCGCCGTCCAGGTTGTGGCGTCGGGCATCAGCGCTGCGTTCGGATTGGGGCAAGGTGGCACGTACGCGGTGCAGTCCCTGCCAGCGCGGCAATCCAAGTTGCCTGGCCAACTGCGCGGCCTGGTCATACCCGCGTCGGCGCAGCCGCGACGGGTGCAGTGGCACTGCTACAAGCGGCACGGCGTCCCATGGCGGCGGTGACAACGCCATCAACTGCGCCAACAGTCGCCCCGCGGCGAGGTCTTCGTGGAATTTGTAGCGCAGCAGCAACCCGGAGATTGGATCTTCATAGCGGAATCCGGCCCATGCGGCATCCAGCAGCGGCGGCGATTCCTCGCAGCGAAAGCAGAGTGCCGCGGCATCGTCCGGCAAGGGCGCGGCACAGCGCGCGCAGGCGTCGGTATGCCAAGGCAGCGCAAGGCAACAGGCCGCGCAGAGCTCGCGGTCCTGCTCGCCGGGTTCTGCACAGACCTGGCAGACGGGGGGCAGCAGCGTGCGTGCGAGGCGGTTGGCTAGCGTAAGGAGGCCGGGGATGTGCATGGGCCTGAGCATGCGAAGCCCGGGCAGCGCGCGGTATCGGGAAAGTGCGGAAGGGCCTCATGCTTGTGATTACCAACGAGGGTCGCCCGCCAAACGCGAAGCCAGATGGGTCATTGATCTCTGCTATCGATGTCCGACGCAGGTGTGGAAACGTGGCGATTTCCGGTAGCGGCAGGGCACGATTCCTGATGGCTGCGCCCTAATGAGGCGCTTAGAATGCGACGCACATCCAAGCGTGTTGAAGCCCTGCCCCTTCCACCGGACGATACTGCGATGGAATCCCGCCTCGCCGAGCTCGAAGGCATCACCCCCACGCTGGCCACGAAGTCAGACGTAGAGGCCGTGCGTGCGGATCTCCACAAGGTCTCAAGTGAAATGAAGGGGTGGTTCATTGCGACCGCTGTTCTCGTGCTGGTGGGGCTCTTCACCATCGCCAACATCATGGTGGGAACGGTTCGCTCTCATTCGGAGAGGGGTGTTTCTTCCCCTCCGCCCCCTATCGTGATCCAGGTTCCCGCGGCGCCGGCGATGCGCCCCTGAAGCGGGGCTCGACGGCCGGCCGCCGTCCACCACCCGGTTGCAGCCGCACCGTTTTGCTACGCTAGGCCGCCTTGCATCGCTGCCGCCGCCATGGCCCGTCCTGATCTGCTTGCCCGCGTCCCGCCCCTGCCCGCCAGCGGGGGCACGGCGCTGCCTGCGGCGATCGGCCGTCGCGATGGCGTGCGCGTGGAAGTGGCGGGCCAGTGGCTGACCAGCTTCCGTAGCAGTGACTACCTGGGCCTGGCGCAGCAGTTCGGCGTGGTCAACGCCCTGCAGGATGCGGCAGCACGCGACGGCAGTACCACCGCCTCGCCGGCCAATGGCGGCCGCCATGCGGTGCACGATGTCCTGGAACGCGAAGCGGCGCAGTGGCTCGGTTACCCCCGTGCTCTGCTGTTCGGCAGCGCTTACCTGGCCAACCTGGCCGTGCAGCAGGCGCTGCTGGGCGAAGACGGCGACGTCTGCGTGCAGGACCAGCTCAACCATCCCAGCCTGCTGGATGCCACCGCGCTGGCAGGCGCGCGCCTGCGCCGCTATCCGCATCTGGATTCAGAAGGTGCGATGCGCCAGCTCAAGCATGCCGGTGAAGGTGCGGCGATGTTGGCGACCGAGGCGGTGTTCTGCACCGATGGCGACGCCGCCCCGCTGCGGTCGTTGGCCTTGGTTGCGCGGCTGCAGGAAGCGCTTCTGTATGTAGACGATGCGCACGGCGTGGGCGTGCTGGGCGAACACGGCGCCGGCAGCGTGGCGGCCGCCGGACTGGGCGTGGCCGACGTGCCGCTGCAGACCGTGACGCTGGACACTGCGTTGGGCGGTGCCGGTGCGCTGGTGCTGGGCGATGCGCACGTGATCGAGCACCTGGCCACCTGTGCGCGCCCCTACCTGTATGCCCCGATGCTGCCGCCTGCACTGGCCGCCGCATCGACGGCCGCACTCCGCCTGGCCTGCCGTGATGACTGGCGCCGCGAAAAGCTGGGCGAGCTGGTGGCCACCTTCCGCACTGCAGCGCGCACCCGCGGGCTCGCGATGATGGCCTCGGAAATGCCCATCCAGTCACTCAGCTTTCCCTCCGATTCGCACGCACAGGCCATCGCCCGGAATCTGCAGCAGGCCGGCTGGTGGATCGAGACCATCGACGCGGCAGCCAGCGGCGATGGCGCGGCACGCGTGCGTGTGCGTCTGTCGGCGCTGCACGTTCCCGCACAGGTCCAGGCCCTGGTGGATGCCATTGCGCTCGCCCGTGATGGGCTGCAGTCCGGCACCGTGCTGCCTGTCGCGGCCACCGTCTGAGCAGCCCGCATGCATATTGCAGTCAGCGGTAGCGGCCCCGATCTGGTGCTGCTGCACGGCTGGGCGTTGCAGGGCGATGTGTTCGCGCCCTTGCTGCAACGTCTCACCGACCACTTCACCGTGCACGTCGTGGACCTTCCCGGCCATGGCCGCAGCCGCGATGACAGCACGCCGCTGCAGCTGGCACCGGTCGTCAGCGCCATTGCGGCGGCGACGCCACCGGCGGTGTGGTGTGGTTGGTCACTGGGCGGACTGTTCGCCCTGCATGCCGCGGCGACGCGGCCGCAGGTACAGGGTCTGGTGATGCTGGCCTCGTCGCCGCGCTTCGTGCGCGATGAGCGCTGGACCCACGCGGTTCCTGCGACGGTATTCGCGCAGTTCGCCGCCGACCTGTCTGCGGATTTTCCTGGCACGGTGGATCGATTCCTGTCCTTGGACCTGATGAACGTCGCGCCAGGCCGGGAGGATCTGCGCGGCCTGCGCCAGCGCCTGCTGGACAGCGGGGCGCCGGCTGCGCGCGTGCCGGAGGACGGCCGGCGCCTGCTCGAAGCCACCGATCTGCGCGGCGCCCTGCCCACCTTGCCTGTGCCCAGCCTGTGGCTGGCCGGCCAGCGCGATCGGTTGGTGCCGCCCGCTGCGGCCCATGCCGCAGCGACGATGGCCCCGCACGCTTGTGCGCACACGATTGCCCACGGTGGCCACGCCCCGTTCCTCGGCCATGCCGCCGAGGTGGCGGAGCAGCTGCAACGCTTCGTCATGCAGCGGATAGTGACGGCTGCGGGCCGTCACCCGACAATGCACGGATGACGGCCAACCGCCGTACGCATCGCAAGGTGAACTGACATGGATCTGGGAATCGCGGGACGTTGGGCGCTGGTGTGCGGCGCCAGCAAGGGGCTCGGCCTGGGCTGCGCGCGTGCGCTGGCCGCCGAAGGGGTCAACGTGGTGATCGTCGCCCGGGGCGAGACCGCCCTGCAGCAGGCCGCGGCGGTGCTGCGTACCCTGCCCCGCGCAGGCCAGGTGATCGCCGTGGCCGCCGATGTCACCACCGAAGCAGGACGTGCCGCCGCGCTGGCGGCCTGCCCGCAGGTGGACATCCTGGTCACCAACGCCGCTGGCCCGCCTGCCGGTGATTTCCGCACCTTCGAGCGCGATGACTGGATCGCCGCGCTGGATGCCAACATGCTCGCACCGATAGCCCTGATCCGCGCCACGGTGGATGCGATGATGGCGCGCGGTTTCGGCCGCATCGTCAACATCACGTCGTCATCGGTGAAGGCGCCGATCGACATCCTGGCGCTGTCCAATGGCGCGCGTTCCGGGCTCACCGGCTTCGTCGCGGGGCTGGCACGGCGTACGGTGGCGGCCAACGTCACCATCAACAACCTGTTGCCTGGCCAGTTCGATACCGACCGCCTGCGTGGCAACTTCGCCTTTCTGGCCGAGCAGCAGGGCGGGGACATGGAGTCGATCGCCGCGCAGAAACGCGACCACATCCCGGCAGGGCGCTTTGGCCAGCCGGATGAGTTCGGCGCCGCCTGTGCTTTCCTGTGCAGCCTGCAGGCCGGCTACCTTACCGGGCAGAACCTGCTGATCGACGGCGGCGCCTACCCCGGAACGTTCTGACGCCGCACCGTTTTTCATCGAGATCCGCATGGACCCCCGTACCGACCACCGCCACCTTCGCCGCGCTTTTTCGCGGGCCGCCACGACCTACGACGAAGCGGCTGCACTGCCGCGCGAGGTGCGTCAGCGCCTGATGGAGTCGCTGGACTATCTGGAAACGCGCAGCCCAGAGGTCGTGCTGGACGTGGGGGCCGGTACCGGCCATGCCAGCGCCCTGATCAAGAAGCGCTGGCCGAAAGCGCAGGTGATCGCGCTGGACGTGGCGATGTCGATGCTGCACGAAGCCAGGCGGCAGGCGGGGTGGTGGAAGCCGTTCCAGCGCCTGTGCGCCGACGCGACTGCGCTGCCGCTGGCCGACAACAGCGTGGATGTGATCTTCAGCAACCTGTGCCTGCAGTATGTGGACGATCTGCCGGCCGTCTTCGCCGGGTTCCGCCGGGTGTTGAAGCCGGGCGGCCTGCTGCTGTGTTCGACATTCGGCCCGGAAACACTGATCGAGCTGGCGGAGGCGTTCCACGCCGACGACGCGTCACCGCACGTCAGCCGCTTCGCACCGATCGCGCAGTTCGGCGATGCGCTGATGATGGCCGGTTTCCGCGATCCGGTACTGGACCGCGATCTGTTCACCCTGACCTACGACGACCTGCCGGCGCTGATGCGTGAGCTGCGGGCGTTGGGCGCCACCAATGCGCGGATGGATCGTCGCCGCACGTTGACCGGACGCGCCCGCTTCACCGCGGCGGCGGCGGCGTATGAAGCGATGCGGCGCGCTGACGGAAAGTTGCCCAGCAGCTGGGACGTCATCTATGCACATGCCTGGGCACCGGAGGCCGGCGCCCCGATCCGCGAGCAGGGCCAGGATATCGCGGCCGTGCCGGTATCGGCGATCCCGATCCGCCGTCGGCCTGTGTAAGTGCGGTGCGGTGGGCGCGCCCCGCGGCATGCCGCGGGCGTCGCTCCGACGGACCAGAGGGACGGGCGCTGGACGGGCCTTGGACGGGCCTCGGTAGAGCCGACTTCAGTCGGCTGCTCTTTGCCACGGTGCCGGCTGAAGCCGGCACTACCATTGGCTGCTCTTTGCCACGGTGCCGGCTGAAGCCGGCACTACCATTCGCTGCTCTTCGGCACGTCCCTAGCCTGCGGCTTTTACGAACAGGTCGCGATGGAAGAAATACACTTCCTGCGCCAGGAATCGCCAGCTGGTGTGGAAGCTGCGGAAGCGCGTGCTCGGTGTGGACGAGGCCAGCGCGTCGATGCCCATCGCACGGCTGAGACGCAGCGCGCGGGCCATGTGCAGCGGATCGCTGACGATGATCACGCGGTGCAGCCCGCGCTGGTCCATCAGCCGCTTGGCTTCCACCAGGTTCTGCACGGTGTTGCGCGATGCGGTTTCAATCAGGATCGCCTTGTCCGGTATGCCCTGCTTCAAGGCATAACGCCGCGCCACCTGCGATTCGGAGAAACGCGCACCGCTGCCGCCATAGCCGCCGGTGAAAATCAGCAGCGGCGCGTAGCCCGCGTCGTACAGATCCAGCCCGTGGCGGATGCGTTCCTGGAACACCGGCGACGGCTTGGCATCGTAAGCGGCTGCGCCCAGCACGATGATCGCGTCAGCATGCGCGGCCTGGTCGCGTTCGCCGATCCACACGATCCACGCGGTCACCGCGAACAGCCAGACCATCAGCAGCACGAACAGCCGCCATAGCCAACCGAATACGCCAGCCCGCTGCCCGCTCATGCCGTTCCCCATGGCAACGCATCGATGTCCACATTGCCACCGGACAGCACCAGCCCCACGCGCAGGCCGGCGAAGCGCTGCGGCTGGGCCAGCACGGCGCCCAGTGCGATCGCCGAGGACGGCTCCACCACCTGCTTGAGGACCTGCCACAGCAATCGCATGGCCTGCACAGTGGCCGCGTCGTCCACCACGATCACCTCGGCCTTGGCCGCGCGCAGCACCTCGAAATTGGGCGCCCCCAGCGTGCCTCGCAAGCCGTCGCAGATCGTATCCGGCACGAATTCGATACGCCGCTCGCCCGCCTGCAACGAGCGCGCCGTGTCCGCAGCGCCGGCCGGCTCGGCAAGCACCAGGCGGGTCTGCGGCGCGGCATGCTGCAGGGCCAACGCGGTGCCTGCGGCCAAGCCGCCGCCGCCCACCGGCACCACCAGCACGTCGAACGGACCCTCGGCGTGCAGCAGTTCCAGCGCGGCCGTGCCCTGGCCCGCGATCACTCGCGGATCGGCATACGGATGGACCAAGGTGGCGCCGGTATCGGCCTGCACCTGCGCGCACAGCTGTTCGCGGGCGGCGATGCTGGCGGCGCAACGCCACAGGGTGGCGCCATGGCGTTCGATGTTGGCCAGCTTGGCCGCCACCGCGCCCTCGGGCACCACGACGTGGCAGGCGATGCCCCGGGTCAGCGCCGCCAGCGCCAGTGCGGCCCCATGGTTGCCCGAAGAATGGGTCACCACACCCGCGCCGGCCTGTTCGGCCGACAACGCCCACACCGCATTGCAGGCACCGCGGAACTTGAAGGCGCCGCTGCGCTGCAGGTGCTCCGCCTTGAACGCCAACCGGGCACCCGCCAGCTCATCCAGCGTGCGCGAGCGCAGCACCGGCGTCACCGTGGCATGCGGGGCGATCCGTGCGGCGGCGACCAACACATCGATGGCAGGGGGTGGGGCCTCGTTCATGTGCAAAGATTAACGTATGCCCGCCATCGGTCGCGGCCTATCTCGTCGTGCCAGGATGTCCACTTTGCCTAACCATTCATGCTTCGTTGCACGAATTAAGGGGCGATTCAACGCATTAGGCAGAAGCTGGAGTCCATAACCCATGGGGGGTCTTGTCATGAAGATGCGTCTGATCGTTGCCGGAGGGCTGCTGCTGGCCCTGTCCGGCTGCGCCACTTACGATTACGTGGGCGGCAGCGGAGGCGGCGGCAGTGGCTATTACCACGGCGCCCCGTCGACCGAATACCGCTATCCGGCCGGCTACCCCTACGGTTCGCCCTATGGCTACGGTGGCGGTTATTACGGCGGTGGCGGTGGCTATTACGGCGGTGGTTACGGTGGCGGCTATGGCTATCCGGTCTATCGTCCGTACCCCAACTACCGTCCGCCGCATCACGGCCACCGACCGCCCAACACCCGGCCGCCGGACAACAATGGTCCGCGCCCGCCCCGCCCGCCGGGCAACAACGGTGGTTCGCCGTGGCGCAACCTGGATTCGAACACCCGTCCGCGTCCGCAACAGGGCATGAACCGCCCGTCGCCGCAGCAGCAGGTCCGCCCGGCCGCGCCGCCGCGTCCCGCCTCTGCCCCGCGTCCGAGCGGTTCGCCGTGGCGAAATTTGAACCGTTCCACAGAACGGCAGGCCGAGCCGTGATCGGGTCTTGAACCTTCCGTCGGGAAGGTTCAAGCTAGAGCGTCAATGACCCGCCGCGTCCAAAAGTGACAAAGCAGACGCAGCGGGTCATGCAAGCTATGTCGATATCCGATGGGAAACTCTGGATCCCCCCTGTTCCGGCCCTGTCGGATGTCGGCACCTACTAAACAACAAGGCCCCGCTCGCGCGGGGCCTTGTTGTTTCAGCCAACAGCAAAAAACTGGGCCGGACAGTCCCCCGACTGCCGGCCCGTCGCTTCCCCCTCGTGCATCTGGACCAGCCCCTGTTCCAATTCCGGTCCATAGCGCCTGAGGCGCCGATCACGCTGGGTGCTATTGGGTTATCTGCAGGTAGCGTGCCAACTTTAGGGTTGATTTGAAAAAGCGACCTGACCGCCTCGTCCGATTGGCGCTAAAATCGCCACCTGCCGCTTCCGGCCCCGCATTGCATGAGCCATGACTGATTCCTTCCATCGTTACGACGTCATCGTCATCGGCGGCGGCCACGCCGGCACCGAGGCCGCCCTGGCTGCGGCGCGCAGCGGTGCGCGCACCCTGCTGCTGACCCACAACATCGAAACCGTGGGCGCCATGAGCTGCAACCCGGCCATCGGCGGTATCGGCAAGGGGCATCTGGTCAAGGAAATCGATGCGCTGGGCGGGGCCATGGCCCATGCGGCCGACCGCGCCGGGATCCAGTGGCGCACCTTGAATGCTTCCAAGGGCCCGGCGGTGCGGGCGACCCGCTGCCAGGCCGACCGCAACCTGTACCGCATGGCCATCCGTTCGCTGGTGGAGGCGCAGCCGAACCTCACCGTGTTCCAGGCCGCCGTGGATGATCTGGTCATCGAAGGCGACCAGGTGCGCGGCGTGCTCACCCAGACCGGGCTGCGCTTCGATGCAGCGGCCGTGGTGCTGACTGCCGGCACCTTCCTGGCCGGCAAGATCCATGTCGGACCCACCCAGCACGCGGCCGGCCGCATGGGCGATCCGCCAGCGACCACGCTGGCGGCCCGCCTGCGCGAGCGCCCGTTCCAGGTGGACAGGCTGAAGACCGGCACCCCGCCGCGCATCGACGGCCGTTCGCTGGACTACAGCGTGATGGACGAACAGCCCGGCGACGATCCGCGCCCGGTGATGTCCTTCCTCGGCTCGGTGGATGAGCATCCGCCGCAGGTCAGCTGCTGGATCACCCATACCAGCGAGCGGACCCACGACATCATCCGCGAGTCGCTGCATCGCTCGCCGCTGTACAGCGGCCAGATCGAGGGCATCGGCCCGCGTTACTGCCCGTCCATCGAGGACAAGGTGGTGCGTTTCGCCGAGAAGGAAAGCCATCAGATTTTCGTCGAGCCGGAGGGCCTGGGCATCGTCGAGATCTACCCCAACGGCATCTCGACGTCGCTGCCGTTTGATGTGCAGCTGGCCATGGTGCGCAGCATCCGCGGCTTCGAGAACGCGCACATCACCCGCCCCGGCTATGCCATCGAGTACGACTACTTCGATCCGCGTGGGCTGAAAGCGTCGCTGGAGACCAAGACCGTGGGCGGCCTGTTCTTTGCCGGCCAGATCAATGGCACGACGGGGTACGAGGAAGCCGCCGCGCAGGGGCTGCTGGCCGGCCTCAACGCGGCGCGCCAGGTGCGTGGGCTGGACGGCTGGTGCCCGCGCCGCGACGAAGCCTATCTGGGTGTGCTGGTGGATGACCTGATCACCCATGGCACCACCGAGCCGTACCGCATGTTCACCAGCCGCGCCGAGTACCGGCTGCAGCTGCGCGAAGACAATGCCGACCAGCGGCTGACGCCGGTGGGCCGACAGATGGGTCTGGTGGACGACCGGCGCTGGGCCGCTTTCGAGACGAAGCAGTCGGCCGTGCATGCCGAGAGCGCGCGCCTGCGTGCAGTGTGGGCGACGCCGGGCAACGCGCTGGGCCGCGAAGTCGAGCAGGTGTTGGGCGTGGCGGTCAGCCGCGAAACCAACGTGCTGGACCTGATCAAGCGCCCGGAACTGGATTACGCCAAGCTGATGCAGGTGCCGTCGCTGGGCCCCGGCGTGGCGGATGCCAAGGTGGCCGAACAGGTGGAGATCGATGTGAAGTACGCCGGCTACCTGGACCGCCAGCGCGACGAGATAGAGCGCCAGCAGCGCCATGAGTCCACCCCGATCCACGACAGCTTCGACTACGCCATCGTGCGTGGACTGTCGGCCGAAGCGCTGCAGAAGCTGGAGCGCGTGCGGCCGCAGACCATCGGCCAGGCGCAGCGCATTCCCGGCATGACCCCGGCAGCGATCTCGCTGCTGCTGGTGCACCTGGAGCGTTCGCGCCGCGGTCGCGTCGCCTGATACACCGAACACGGTGGCGCCGAGCCCTGCTTGGCGGCTGCCTGCCCGCCGCTGCGTTCGCCGAGCTTGGCTCGGCGCTACATTGGAGAATCCCTTGACCCCGCTACGTCCCTTCCGCGACAAAATGCCGGTACTCGGCGCGCGCGCCTATGTGGATCCCGCCTGCACGATCATTGGTGATGTCGAGCTGGCCGAGGATGTGTCGGTGTGGCCGGGCACGGTGATCCGCGGTGACGTCAACTTCGTCCGCATCGGTGCCCGCACCAATGTGCAGGACGGCACCATCATCCATGTCAGCCACCACAGCCCCTTCAACAAGGCCGGGTATCCGACGCTGATCGGCGAGGGCGTGACCGTGGGTCATGGCTGCATCCTCCATGCGTGCACCATCGGCGACTACAGCCTGATCGGAATGGGCGCGTGCATCCTGGACGGAGCGCGCGTGGAGAAGCACGGCTTCGTTGGCGCCGGTGCAGTAGTGGGACCAGGCAAGGTGGTGGGCGAAGGCGAATTGTGGCTGGGCAACCCGGCACGGCCCGCGCGGTTGTTGAAAGACAGTGAGATCGAAGCGCTGCATTACTCGGCTGATCATTACGTGCGGTTGAAGGATGAGTACCTGGGCGGGTCGTGATGCCGTGAGTGGAGCCGATGGGTAGAGCCGCCTGGTAGAGCCGACTGGTAGAGCCGACTTCAGTCGGCTGGCCTCTCGCACGTTGGTGGGGCAGCCGACCGGTAGAGCCGACTTCAGTCGGCTGGCCTCTCGCGCGTTGGTGGGGCAGCCGACCGGTAGAGCCGACTTCAGGCGGCTGGCCTCTCGCACGTCGGTGGAGCAGCCGACTGGTAGAGCCGACTTCAGTCGGCTGGCCTCTCGCGCGTTGGTGGAGCAGCCGACTGGTAGAGCCGACTTCAGTCGGCTGGCTTCTCGCGCGTCGGTGGAGCAGCCGACCGGTAGAGCCGACTTCAGTCGGCTGGCCTCTTGCGCGTTGGTGGAGCAGCCGACTGAAGTCGGCTCTACCAAGCGGCTGGCCTCTCGCGCGTCGGTGAGGCCGATGGGTAGAGCCGGTCGGCTGGCGTCTCGCACGTTCGTGGGGCAGCCGACTGAAGTCGGCTCTACCAGGCGGCTCTACCATTGGCGGGGCGCGGGTCTGCTAAAGTCGAGCCCCGACCAGGATGACGTCGAGATTTCCATGCCCGTGGCGCCCTGCCGGAGAGCAACCCGGCGCCTTCCCTCATTACGCGTGGCGTGTCGATGACCGCCGCGACGATGCTGGATACCTACCGCGAGGTGGTCACGCCGGAAGGCGTGCCGCTGCAGTTGCGTGCGGCCGGTCCCCTGCCGCGTGCGGTGGCGTGGCTGGTTGACCTGGCCATCCGCGGTGCCGCGCTGATGCTGCTCTCTTTCCCGTTGATGCTGCTTGATGAGCTCGGCCGTGGCATCTATCTGGCACTGATGTTCCTGCTCAACTGGGCCTATGCCATCGTGCTCGAAGCGGTGTGGGGGCAGACGCTGGGCAAGCGGGCGATGGGGCTGCGGGTGATTGCACGCGATGGGGCACCGGTCGGGTGGAGCGGTGCCGTCACCCGCAACCTGCTGCGCACCGTGGACATGCTGCCGTTCGGTTACGCCGTGGGGCTGGTGAGCAGCCTGTTCGATGCGCACGGCCGGCGGTTGGGTGATCTGGTCGCCGGCACGTTGGTGGTGCATGGCGATGCATCCCCCCGCCACGCACCCGCCACCATCGACAGCGCCTTGCCGCCGCCGGTGCCGCTGCAGCCGCAGGAGCAGTCCGCCGTGATCGCCTTCGCCGAGCGGGCGCCCCTGCTCTCACCCGCACGCCAGCAGGAGCTCGCCGGCATCGTCACCCCGTTGACCGAAACCAGCGGACAGGTCGGTGTGCTGCGCCTGTATGCGATGGCCAACTGGTTGCTGGGCCGCCGATGAAACAGGAACAATTCGTCGCCCGCCACCAAGGGGAATGGGAAGCACTGGAGGCCTGGCTGCAGCAGCGTGCCCATCTGCGTGCCCGCAAACGTGCACGCGTGGCTGCCGATCCCGCCCTGCCCGCCGATGCGGAGTTCCCGCAACGCTACCGACGGCTATGCCAGCAGTTGGCGCTGGCCCGCCAGCGCGGGTACAGCCCGCAGCTGGTGGAGCGCTTGCAGCAGTTGATGCAGCGCGGCCACACGCTGTTGTATCGCACCCCGGCCTTCCGCTGGCGCAGCGTGCTGGAGTTCCTGTTCGCTGATTTTCCCCACCTGGTGCGCAGCCAGGCGACGGTGATGTGGGTAGCGCTGGCCTTGTTCGCCGTGCCGCTGGTCGCCAGCTTCGTGCTGGTGCAGCTGCACCCGGATCTGATCCACCTGTTGATGGACAGCGCGCGCGTTGCACAGATGGAGCGCATGTACGATCCGTCGTCACCGAACCTGGGCCGCGACAGCGGCACCGACTGGATGATGTTCGGCTACTACATCATGAACAACATCAGCATCGGCCTGCGCACGTTTGCCAGCGGCCTGCTGGCCGGCGTAGGCACGGTGATCGTGCTGTTGTTCAACGGCATCAGCATCGGCGCGGTCGCCGGCCACCTGCAGCATGTCGGCCACGGTGATCCGTTCTGGCGTTTCGTGGTCGGCCACGGTGCCTTCGAACTCACCGCGATCGTGATCGCCGGCGGGGCGGGCCTGCAACTGGGCATGCGCCTGGTGGCGCCGGGGCGCAAGCGTCGCATCGATGCGCTGGTGGAGGGCGGCCGCATCGGCGCGCGACTATGCCTGGGCATCGCCGCGATGCTGCTGGTGGCGGCGTTCATCGAAGCATTCTGGTCCTCCATCGCCGCGGTGCCCGCATGGGGCAAGTACAGCGTGGCGGCGGTGCTGTGGTCGCTGGTGGGGCTGTGGCTGTGGCGCGGCGGCCGGGGCGAGGCGCAGCATGCGGATTGATCAGCTCAACGTGGTGCTGCGTGCCCGCAGCAGTTGGGAAGCAATGGAACTGGGCACTGCACTGGCGCGCCGGCAGTGGCGGGCGGCCTGGGGCGCGTGGCTGCTGGCGAGTGCACCGGTGTTCCTGTTGGCCAATGCGCTGGCGTGGTGGCTGGGTGCCGGATTCGGTTGGGCGTGGCTGCTGCTGTGGTGGTGCAAGCCGGCGTTCGAACGGGTGGTCCTGTACGTCCTGTCGCGTGGCGTATTCGGTGAGCCGGTCACCGCGTGGCAGGCGCTGCGTGCGCAGCCGGGCTGGCAGGTCGCCGGCTTCTGGGGTTACCTGGGGTGGCGGCGCTTCAGCGCGGTGCGCAATGTGTGCCTGCCGGTGAACCTGCTGGAAGGCACGGATGCAGCGCACCGCGGGCAGCGCCGACGCGCGGTACTGTCTGCCGCCGCCGGTCCATCGATGCTGCTCACGGTGCTGTGCATGGGCTTCGAGGCCGTGCTGGTGATCGGCGCGTTGACGGCCGTTTTCATGTTCGTACCGGTGGAACTGCTGTCCGATTCGTGGCGCGCAGCGTGGGAGCTGGTGCGGCAGGACACCCCCGCTTGGGCGAAGTTCGGTGTGAACCTGCTGCTCTGGCTGGCGGCCAGTGTGATGGGGCCTTTCCACGTCGGTGCCGGGTTCGGACTCTATTTGAACCGACGCACGCAGATGGAGGCTTGGGACGTGGAGATCAGCTTCCGCCGCCTGCGCGAACGGCTGCAGCAGGCCATGCCGCTGTTGCTGCTGGTGGTCCTGTTCGCGCTGCCTGTTGCCACTGTGCCGGTGCATGCACAGCAAGCGCACGCACACGACGATGCAGGCGCGGCTGATGAGGAGCGGGCAGAAGAGGCTTCCGACGATGACGAGGAGGAGCCGCCGGCCATCGATCCCGCTGACACGCCGGCTGGCATCTTCGGTGACGTGCCCGTAGACACGGCGGGCTTCCGCCAAGCCGTGCAGCGCGCTTACGAAGATCCGCTGCAGCGCCCCACCCGCTCCATCAGCGAGTGGGAACCCCGCAAGAAGGACGACGACGAAGAGGCCAAGCGCAAGGAGCGCGAACGCCTGAAGCGCGAGGCCGACGAACAGTCGGCAAAGCAGATGTCCGGTGGTGCGGCGAAGATCGCGGCGATGGTGGCCGAATGGGGCCTCTGGCTGCTGCTGGGCATCGTCGTCGTGGCGCTGCTGCTCACCGCGCGGCGCTGGTTGCCCTGGCTGAGCGGATCGGCGCGGCGCAAGGCCCCGCCCACGCCTGCGGTGAACGAAGATTCGATCGTGCTGCCCGAGGTGGTGCCGCCGGATGTGGCCACGCGTGCACGTGCGCTGTGGGCGCGCGGCATGCCACGTCAGGCACTGGCCCTGCTGTATCGCGCCAGCGTCGGCACGGTGGTGGAGCGGACTGGCGTGGCCTTGCCACCCGGCGCGACCGAAGCCCAGGTGCTGCGTGCATCGCGGCGCATGCCGGACGCGCGTGACCGCGACCTGTTCGCGGCGATCGTGCGCATGTGGCAGTACGCCGCGTATGGCAACCGGCTGCCCGACCACGCCGATTTCGAAACGCTGGCCGACGCACTGCAGGCGCAGTACCGGTGGCCGGCATGAAGGCGCGGGTGGTGTGGTCGTTGGTGATCGGGCTGATCGTGCTGCTGGCGGTGCCGCTGGTGGTGCTGTTCCTGCGCACGCACGAAAAAGTGACGCGCACCGAGGTGATGCCCCCGCAGGGCGAGGCCAGCTACAACCCGTTGTACGTGCTCGGCCAAGCGCTGCGCGCCGACGGCCTGCAGGCAGAGTCGCGGGCCCGGCTGGACCTGGCGGCGATGACGCTCGCGCCGGGCGATACAGTGGTGCTGCTGCAGGACAGCGGTGAACTGGCGCCCTCGCAGGTGGATACGCTGCTGGCGTGGGTGAAGCGGGGCGGCCACCTGCTGGTACGCACGCCCCCCACCGGCGAAGACACCACGCGTAACGAGCCCTTGCTGTTGCAGCGCCTGGGCGTGGAAAGCCTTGGATTCGGCAGTGCCTGCCAGCGTTTCCATGTGGACGATGACACCGGCCACGTGGAGTTCTGCAAGGGTCGTCGCTTCGATCTGACCGAAGCGGCGTACGCACAGGTGCAGCGTGAGTGGGGCAGCGAAGACGGCTTCGTGTTCGCTCGCCTGCGCCATGGCCAGGGCAGGGTCGATGTGCTGGCGGACATGGACTTCATGCGTGGCGTACCTGAAACCACCTCGCTGCTCCCGGCTGCACTGCGGCCGAGCAAAGACCTGGAGCAGCCGCGCGATGGCCTGCACGACCGTGCGCACCGCGACCTGACCCGCCATCTGCTGGCGCCGAATTACGGTAAGGGCACCGTGTGGCTGGTGTATGCCAGCCGACCGCCCTCTCTATGGGCGCGCATCGTGCTGCAGGGTTGGCCGGTCTGGTTGCCGTTGCTGCTGGCGTTGCTGGGCTGGTTGTGGGCGCGCGCGCAGCGCTTCGGCAGCGTGCAGCCTTCACCGGTGGCAGAGCGCCGCTCCTTGCTGGAACACGTGCGCGCCAGTGGTGAACTGCTGCTGCGCCAACGCCAGGGCCCGCGACTGCATGCAGCCGTACGGGACCTGTTCCTGCGTCGGCTGCAGGCCCGTGCACCGCTGGCGGCCACGCTTGAGGGTGCCGCACAGGAACAGGCCATCGCCGCCTTGCTGCAGTGGCCCGTCACCCGCGTACACACCGCGCTGGCACCGCCAGCCGCCAATGACCAGACCGCGCTGAAAGCGCGGATCACCCTCCTGCTGCAGATGAGAAGCCTGCTATGACCGAACTGGACTCTTCCCCCTCCGTGCCGCCGCCGCTGGCTGCCGTATCGGCCGCAGCCGACGTGCTGGAACGCGTGGACGCCGTACGCGAAGCCGTGGGTCATGCCTTCATCGGCCAGCCCGAGGTGCTCGACCAGATCCTGATCGCACTGCTCGCGGGTGGCCATGTGCTGATCGAAGGCGTGCCCGGGCTGGGCAAGACACTGCTGGTGCGTGCGCTGGCACAGGCGTTGGAGCTCGACCACGGACGTGTGCAGTTCACCCCGGACCTGATGCCCAGCGATGTCAGTGGCCACGCGGTGTACGACCCGAAAAGCGAAAGCTTCAAGATCCGTCGCGGCCCGGTGTTCACCAACCTGCTGCTGGCCGACGAGATCAACCGCGCGCCGGCCAAGACCCAGTCGGCCCTGCTTGAAGTGATGCAGGAAGGCCAGGTCACCATCGAAGGGAAATCGTTCGCGCTCGCGCCGCCTTTCATGACCCTGGCCACGCAGAACCCCGTGGAACAGGAAGGCACCTATCCGCTGCCGGAAGCACAGCTGGATCGTTTCCTGCTGAAGATCGTCATCGATTACCCGGGGTTGGAGGACGAAAAGCGCATGGTCGATGCAGTGACCACCGGCCGCAGCGCCAGCGACTTCGACCTGCAGCGGGTGCCCCGCGTACTCAACGCCGGGGATGTCGTGGCGTTGCAGCAGGCCACCGCGGCGATCACCGTAGACGCCGAAGTGATCGACTACGCGGTGCGCATCGTTGCAGCCACGCGCAAGTGGCCCGGCATCGCCCTCGGCGCAGGCCCGCGCGGCAGCATCGCGCTGGTGCGTGCGGCACGCGCACAGGCACTGCTGGCCGGCCGTGACTTCGTGACGCCGGACGATGTGCGCGATATCGCCCGGCCGGCGCTGCGCCATCGCATCGCGCTGGCACCGGAGCTGCAGATCGAAGGACAGGGCGCCGACGATGTACTCGGTGCACTGCTGGCCAAGGTGGATGCACCGCGCCGATGAGGCCTGCCCTGCCCCTGCTCGGATGCCTGCTGGTGTGGGCCGGCGTAGGCGCTGCCGTGCTGGCCGGCTGGCTGCCGCGCTGGAGCTGGCAGGCCGCCTTGGCGATCGTGGTCGCGGTGGCGTTGGTGGACCTGCTGCGTCTGCGCAGGCTGCCCTCGCCGAGCGTGCAGCGGCAGCTTCCCGAAGCGCTGGCATTGAACGTGCGACGTGCAGTGCAACTGACCCTGCAGGCCGAGCGCACGCTGCGGCTGGACGTGTTCGATCTGCTGCCGGGTGCCTGGCAGAGCGAGGGCATGCCGCGACGCCTGCGCCTGCGTCCCGGGTTTGCCGCCACGCTCGACTATCACGTGCAACCGTTGCAGCGTGGCCACTTCCGCTTTGACGGCGTCCAGGTGCGCCTGCACTCACCGTGGCGGCTGTGGCGGCAGCAGCGCGTCGTGCCGCCTGCGCTCGATGTACGTGTATTCCCGAACTTCGTGCCGCTCACACGCTTCGCCTTGTTCAGTGCCGAACAGGCCTCGCGGATGGTCGGTGCCCACCTGAAACGGCGCCGCGGTGAAGGTACCGATTTCCACCAGATGCGCGAATACCGCATCGGCGACAGCCTGCGCCAGATCGACTGGAAGGCGACGTCGCGTGCACGACGATTGGTGTCGCGCGAGTATCAGGACGAAAAGAACCAGCAGATGCTGCTGGTGCTCGATTCTGGCCGAAGGATGATGGCCAGTGATGGCGGCCTGTCGCACTTCGACCAGGTGTTGAACGCCGCATTGGTGCTTGCCTATCTGGCCTTGCGGCAGGGCGACGGCGTGGGCCTGCATGCGATGGGCGGCGAGCAGCGCTGGGTAGCACCGAAACGCGGCATGGGCACGATCGATGGCCTGCTGCGCGCCAGCTACGACCTGCAGCCGCAGCCAGTGGCGACGGACTACCTGGCCACCGCGACACAGCTGTCGGTGCTGCAGCGCCGTCGTGCGCTGGTGATGCTGGTGACCAACGTGCGCGACGAAGATATCGAAGACCTGCTGGCCGCGGTGAAGCTGCTGCAGCGCCGGCACCTGGTGTGCGTGGCCAGCCTGCGCGAACAGGTGCTGGACCACGCGTTGCAGGGTCCGGTGCAGACGGATGCCGATGCCGCACAGGCCGGCGCGGCGGCCCTGTACCTGGAGCAGCGCGCGCAGGCACACGATGCGCTGCGCGGACACGGCGTGATGGTGCTGGATGTCACCGCCGACGCCCTGCCCGGCGCGCTGGTGGAGCGCTACCTGTCGGTCAAGCGCGACGGCTTGTTGTAGCCGGTTTCAGACGTAGATCTGCGTCGGCGCTTCGTCGATGATCGCGTGCGGAACGAACCGCGACGTATCCCGGGTGATCGCACTGTCATCTTCGCGGATGCCGATGCCACAGGCCTGGTCGCCGATCACCCAGCTGCCGATCAGCGGATAACCGCCTTCGAAACGGGTCAACGGATGCGCCTGCTGGATGATCGCCGGACCGTCGTACGGGCCGTCGCTGCGCTGCGTGGTGCCGTCGGCCAGATGCATTTCGATGTTCGCGCCTTCGCGCGAGAACAGCGGCTTGCGTACCCACCCCGCGCGCAGCGTACTGCCATCGTCGAAGTGCGATTCCAGCAGGTTCGGGTGCCCGCGATGGCGCTCCCACAGCAAAGGCAGGATGCCCTTGTTGCTCAGCACCGCCTTCCAGGCCGGCTCCAGCAGCTGCAGGCCGGATGTCGGCAAGGCGCGACCGAACTCCTCGGCCATCAGGTCTTCCAGCGGATACAGCTTGAACAACGTGCCGATCACCGTGTCGTCCACCGCGGTGAAGCGCCCGTCCTCGGACAGCCCGATGTCTTCCACCGCGATGCCTTCGCCATGCAGGTTGGCCTGGGCGGCGCAATCACGCAGGTACTCCACCGTGCCGATGTCTTCCTGCGAACTGCCCACGGCGCTGAAATACAGCGGCGGCGGCAGTCGGGAAGCAAGCTCGCCGAAGCGTTCCACCAGTGCCTCATGCAGCGCATTGAACTGGTCGGCGTGCGCCGGCAGGCGGCCGGCGTTGCGCTGTTCTTCCAGCCACTGCCACTGGAAGAAGCTGGCCTCGAACAGCGAGGTCGGGGTGTCGTAGTTCAGCTCGTACAGCTTGGCCGGGCCGGTGCCGTCGTAGGCCAGGTCCAAGCGTCCATACAGGTGCGGCTGGCGCTGGCGCCAGCTGTCGGCGATCCACTCGCGGTAATGCGCCGGGATCGCCAAGCGCTCCATCAACGTATCGGAACCGACCACCTCCTCCACCAGCGCCATCGCCATCTGGTGCAGCTCGGCGCTGGGGTCTTCAATGTCCTGCTCGATCTGCCGCAGGGTGAAGGCGTAGTACGCCGTTTCATCCCAGTACGCCTGACCGTCGATGGTGTGGAAGCGGAAGCCGGCTTCTTCGGCCCGAGCGCGCCACTGGGGGCGCTCGGCGATACGGACACGCTGCATCGGTCAGCCGCCGAAGCTGCCGCCGCTACGGCGCGCACTGGTGCTGCCGAAGCCGGCGCGGCTGGCGGTGGTGGCGCGGTTCGGCTGGTTGGTGACGGGCGCCAGGCCGGCCTTGCCCGCACCGATGCCGCTGGCGGTGTTCAATCCGCCGCTGCCACCCGGGGCCGCACGCGCCCACCCGGCGTTCTTGTCCTGGAAGGCCGGGCTGGCGGCCGCCGGTTGCTGGGCCAGGCCCGCGCGTCCGCTGTTCATCATCTGCGACATGAAGAAGCCCATCATCATCGGCCCGATGAAGGACGTACCGGCCGAGGTGCGCTGCTCCACGCACTGCTCCGGCTTGTAGTCGGCTTCGCAGGCCGCCTTGTCGGCGTACTTCGGCGCTGCATCGGCGGACTGCTGCTGCGCGGCGGCGAACGCGTTGCGGCACGCCGACGGATCCGCCGTGGCCTCGGTACAGGCCTGCACGGAGGTATACAGCCCTTCCTGCACCTGCACCTGTTCTTCCTTCTGGCAGGCGGTGAACAGCAGCGGTGCGGCGCTCATCAACAGCAGCGCGGTGGTGCGGGAACGTTTCATGGCCTCATGCCTCTCATGCGGGTCAACCCCACAATAATGCCGCATCAGCGGCTGCAACCAAAGTCGGCAAAGCACACAACATGAACGGTGGGTCAGATCGACGCTGGCCCAGTGGTTGCAAACGCAACCGGAAAAATTGGGCATCATCGGACGACACCCACGTCGTACGGCCCGCCCGTTGCTGCCAGCCCATGCCTGATTACCGTTCCCGCACCTCCACCGCCGGCCGCAACATGGTCGGCGCCCGCGCCCTGTGGCGTGCCACCGGCATGAAAGACGGCGATTTCCACAAGCCGATCATCGCCATCGCCAACTCGTTCACCCAGTTCGTGCCCGGCCATGTCCACCTGAAGGACCTCGGCCAGCTGGTCGCGCGCGAGATCGAGCAGGCCGGCGGAGTGGCCAAGGAGTTCAACACCATCGCGGTGGATGACGGCATCGCCATGGGCCACGACGGCATGCTGTACTCGCTGCCCAGCCGCGAGATCATCGCCGACTCGGTGGAATACATGGTCAACGCGCACTGCGCCGATGCCATCGTCTGCATTTCCAACTGCGACAAGATCACCCCCGGCATGCTGATGGCCGCCATGCGCTTGGACGTGCCGGTGATCTTCGTGTCCGGCGGGCCGATGGAGGCGGGCAAGACCAAGCTGTCCGAGCACAAGCTCGACCTGGTGGATGCGATGGTGATTGCCGCCGACGACAGCGCATCGGACGAGAAAGTCGCCGAGTACGAGCGCAGTGCCTGCCCGACCTGTGGATCGTGCTCGGGCATGTTCACCGCCAATTCGATGAACTGCCTGACCGAGGCCCTGGGCCTGTCGCTGCCCGGCAACGGCACCACACTGGCCACCCACGCCGACCGCGAGCAGCTGTTCCGCCGCGCGGGCCGGGTGATCGTGGAACTCTGCCACCGCTGGTATGGCGGTGAAGATCCGCGCGCCTTGCCGAGCGGTATCGCCACGGCTGCTGCGTTCAACAACGCGATGACACTGGACATCGCAATGGGGGGGTCGACGAACACCATCCTGCACCTGCTCGCTGCGGCACAGGAAGGCGGCGTGGACTTCAACCTGACCCACATCGACGCGCTGTCGCGGCGCGTACCGCAGCTGTGCAAGGTCGCGCCGAATACGCCCGAGTATCACGTCGAAGACGTGCATCGCGCTGGCGGCGTGTTCGGCATCCTGGGCGAACTGGATCGCGCCGGCCTGCTGGATACCTCCGTGCCGACCGTCCACAGCACCACGCTGGCCGATGCGCTGCAGCGCTGGGATGCCACCGTGACCGACGACGCCAAGGTGCACGAGTTCTTCGCTGCAGGGCCGGCCGGCATCCCGACCCAGGTCGCCTTCAGCCAGTCAACGCGCTGGCCGTCGCTGGACCTGGACCGCGCCGAAGGCTGCATCCGCTCGCTGCAGCATGCGTATTCGCTGGAAGGCGGCTTGGCCGTGCTGCGCGGCAACCTGGCGTTGGATGGCTGCGTGGTGAAGACCGCCGGCGTGGATGAATCCATCCATGTGTTCGAAGGCCCTGCCCGCGTGTTCGAAAGCCAGGACGCCGCAGTGGCCGGCATCCTCGGTGATACGGTAGAGGCCGGCGACGTGGTGGTGATCCGTTACGAGGGCCCCAAGGGCGGCCCGGGCATGCAGGAGATGCTGTACCCGACCAGTTACCTGAAGTCCAAAGGGCTGGGCAAACAGTGCGCGCTGCTGACCGACGGCCGCTTCTCCGGCGGCACCTCGGGGCTGTCCATCGGCCACGTCTCGCCGGAAGCGGCTGCTGGCGGACTGATCGGCCTGGTGGAGGACGGCGACCGCATCCGCATCGACATCCCGACCCGCGGCATCCATCTGCTGGTGGACGAGGCCACCTTGGCCACGCGCCGCGACAAGGCCGACAAGCGCGGCTGGAAGCCGCTGGAAGCCCGCCCGCGCAAGGTCACCAGCGCCCTGAAAGCCTACGCCCTGCTGGCCACCAGCGCTGACAAGGGCGCCGTACGCGACACCACCCTGCTCGACTGACCGCAAAAAGGGGACGGAGGGGATTAAGTCGTTTTCAGCACGGTAGCGCCGAGCCGTGCTCGGCGGCCTTTCGAGCCCGGCCCTCAGCGCGTTTCCAGCGCGGCCGGGTGATGGCACAGTGCTGGAAACGACTTAATCCCCTCCGTCCCCTTTTTCGACAAGGAAGTTGTGATGGCGTTTATTTCACTCGTGCTCGCCGCTGCGCTGGCCGGTGGCGTGCAGGCGCCCACCGCGGCGGACTGCAGCGTGGACCGCAAGGCGATGCTGGCGTTGTCGTTCGAGGCGTTCGATCAGGACCTGCAGGGCGGCTGGCGTACGTTGGGCGAAGCAAAAGGCTGTCACGCCGAAGCGGCAGACCTGATTGCCGAATACCGCAGGGTCCATCAACCGCAGGAAGGCAACGTGCTGGCATGGCACGAAGCGCAGATGCGGGCGAACGCCGGCCAGTCCGCGGCCGCCGTGCCCTTGATGCGGCAGTCGCTGCGCGGTCCAGACGGCGAGGCAAGCGGCTGGAACGCCTATGTCGAAGGAAGCATCGCCTTTCTTGAACGGGACAACGCCGCCTTGCAGCGCGCTGTCGCCAAGCTGGCCGCAACACCCCCGCCACCGGGCCTTGATGTGAAGGACGGCAAGTTCCTTATCACCGATCCGGAAGGCAACAGCGTGGAAATCCGATGGCCCGCGAACCTGGACGTGCTGGAGGCGCTGCAACGCTGTTTTGACACGCGGTATCTGCAAGCGATGCAGACCTGCAGGCAGTAAAAAGGGGACGGAGGGAATTAAGTCGTCTTCAGCACAGCCTGCAGATGGCAAGGTGGCAATTACGACTTAATCCCCTCCGTCCCCTTTTTCGGTGTGACGCCCGGTCAGCCGATCACGCGCTTGAACGGGGGGAGCGCGTCAATGATGCGCTTGCCGTAGCGGCGGGTCAGCAGGCGGGAGTCGAGGATGATCACGCGGCCGGTGTCGGTGCTGGTGCGGATCAGGCGGCCGGAGAACTGGGTCAGCGTGCGCAGGGCATGGGGCACGGCAATCAGGTTGAAGGCGTTCAGGCCGCGGGCTTCAAACCATTCGCTCAACGTGGCGGTCTGTGGATCGGTGGGCACGGCGAACGGCACCTGGGTGATCACCACCGTGGTGCAGGCTTCACCGGGCAGGTCCAGGCCTTCGCCGAAGGAGTTCAGCCCGAACAGCACCGACCCTTCGCCCTCGGCGACACGGCGCAGGTGTTCATCGATCAGCCGCGTCTTGGACATCTCGCCCTGCACCAGCACCTGCTTGCGCTTGGCGGCGGGCATCAGGCCGGCGACCTTTTCCATCTTCCAGCGCGAGGTGAACAACACCATCGAGCCCTTCTTCCAGTCCAATTCCTTGGCGAGGTAGCGCGCCACTTCGCGTGGATGGCCCTCGCGGTCATCCGGCGTCACCGGGAACTGCGGCACGATCAACTCGGCCTGGTTGGGCAGGTCGAACGGCGAGGACAGCGACACCATCTCGGCGTCCTCGGGGATGCCGTTGTCGATCGCCAGCGACTGGAAATCACCGCCGCCGGTCAACGTGGCGGACGTCATCACCACCGAATCCACTTCGTCCCACAGCAACTTGCGCAGCACGTGCGCGGCCGACACCGGTGAGCCATGCAGCACCAGGTCGCCTTCGCGCGTGGCGGTGATCCAGCGCGCCATCGGCGGTGCGCCATCCCTGTCTTCGCGACGCCACGCCTGCCACAGGTTGTACTGGCCTTCGATCATCTCCAGCGCCATGCCGAGGTTGCGCTGCAGGCGTTCGCGCGCGGCATCATCCGGCTTGCCCTTGGCGACCTGCGCGTTGGCCGCGTGCGCCCAGTTGAACAGGCTGCGGGTGTCGTCGGCCAAGGCCTCGATCGGCTCGCGCCACGCTTCGGGCAGGCGACCATTCGCCGCGCGCCACATCGGTTCTTCGTCGGCCGGGGCCGGCATCCACAGCGCTTCGACGTGATCGCGGAACGCGCGCAGCTGCTTGGCCACGTTGGTGGCCACGTCGATGGCTTCATTGGGCAGCAGGTTGCCCAGGCGATCCTTGTCCACCGCGCGGTACGCCCCGGCGATCAGTATCTGCAGCCGGCCCACGCGCTTGGCCATGTCATCCAGCGCCAGACTGGCCGCGCCCTGGTCGATCGCTACATTGCCGATGTGGTGGCCTTCGTCCAGCACCAGCAGCATGTCCGACGGTGCGGCGATCATCGGTTGACCGTTGTCGCTCTCGCCGATGGACAGGGCCGACAGCAGCAGCGCGTGGTTGGTGACCACGATCTGCGCATCGCGCACGGTGTTGCGTGAGCGCAGCACCGCGCACTGCGCCGAGTACGCGCAGCGCCTGCCCGCACACGCGGATGCCGGCGTGGTAATGCGCCCACGCAATCCGGGACTGATGGTTTCCGGGGCGTTGTCGATGTCACCGTCCCAGCTGCCGGAGGTGAACGCCACCGTCAGGCGCGCGGCGATGTCCATTTCAATCGGGGCCAGCGGGCGGTCGTACAGCGGCTGCTCGTCTTCGAACATGCCACCCTGCGATGCCTCTCCCTGCGCTTCGGCGGCGTTGCGGGTGCACAGGTAACGCGTGCGCCCCTTGGCCAGTGCCACGGTCGCCTCCAGGCCGGTGGCCTTGAGGAAATTCGGGATGTCACGCTCGACCAGCTGCGACTGCAGCGCGACGGTGCCCGTGCTGATCACCAGCTTCTTCTTGGTGGCCAGGGCGATCGGTACGCCTGCCGTGAGGTAACCCAGGCTCTTGCCGACGCCGGTCGGTGCCTCCACCACGCCCACGCCCCCGCTCTTGGCCAGCGCACGCGATACCACGCCGATCATCTGGCTCTGCGAGCGGCGGGTGGCAAAGCCGGGGGTGTTGGCCTGCAGCGTGGTGTAGGCCTTGCGGATCGAATCCTTCAAGGCGTCATCAAGCGCACGCGGGACGGCGACGGGTTCGGTCACGCCAAGGTTACCGTTACAGGATCAGGCCGCGTATTGTCGCACGCCGGGCCCGCGCGCCCGGGCCAGCACGCTGAACCTGTCAGCGTGCTGCGGGCGGGTCCCCGCCATGGCGCCGGCACCGCAACAGGGTCAGGCCGGGCGCGGCACGCCACCCCGCAGTGCCCGGGTCAGCGCCCACACGATCAGGACCAGACCGAAGGCCTCCAGCAGCGACAGAACGAAGTGGACGACGCCGAAGATCATGTTCATGCCGGAGATCGACTCGTAGCGGCCCATGCTGACCAGCACCATCGGCAGCATCGATGCCAGCAGCCCGATGACCGTGGTCACTGCCAGCAACAGCAGGCCGGCCAGGGCCCCACTTCGCACCGGTCCGCGGGGCACGTCCATCACCCAGACCACGCCGACGGTCAGCGCGATCAACACCGGCAGGCGCACGCCCACCAGGCTCAACACGGTCATCAGCAGATCGGTGCCTTCCATGCTCAGTCCTCCAGGTTGTGGCTGTGGGCACGCAGCTCGGCGTAGACCAGATTGGTATCCGGGCGCACTTCGTGCCACTGCTGGAAGCTCTCGGCGGCCTGCTCCACCAGCATGCCGAGGCCATCGACGGTGTTGCGGCATTCTGCCGAGCGCGCCCAGGCCAGGAAGGCGATGGCAGCGTCGCCGTAGTTGAGGTCAACGGCGGTGGTCATGCTGTTGACCAGCGACAGGGGCAGTTTGAAGGTCGCCGCGGGATCGCGTCCGGCCGAGGTCGCGTTGACGATCAGCTCGAAGTCGCCGAGGTCATGCAGGTCGTCCCAGTAGCGGCTGAGCGCACGGCCCGGCTCACCCATCGCGTCGATGAGCTCATCGGCCCGTTCCGGCGTGCGGTTGACCACCACCAGCTCGCGGATGCCCGCGTCCAGCAGCGACGGGGCGACGCTGCGGGCCGATCCACCGGCACCCAGCAGCAACACGCGACGACCGCGCAGGTCCTGGCCATGGCGATCGGTCAGGTCACGCACCAGCCCCGCACCGTCGGTGGTATCGCCATGCCAGCGATCCCCCTTGCGCAGCAGCGTGTTGACCGAGCCGGAGCGGGTAGCGCGTGCGGTGCGCGTGGTGCACAGCGCATAGGCCGCTTCCTTGTGCGGCAGGGTCACGTTGGCGCCACGACCGCCGTCCGCCGCGAAGGCGTCGAGCGCGGCGAGGAAAGCGTCCGGCGCGGCGTCGATGGCGCGGTAGTCCACGGCGATGCCTTCCTGCCGGCCGAAGGCGGCGTGGATGTCAGGCGAACGGGAGTGGGCAATGGGGTGGCCAAAGACAGCGTAGCGATCGGTCATGGAATCCTCGGAGGGTTCAAAGGGGACGCCCTACACTGGGCGGCCCTGTACTGCCTGGACGTGGACGATGCGAACTGCCCTGCCCCTGTTGGCGATTGCCGCCAGTTTACTCTTCGCCCCCGTGGCGGTGGCGTTGAATGAGTTCGGCATCGAGGGCATGGGGGTCGTATCGACCAAGGCCAACGAAGGCCGGGCCAGCATCAGCGCCGATGGACAGCACATCGTGTTCGCCAGCGACCGCAGCGGTGGCGTGGGCGGCTGGGATCTGTGGCAGGCGACGCTACGCGAGGGGCGCTGGCAGGATCCGCAGCCGCTGGCGTTCAACAGCACCGGCGATGACATGGACCCCTATTTCAGCCGCGACGGGCGCTGGCTGCTGTTCGCCTCGGACCGCAACGGGGGCCTGACGCTGTACCGGGTGGCCATCGGCAGCGACGGACGCTTTGGGATGCCTGAAACATGGCGCGATCCGGCTGACGCCGCGCCGGAGCGCGCGCCCGCACTGAGTGCCGACGGCCTGCACTTGCTGTTCTCGCGACAGCGGGGCAAGGGGCATGGCTGGGATCTGTTCGCGGCACCTGTCGTCGACGGTCGGCGCGGGGCTGCCATTGCGCTTGAGGGGTTGAACACTGCCGCTGACGAGACCGACGGCGACTGGCTGGGACGCGACGGCGCGGTGGTATTCACGCGTGCCATCGGTGACACGGCACAAGTGTGGCGCAGTGGCTGTGCGTGGACCGGCGGGGCCGTGCAGCCGGTCGTGCTGTCGTTCAATACCGCGGACGGCCACACTGCCGCCCCGGTCGTGGACAACGCCAAGCCGGGCGAGTTGATGCTGGTCAGCCGAAGCGCGCGTGCGCCACGTGCTGGCGGCACCGATGTGTACCGGATGATGACGCCGCGGGTGGAGCCGGTCGCGGGTTGTGGCCCGACGGTGGGCGCGGCGAGTGCCGGCGTCCGATAGAGCGGTCTGTCGAAGGCATGCCCACGCTCCGCCCGTACGGGCGCAGCCAAGGCGTCAGCCCATTCGATGCATCACCGATGGATCCTGCCCCACGCACGGGTCAGCTTGCACTGTGCTCGGCTCCCGCACCATCGGCTCGATACGCGCGAGGCGGGCCAATGAGGCATCCGCGGGCACCGCCAGTGCATCGTCCGTCCCCATCTGTGCACGTAGGTGCGCCGGATCGTTCATGGCGCCCTGCACCGCGATGACGTGCGCACCCTGCGCCGCCCTTTCTGTCGCGCTGCTCAGCACGATGTGGTCGATGTGATCAAAGCCGTTTGCCTTGGCCAGGCAGGCCACACTCGCTGCCATGCGTTCGCTGTGCGCGTCGTAGCCGCGTCCCAGGCTTTCTTCCAGGTGCTGCATGGCATCCTGCGCCTGGGCGAACAAGGGGTCGGAGGGGGCTTCTCCTGCGGGCGCGTCATGCAGTTGCGCCTGCCCATCGAGAAGAGCGGGCGAAGCGGGGTTGCGGGGGGAGTTCACCGCCGGTGGAAAGATCGTGGGGGCGATGCGCTGCAAGGTGGCCGCATCGAGATCGCCGCTCTGCGGCAGTCCTTCGGCCGCCTGGTAGTTGATGACCGCCCTCTGCATCGACAAGCGATAGATCCCATCCTCTGCGAGCCGCTCTCCGTCTGCGCCGCGAAATCCGCCCTCGTTCAAGCGCTGCTGCACGATCCGCACGACCCCGTTCGATTCGCCGACGCGCGTGACGCCATCATCGACGACCGGGCGCGGTTCGATCCCTGTGCCACGGTCGGCCGGACACAGTGCCAAGCGGCCGCTGACGAGGTCTTCAACGTAGTTCGCATACTGCTGATACTGTCCGGTGTCGACTTCCATGTGGACATGCTTGCGTCCGTCCCGACCCAGACCGACGGCTCCCTGCGTGCCCAGCGTCTGTCCATACTGGATCGTGTCGCCGACGCTGACATTGATCGGCTTCAGGTGGCGGATCCTGGCCAGCAGTTCACCGTCCTTCCGGTCAAGGATATCGACCAACCCTTGCCCGGGGATGACCCTGCCGACATATCCGGCGAAGGGAGCGGGCACGTCGACGTCGCGCGCACCGCGGCCGAATGGAGCGATTCGACTGTCTTCCAGGATGAAGTCTTTTATGAGGAGTACCTGGTCCGGGCCGATGGCGCTGGATCTGGCGTCTGACTGACGGGTCTCGATTTCTTCGATCTGCCCGCCTATGACGCCGTAACTTCGTCGTCCTCCGCGCTGGGTGTCGACCACTACGCCGTTGCTCACGCGTGCACTGGTGTTGCTGATTGGGTGATGGAGTACCAGTCCATCAAAGTCATCAACGTGCCGATTACCTAACCTGCCGTTGACGAGCTGTGATACTCGATACTTCGTCTGATATGCCTCTGACGGGGATCGATCCACTTGAACACCCTCGCTGGATTGGGCATTCAACATGAAGCGCTGCCACCGCTGCCGGTGAATTCAGCAGGATAATCAGCACGGAGTCGTCAAGTCATCTCAGCTCCGGACCGTGATGTCGTTGATCGCTAGCTTCGGTACGACACCTTTACCAGTGCAGACTCGTTTCCGTACAAGAGGTCTCGCCGCGATCTCCCGGACATCCTTGGATATGGCCTTCATCTGGAACTGCGTTGCGCCGTGACCGCCTCTTCGCAGCGGTGATAGTCCGTACTGCGTCTGCCATCTGTAATGGCCAGCGTATCCCCAGCAAGTACGTAGACGAGTGTCTCAACGCCGGGCGCCAGAGCTTCGTCGACGCTTTCGATCACCCAGATGGATGGCTTGATATGCACGCGAGTTACTTTGACGGGCACGTCATTTGACTCGTACCCACGAACGCCCTTCGCCTCGATCCAGATCGGCGATTGAGTATCAGGGCTCAGTTCGAGCCTGCAGGCAGTTGGCCCCCAATCCCACATGCCACGCAGCGCTTTCGGCATCCGCACCGCGTCGGCTGCCACAGTGGTCGACGACAGCGTCAGGGCGCCCAGCATCAGCAGGGTTGGCCAGCAGGAATAGCGCATGGAGATCCCCAGCAGGTGCCGCATCGGCACCGGTCGACCTTAGCGGCTGGGGCCGTCCTTCGTCAGAGCCACCGCCGACGTCTGCGGTGTTTCGGGGCATTGGATGCAGAGGCTGACGGCCAGCGGCCGTCACGACCAGGGCGCGGCGTCACTATCAGGAGCGACGCTGTCAGTACCGATGATCAGCCCGCGAGCAGCTTTGCGCGTGCCTGCTGGTACTCCGCTTCGCTGATGGTGCCCTTGGCCTTGCGCTCATCGAGTTCGGCCAGGGCCACCTGACGCGCGGCCGAGGGCAGTTCGGGCTTCTGCCGGCTCTGGCGAAACGCGGCCAGCGCAAGCCACACGATCAACGCGCCGAATACCACCACGCCGATGATCCAGATCATCCAGTGGCCTGTGCCCAGGATTTCCATCGTTCCGTTCTCCTTGTGCCGAAGCGGCTATTGTCAGCGCTCGTGCAGCCAGCGTGCTACCTGCGGGGCGAAATAAGTCAGCACGCCATCGGCACCTGCGCGCTTGAAGCACATCAGGGACTCCATCACGCACGCGCGCTCATCCAGCCAGCCATTGGCAACGGCGGCCTTCAACATCGCGTACTCGCCACTGACCTGGTACGCGAACGTCGGGACGCCAAAGGTCTCTTTGACCCGGCGAACGACATCCAGATACGGCATGCCCGGCTTGACCATCACCATGTCCGCGCCTTCCTCCAGATCCAGTGCGATCTCACGCATCGCCTCATCGCCGTTCGCCGGGTCCATCTGGTACGTCTTCTTGTCTGCCTTGCCCAGGCTGCCGGCGCTGCCCACCGCATCGCGGAACGGGCCGTAGAACGCCGATGCGTACTTCGCCGAGTACGCCATGATGCGCGTGTTGATGAAGCCTGCGTCGTCCAGTCCGCGGCGGATGGCACCGATGCGGCCGTCCATCATGTCCGATGGCGAGATGACGTCGACGCCGGCCTGTGCGTGCGACACCGACTGCCTCACCAGCGCGTCGACCGTGATGTCGTTGAGCACGTAACCGCTGTCATCGATGATGCCGTCCTGCCCGTGCGTGGTGTACGGATCCAACGCCACGTCGGTCATCACGCCCAGCGTGGGGAAGCGTTCTTTCAATGCGCGCACGGCGCGTTGCGCCAGCCCGTCACCGGCCCAGGCAGCCTCCGCGTCCAACGACTTCAGCGCCGGATCGATCACCGGGAACAGATCGAGCACCGGGATGCCGAGCGCAACTGCGTCCTCGGCTACTTTCAGCAGCTCCTCGATCGACAGCCGCTCCACGCCCGGCATCGAAGGAATCGCCGTGCGTCCTGCATACTCATGCACGAACACCGGGTAGATGAGGTCGTCCACGGTGAGCGTGTTTTCGCGCATCAGTCGACGTGAAAAATCATCGCGACGCATGCGGCGGGGGCGGTACAGAGGATGGGACATGAGGGGGCTCCGTCGGGATATCAGGTCACTGCAGGCGATAGTCGCGCGGCAGCATGGGTTCGGGTAGCGGGCGCTGGCCCAGCGCATCCAGGCGGGCCACCGAGCGCGATTCCAGAATCAGCTGGCCCCATTGCTTTCGGCCCTCCCACCATCGCTCGTAACAGGCGCTGTCGCGGAAGCTCAGGTAGATCGACAGCACCAGCCCAAGCAGGGCGCAGGGTGCAGATGACACGCGCTCGATGCCCGGCACCTCGCCCAGCTCGGCCACCGCACTGACCGCGATCGCCAGCAACAGGATCGCCACCACTTTCGGTGCCACCGCCGGAACGATGGACCCGCGCAGGATGTAGAGAAGCTGCCAGCCGTGGGGACGTGGGCGGATGATCATCAGGAATGAGGGGCGTCGCGCGCCACAGCCGGGCGCAGGCGATGGCGCGCGCCATCAGAGGCGCCATTGTACGCCCGCCCCGATGGCGCGCTCAGCCGCTGCGACGCATCGTCGCACCTGCTGCAGTCAGACGATGCCGCCGCCCAGGCCGAGGCGGAAGATGCCAACCACGATGACGATGCCGTTGAGGATCAGGCCGGTCCAGGCACGGCCCCGTTTGCTGGGATGGGTGAACAGGATGCCGATCGCCGCGACCACCGCGCCCACTGCCGCGAACGGAATCAGGAACCAGTTGCCCCAGCCCAGCAGCGGCACCAGCGCGATGACCATCCACCCCAGTGCCACGATGCCCCACAACAGACTGATCAGTCCCATGCGCCCTCCTCGCCGATGGATTGGGCCCCACCATAGCCGGTCGCGTGGGAACCGGATAGGCCCGCCGCAGCTTGCCATTACACTCACCACCCCGGTGCTAGCGTCGCCTCAGGGCCCCGGCGTTGGGGCCGATTCAGATCGATGGACCGATGATCCGTTCCATCCAACAGGGGTTCGAGCCATGAAGATGCACGCGATGAAAATGCGCTGGGTTGCCGCCGCCGCCGTGCTGCTGGTTGCTGCCGGCTGCGCCAGCACGTCCAAGGTGATGCTGGGCCAGGCCCGCGCACCGATCGATCCGTCACAAGTACAGGTGTATTCCACCCCGCCTGCCGGCTCGGTGGAAATCGCGCAGCTGGAGTCCTCCAGTGCAGTGGGCTTCGGCACGCAGGGCCAGACCGATGCCGCCGTGGCCCGCTTGAAGCGCGATGCCGCCGCACTGGGCGCCAATGGCGTGATCCTGATGGGCGTCGGCTCCAGCGGGTCACCGGTGGGCATGTCGGTCGGCGCAGGCAGCTACGGTTCGCGCGTAGGCGGTGGCCTGGGTATCGGCATCCCGACCACCCAGCGCAAAGCAGCCGGCGTGGCGATCTGGGTGCCCAACCCGCAGCCCGTCCCGCGCCTGCCCGCCCAGCAGATCCCGGCCCGCTGAACGAAAAAAGGGGACGGAGGGGGTTAAGTAAAACGGGGACGGAGGGGATTAAGTCGCATTTGGCCCACGCGTGGGGCCAAATGCGACTTAATCCCCTCCGTCCCCGTTTTGGACGACTTAACTCCCTCCGTCCCGTTTTGCTTACCGGTACTTGGGGACGAACGTTTCGTTCACTGCCTTGGCCAGCTGGTCGGGCGGCAGCAGGCCCTGGTCCAGCAGGAAGTTGTTGAAGGCCTTGCGGTCGAACTTTGCGCCCAGCGCGAGTTCGGTCTGCATGCGCAGTTCCATGATCCGGGTGTAGCCGTAGAAGTAGCTGCCGGCCTGGCCGGGCATGCGCACCATGTAGCGGTCCAGTTCCTGCGTGGCCATCGCCTTGGACAGGCCGACTTCATCGATCAGTACGCGTTCGGCGCTGGCACGGTCGATCTGGCCCAGGTTCAGCATGGGGTCCAGCATTGCGCGTGCGGCACGCAGCAGGCGGAACTGCAATGCGATCAGCTGCCCGTCCAGCGGCTCGTACGGCACCATCTCGGCTTCGGCATACAACGCCCAGCCTTCGACGTTGACCGAATTGAACGCGAACATGGTGCGGGCCAGCGAGATGCCGCGCTCCACCATAGCGGTGAACTGCAGTTCGTGACCCGGGCGGCCTTCGTGCGCACTCAGCGTCCAGGCGGCGGAGCCGAAATTGAAGTCGTCGTACTGCGCGCCTTCACCGGCTGCCGGATTGCCCAGCGGCAGGACGAACGTACCCTGCTGCCCGGTATTGTTGACCAACGGTGCGGGCAGGAAATGCGGCGCAGGGCTTGCTGCGCTTTCGGCGGCTGAACCCAGACGCATCTGCATCGGCCGCTGCGGCACGTCGACGATCTTGTGCTCGTGGATCAGCGGGTCGATCGCATCGATCACCTTGCGGTAGTGGGTTTCCAGCTGGTCGTTGGGAATCTTTTCCTGCTTCAGCGCGCGGATGACGGCCACGATGTCGGCGGTATCGGCAACTTTCAGGCCCTTGGCCTGCACCACCAGCGGGGCCAGCTGGCGCATCGCCGAGCGGGTTTCCATGAACTCCAGCTGCGCACGCTGCATCAGCTGCTGCGGGGCGATGTCGATGCCGACCTGCTTGAGCTGGAACGCGTACACCGGCGCGGGCAGACGCGCGTCGTCACGGGCCTTCGGCAGTACCTCGGCGCGGGTCCAGGCGGCATAGTCCTTCATCTGGCCGGCGAGGGCCTTCATCGCGTCGTCCGCGCCGGTCATCTTGTACTTCTGCAGCAGCGATTCGATGCCGCTCACGTAGGTATCCACGTTGTCGAGCGACTGCTGCACTTCGATCTTCGTCGGTTGCAGCAAGGCCTTGTTGGACAGACGCTCTTCGTAACGCTGGCGGGCAAGCGTGGTCAGCGGCGTGCTGCCCTGCTGCAGGCCCGCGTAGGCCTTCAGGCGATCCACGGCCTTGGCCCGACGCTCGGCCGGCACCTGGTCGGACAGCAGCAGGTTGAGACCGCTGAAGATGGTCTGCGGCGCATCGCTCCACGGCAGGAAATACTGCTCGGTCAGCGCGCTGCCCTCGATGCTCTCGTTGGCCGCGCCGATCATGATCTCCAGGTCCTGACGGACGTTGGGATCTTTCTCGCTGGCCAGCTTGGCCTGCAGTTCGCCCCGCGCCTTGGTCATCGCATCGCGGTAGCGCTTGCCGTTATCCGGACCGAGGTCGGCGACTTTGTCGTCGTAGCCGGGAACGCCGAAGAAGCCGGTACTTTCCGGCTGGAATGGGCCCTGCGCGTCGAGCAGGATCTGCGCCAGCTGGTTGCTGCGTGCCACCCAGGCGGGCGCGGCAGCCGGCTTTTTCGCGGCGGCGGCGGTGGCCGCGGCGGGCGCTGCAGCGGCCGACGGAGCGCACAGCAACGGAGTGAGCCCGAGGGCCAGGGCGACGGCAAAGGCAAGCGGCTTCATCAGGCAATCCAGGTGATGGGCAATGCCTGCACCCTACGCATTCACCGGCGGCGCGGCAATCGGCCGGAGGTCACGCTCGTCGCCGTGGCCCGGTATCGCAGAAGCGGGCCGGTCCCTCTCGCCCAGCGAAAGAGACCGGCCTTGAGCTCACGGCTTCAGGCAACGCCCGAGGAAGTCTTCCGCTACCCGGTAGCGATGCAGGGCATCGGCCCCGGAAAGTCCATGCTTGGCGCCCGGATAGGTCATCAGTTCGAACGGCTGGCCGCGCTTCTGCAAGGCACTCATCAGCACGGTGGAATTGCTGAAGAGCACGTTGTCGTCGGCCATGCCGTGAATCAACAACAGACGCGATCGCAGGCCATCGATGTGCGTGAGTACGCGGGCTTCGGTGTAGCCAGCTTCGTTGCGGGTCGGCAGGTCCATGTAGCGTTCGGTGTAATGGGTGTCATACAGACCCCAGTCGGTCACCGGTGCACCGGCCACACCACACGCATAGCGGTTGGACGCCTTGGCCAGCAGCATCAGGGTCATGTAACCGCCGTTGGACCAGCCCTGCACGCCGATCCGCGCCGGATCCACCCACGTCTGTTTCTGCAGCCATTCCACGCCGCGCAGCTGGTCGGCGACTTCGACCGTGCCCTGCTTGCCGTACAGCGCGCCACCGAAGTCACGGCCGCGACGCGGGGTGCCGCGGTTATCCAGTGAAAACACCACGTAGCCCTGCTGGGCCAGGTACTGGTTGAACAGGTGATCGCCACGGCCCGGCCAGGCATCGGTGACCGTCTGCGATGCCGGGCCGCCGTACACGTACACCGCAACGGGGTAGCGCTTGCCGGCGTCGAAGTCTGCCGGCTTGATCACGCTGTAGTGCAGCGGCGTGCGGCCGTCGGCGGCGGTCAGGGTGCCGAATTCCACTGGCAACTGGGCATCCTTGTAGCGTGCATACGGATGCGAGGGATCGTCCAGGTCATTGCTCACCAGCGTGGCGATCTTTTCGCCGTTCGCGCGGAACAGCTCGATCTGCGGCGGCGTGCGCGTGTTGGACCAGCTGTCCACGTACACGCTGGCGTTGCGGGCGAAACTGGCACTGTGCATGCCCGGGGCCTGCGACAGTTTCTTCAGCGCGCCCCCCTGCAGCGGCACGCTGTAGATCTGGCTCTCGCGTGACGATTCAACGCCGGCACGGAAGAATACCTGTCCTGCGGCCTCGTCCACCGCCAGCAGTTCGTCCACCGGCCAGTCGCCGTGGGTAAGCGCGTGTGCCTTGCCGGCCTTGTCGATGCGGTACAGATGCTCGAAACCGCTGCGTTCGGAAGACCACAGCAGGCTGCCATCGGCCAGGAAACGCAGGCTGTTGTGCAGCGGCACCCAGGTCTTGCTGGTTTCATGGGCCAGTACGCGCTGCGCGCCGCTGTCCAGTGCGGTTTCCACCAGGTCCAGCTGCCGCTGGTCGCGGCTCTGGCGCTGGAAGCTGAGGTGCTTCGGGTCACGCCAGTCCACGCGTGCCAGATAGATATCCGGGTCGGTGCCCAGGTCGATCCAGCGCGGCGACGACCCGGCTACCGGTGCGATCACGCCCAGTTGCACGCGCACGTTGGCATCGCCTGCAGCCGGGTAGCGCTGCTCGATCACATCGGTACGGTCCGGATAGACCTCGTAGCGCTTCTGCACCGGCACCGGGCTTTCGTCGATGCGGGCGAAGGCAATGGCGGAATCATCCGGCGCCCACCAGTAGCCGGTGTGGCGGTCCATCTCTTCGTCGGCGACGAACTCGGCGACACCGTTGCCGATGGTCGCGCTGCCATCGGTGGTGAGCTGACGCTGCGCGCCGCTGGCCAGGTCGATCACCCACAGGTTGCGCGCGCGGATGAAGCTGACGAAGCCGCCGAGGGGTGACAGCTTGGCATCGGTGGCAAAGCCTTCGCCGTGGGTAAGCTGGCGCACGGCCGCGCTGCCCTGTTTCTGCAGGTCATACAGGTACAGCTCGCCGCCCAGCGGGAACAGCAGGCTGCGGGCATCGGGCGACCACTGGTAATCGACGATGCCGGTCATCGCGGCGATGCGCTGGCGCTCGCGGCGGGCCTTTTCTTCATCGCTCAACGTTTCAGTGCCCGGCAGCACCACCTTGGAATCAACCAGCAGGCGGGTCTGCCCGCTGGCGATGTCATACGTCCACAGGTCCAGTTGGTTGCGGTCGCTATCCTTGCCGCGCAGGAAGCTTACCTGCGACCCGTCCGGGGCGACCTTCGGCTTCATCAGCGTCGGGCCGGACAGCGGCAGCGAGCCGGTGATGGCTTCCAGGGTGAGTTTTTCAGCGTGGGCAGCGGTGGTCGTGGCGAACATCAGGGCAAGGGCAGCAAAAAGGTGGCGCATGGACGGTTCCGGTATGCAGCAACCCCAATCCTAACCCGCTGCGCCAACGGCTGCCTCGCCGGGTGCCTGGTGGTGCGCTGGGACGGACCACGCCCCAGCGCACGATCTGCTCAGCGCTTGCCGAACAGGTGCTTGCGTTCTTCTTCGCCCATCGGCTTGCCGGCGTCCGGGTTGACCTGCTGGCGCAGGGCGTAGGCGCGCTGGGTGGCGGGCCGTGCGGCAATGGCCTGCTGCCAGCGGTGCAGGTTCGGGAACGCGGCATAGTCGGGCGGCAGCTTGTCGTATGGCCCGATCCACGGGTAGCTGGCCATGTCGGCGATGCTGTACTCGCTACCTGCCAGCCACTCGTGCTGCGCCAGGCGCTTGTCCATCACCCCGTGCAGGCGGGTGACTTCATTGCCGTAGCGTTCGATGGCATACGGAATCTTCTCCGGCGCATAGACGGTGAAGTGCCCCATCTGCCCGCTCATCGGCCCCAGCCCGGCCATCTGCCAGAACAACCACTCCAGGGTCTCCACGCGCTCACGGGCGTCGCGCGACAGGAAGGTGCCGGTCTTTTCCGCGAGGTACAGCAGGATCGCGCCGGATTCGAACACGCTCAGCGGTGCGCCGCCGCCGGCGGGTGCGTTGTCGACGATGGCCGGCATCTTGTTGTTCGGCGAGATCGCCAGGAACTCCGGCTTGAACTGGTCGCCGGCCCCGATGTTGACCGGATGGATGCGGTACTCCAGCCCGGCCTCTTCGAGGAACAGGGTGACCTTGTGGCCATTCGGGGTGGGCCAGTAATACAGATCGATCATGGCAGTGGCACTCGGCGAGGATGTCCACCGAGTGTAGAACGCGCACTGGCTTGGCACCGTCATCGTGGGCCAGTACTCTGCGCGCTCTCCTGCAACGCAGCATGCCGTCCATGACCCCTCCGTACCGCCCCAACCCCCTGTCCACGCTGATCTTCGCCTCGCGCTGGCTGCAGCTGCCGCTGTACCTGGGCCTGATCGTTGCCCAGGGCGTCTACGTGTTCCTGTTCGGCAAGGAGCTGTGGCACCTGATCATGGAAGCAGGCCATCTCGGCGAACAGCAGATCATGCTGATCGTGCTGGGCCTGATCGACGTCGTCATGATCTCCAACCTGCTGGTGATGGTGATCGTCGGCGGTTACGAAACCTTCGTCTCGCGCCTGCGCCTGGAAGGCCACCCGGACCAGCCGGAGTGGCTGAGCCACGTCAACGCCAGCGTGCTGAAAGTGAAGCTGGCGCTGTCGATCATCGGCATCTCGTCGATCCACCTGCTGAAGACGTTCATCGCCGCCGGCGCACTGGATGGCCTGCCGTTGTGTCCGCCGGAGCTGATGAACGCCGCTGCGTCTGCCGCCAACATCGGCGCCGCCCGGTGCTCGACCCTGACCTCGACCGGCGTGCTGTGGCAGACCATCATCCATGCCGTATTCATCCTGTCTGCGATCGGTATCGCCTGGACCGACAAGCTGATGAACAGCGGCAATGAGCCTGCCAAGGATGCGCACCGAGCGCACTGAAGGGAACGGCGGCACGTACCCCTGCCCCATCACGGGCACGGGATGCTAGATTGCATCCCTGAGTGAATCTGCCGGCGGCGTCGGGAAACGCCGCCGGCCATCGCCTGGGACCAGTGCCGGGCTTTTCGTACCGTCGTATTCAAGGGGAAGTTGGATGTCGTACGTCAGCAAATCCGTGGTTGTCCGTGCGCGCCTGCTGGCGCCTGCCTTCCTGCTGATGGGCTTGGCGGCCTGTTCCGGCAAGGACGAAACCGCCGCGCCTGCGGCCGATGCCGCCAAGCCCGCTGCCGCCACGCCGACCGCGCCCGTGGCGCCGCCTGCGGTGTCCAGCAAGGTACAGGCGATGGGCAGCGAAGAACTGCGTGAATCGGCCAGCCAGGCACTGCGCGAAAACCGCATGTACGCGCCGGCCGGTGACAACGCCATCGAGTACTACCTGGCGCTGCGCGACAAGACCCCGGACGACGCCTCGGTGAAGAGCGCGCTGACCGACCTGCTGCCTTACACCCTGATCGCCGCCGAGCAGAATCTGGCACGCGAAGATTTCGAAGAAGGCCAGCGGCTGATCGCGCTGATCGAGAAAGTCGATCCGAAGGCGCCGGCACTGCCGCGCCTGAAGCAGGGCATCACCCGCGGCGTGGAAGTGGCCGCGCAGCGCACCACGGAAGAAACCGACCGGGTGAAGCGCGAAGCCGAGGCCAAGACCAAGCAGTTGGCCGAGCAGCAGAAGCTGGCCGAACAGCGCACCCGTGAGGCCGCCGCTGCGCAGCAGATCGCCGCGCAGCAGCCCGTCGCTGCACCGGCGGCAGCGCCCGCACCGACCCCGGCACCGGCCGCAGCGGATACCGCCCGTCGCGAGGCCGAGCAGCGCCAGCAGCAGGCTGCCGCGCAGGCCGCTGCCGCCGCTCGCCAGACCGCTGCCCCCACGCTGCGCCCGGTCAGCACGCCGGCCCCGCGCTACCCGGCAGACGCCCTGCGTTCGAACACGTCCGGCGAAGTATTGGTGGAAATCACCGTAGGCACCGACGGCTCGGTGACCAGTGCGCGCGTGCTGCGCGCCACACCGGCCCGCACCTTCGACCGCGAAGCCCTGAGCGCCGTAAAGCGCTGGCGCTTCGAACCCGTGGCCGCCCCGGTCACCACCCGCCGCACCCTCGCCTTCAGCCCCGGCAACTAAAAAAGGGGACGGAGGGGATTAAGTCGTAATCCCCTCCCTGTGCAGCGCGCGCCATGCCGCGACGGCCTGGTGCGCTGTGCGCTGATACGGATGGGCGACACCGCGGGTCATGCTGTGCTTCCAGCCTGCCTGGAGTGCCCCGCTGATGCCTCGTCATGCCCGTCTGTTGGTCCCCGGCCTGCCTTTCCACGTCGTCCAGCGCGGCGTGAACAAAGGCGCGATATTCTTCGACGATCAGGACCGTGAGCACTTCCTCCGCGTCCTGCACAAAGCGTTCGTAAAATACGGCGTCGCCCTGCACGCCTATGTGCTGATGGGGAACCATGTGCATCTGCTGGCCACGCCGCGCGCGGAAAACTCGCTCGCCTTCGCGATGCGTGCGTTGGGCAACGGGTACGTGCAGGCCTTCAACCAGCGCCACGGGCGTTGCGGCCCGCTGTGGCAGGGGCGTTTCCACTCGAGCCTGATCGATCACGATCGCTATCTGCTGGCGGTGTACCGCTACATCGAGCTCAATCCGGTGCGGGCGGGGCTGGTGGACCGTGCCGAGCAGCATCGCTGGTCAAGCGTGCACGGCAACCTGGGGCTGCGGCGCGATCCGTTGCTGGTGGCACATCCTGCCTACCGAGCGCTGGGCGAGACGCCGACGGAGATAACCTCGCGCTACCACACGTTCCTGCAGGACAGCCACGCACAGGACGATGCGGCCACCATCCGCCAGCACGAACGCAGGCAGTCGCCGCTGGGGGATGAGCGCTTCCTGGAGATGCTGCGCGAAACGCTGGGCCAGTCTGTCGCAATGCGGTGTCCCGGCCGCCCTCGCAAAGAGGGCCTGCACGGTACAGGGGCGCGATGAGAAGACGGAGGGAGTCGAAAACGACTTAATCCCCTCCGTCCCCTTTTTTCAGCCGGAGATCGCGAGGCGTTCCTGCTGGTAGCGGCGGACGGCGGCGTACCAGAGCAGGGCGGCGAGGCCGACGTTGGCGCCGAGGTAGATCGCCCAGATGGTGGGGCTGATGTGCTCGTGGCGGATCACCTTCAGCAGCATCTGGTTCTGCGACAGGAACGGTACGGCGTACTGCCAGAGCACGCTTTTCAGCGGGTACACCATCAGCGCGTAACTGGGCAGCATCGGCAACAGCATCAGCCAGGTCATGTGGCTCTGCGCCTCTTTCATGCTCTTGGAGGCCGCCGACAGGAAGGTCAGCAGCGAGGTGCCGATCAGCAGCATCGGCAGCATCACCAACAGCATCTGCAGCATCGATCCGAGTCCCATGTTGAGCTGGCGGCCGACGCTGCTGTCCGACAGCTGGGCGCTGATCTTGAACGCGGCCAATGTCAGCAGCAGGGAGACCAGTCCAACCGCACACGCGGCGGCGATCTTGCCGCTGACGATGGCGCTGCGCTTGGCCGGCGTGGCCAGCAGCGGTTCCAAGGATTGCCGCTCGCGCTCGCCGGCGGTGGTATCCATGACCAGGTAGGCGCCGCCAAGGAAGGAGGTGATCGTCAACAGCAGCGGCAGCAGCATCGACAGCATCATGCCCTGCTTGGCTTCGGTCGATGCCATGTCCTGCGAGGCGACGTCCAGCGGACGCGCGACCTGGGCGTCGATACCACGCGCCATCAAGCGCAGCGCGCCGACCTGGCCGTTGTAGGTCTGCAGGGCCGCCTTCAACCGGGCCGTCGGCACATCGGCGGCACGCCGCGTGCTGTCCTGCAGGATCTCCACCAGCGCCGGACGGCCATCGCGCCAGCGCTCATCGAACTCATCGCTGATGCGCAGCGCCACGTCGATGCGCTGGTCGGAAATCGCCTGGTTGAGGTCCTTCGGCGCGTCGGTTGCATTGAGCCCCTGGGCGGCGAGGAAGCGCACCAGATTCGGCGCGTTCTGTGCGCCGATGGTCGGGATGTCCAGCGGTTGATCTATCTGCGACTTGACCCGGCTTTCGGCGAGTTTGCCCATGCCGAGGATCAGGATCGGGTACAGCAGCGGCCCCAGCAGCAGGGTCAGCGCCAGCGTGCGGCGATCACGCGAGAGGTCGCGCAGTTCCTTGCGCATCACGGTGAACAACGTGGACATGATGCTCATGCGTGCAGGCCCTCTTCGGTGCCGATCAGTTTGACGAAGGCGTCCTCCAGGTTGCTCTCGCCCGCCTGTTCGCGCAGTTCATCGGCACTGCCGGCGGCCATCACCGTGCCCTTGGCAATGATCACGATGCGATCGCACAGCGCGGCGACCTCCTGCATGATGTGGCTGGAGAAGATCACGCAGCGACCTTCGTCGCGCAGGCCGTGCAGGAAGCGGCGCATGGCCCGGGTGGTCATCACGTCCAGGCCATTGGTCGGCTCGTCCAGGATGACGTTGCGCGGGTCATGCACCAGCGCGCGGGCGATGGCGGTCTTGGTGCGCTGGCCCTGCGAAAAGCCATCCGTCTGCCGGTCCAGGATGTCAGCCATGTCCAGTGCGCGCGACAGCGCCTCGGTGCGCTGGGCGATGGTGCCAGCATCCAGCCCATGCAGTTCGCCGAAATAGGCGATGTTCTCGCGCGCGGTCAGCCGCTTGTAGACGCCGCGCGCATCGGGCAGCACGCCCAGTCGGCGGCGCACTTCCGTTGCATCGACATTCGCATCGATGCCATCCACGGTGACACGGCCCTGGTCCGGGCTCATCAAGGTGTACAGCATGCGCATGGTGGTGGTCTTGCCTGCGCCGTTCGGGCCGAGCAGGCCGGTGATGCGACCATCCTCGGCACGGAAGCTGACGTCCTGCACCGCCTGGATGCGGCCGGTCTTGGTATTGAATGCCTTGTGCAGGCCCTCTGCGACGATCATGGTTCCCATCCGTTGAACGAGGTGAACGCCGGCACGTGGCTCAGCGCGTCCAGACAGCCGGCATCCACTGCCTTGGCGTCTGCCGTTTCGATGTACTGCGCCACCACGCGCGGCATGCAGCCTGCGTTGAGGGTGCCGTGGCCCTGGCCGCGGGCGACGATATGGTGGCCATTGGGCAAGCCTTTCAGCACCTGCTCCGCATAGCGCGGCGGCGTCACCGGGTCCAGCTCGCCCGACAGCAGCAGCACGGATGCGTCACTCTTCAGCGGTACGGCACTGTCGGCCGGGGCCTTGTCGTGGGGCCAGGCTTGGCAGGCAGCGAAGAACATGCCGGCCACGTGCGGGCCGAGCAGTCGATCGCTCTGTGCAGCGGGCTGGAAGCGCGGCGCGTCCTCGCTGCAGATCACCGACCACTGCATGCCGCGGTTGATCTGCAGGTCGACCGCACGCGATGCATTACGGCTGAGTGCGGCCAGTGGCGCATACCGCCCGTGCGCGGCCTCATCCAGCACGACCGGCAGCAAGGATGACAGCTCCGGCATGTAGGAGAACGCAAACGCCAGCCCGATCACGCTGTCTGGACTGAGCACGTCCTGCCGCGCTTCGGCGGTGGCCGGATCCCGGTAGTCCACCGTCACCGGTGCCGCGGCAAGCGCATCCATCACCGTGCGCAGCTGCGTGCGCGTATTGACCGGGAAGCGCTTGGCGCAGGCCGCGTCTTTGATGCACTGCGCGGACTGCAGGATGATCGCGTCTTCGAAGGTGTTGGCGAAATCACCGCCGACCACCAGATCGTTGGGCACCACGCCGTCGATGACCACGCTGCGGACGTGCTGCGGGTAGCGGGCGAGATAGTGCTGTGCCACGCGGGTGCCGTAGGAGCCGCCTACCAGGTTCAGCTGCTGCGCGCCAAGCGCCTTGCGCACCGCATCCAGATCATCAATGGCCTGCGAGGTGGTGTAGAAGCGCGGATCCGCGCGGCCCTGCAGCGACGCAGCACACCGGCCGGCGTACGCGCGGACGTTGGCTTCGGTAGGTTCGGCCTTCTCGTCCATCGGCAGCTCTTTGCCGTCGGCACCCAGGCAGCTCAGCGGATTGGAGCCACCGGTGCCCCGCTGATCGACCAGGAAGATGTCGCGTTGCTTGCCCACCAGGCGCAGCGCGGTGCTGACGGGCAGCGCGACCTCGCTGGCCGCCTGCCCCGGGCCGCCGGCAATGAAGAACACCGGATCCGGCAGGCCGGTAGCGTTGTTGTCCGCCGGCAGCCAGGCAATGCGCAGGTCGATCCGGCGGCCGTCCGGCGCAGCCGGATTCTCCGCAACCGACAAGGTGCCGCACTGGGCTTCGACATTGGCCGAGGCCACCGAGCCGCTCAACGTGCAGGGCTTGAACTCGATCTGCCCGTAGTGGCGTCCGGTACCGTCGCCGTCGCCCGCGGAGGGCGGCGCGCTGCAGGACGCGCACAGGACACTGGCCAACACCCCGGCCAGTTTCAGGTGGATTCTGGACATCTTCCTTGCTTCCCCTTGCTGATGGTCATGCAAACGGGACGGGGCCCGGTCGCGGATGTGACCAAGTTACACCGAAGGGTGGCAGCGCCGCGATGGGCGGTGGCGGCGAGATGCGGCGTTTCAATGGGTTTGGGTTTGGGTTTGGGTTTGGGTTTGGGTTTGGATCTGGACGCTGATTTGGCTTCGGACGCGGCGTTGGCTCTGGGTTCGGCTTCGGACGTCTCGTTGGCTCTGCATTCGACTTCGGACGTGGATGTGGCTTCGGACGTTGACTTGGCCCTGGCCTTGGCCTTGGAACTGGCCTTGGAACTGGCCTTGGCTTTGGACTTGGCTTTGGACTTGGACTTGGACTTGGCTTTGGCTTTGGCTTTGGCCTTGGCCTTGGCCTTGGCCTTGGCCTTGGCCTTGGCCTTGGCCTTGGACTTGGACTTGGACTTGGACTTGGACTTGGTAGAGGCGAATTTAGTCGGGTGCGNCCGCGGCCATTTCCCCGTTCGTTCCCCGTGCATCCCCCACGCATTCCGCGGTCATTCCCCCGTGCATTCCGCGGGCATTTCGCCGTGAATACCCCATGCATTCCCGTGCATTCCGCGGTTATTCTCCCGGGGCACATTTCGCGGGCATTCCCCATGCATTTCTCGGGAATTTCTCGGCCATTCCGCGAGCGTTCCTCGAGCATCCACCCGTGCCACGGGCAGCGCGGCGGTGCGCCGTACAATGTCAGTCCGCCTGCAGCAGGATCCTTCCCATCAGCCAGCCGATGTCCATCGACCGGATCAGCTTGACCACCTTGCGGTTGTTCGTCGCGGTGGCCGAAGAAGGTTCGCTTACCCGCGCGGCCGAACGCGAAGCCATCGCCACGTCCGCCGCCAGCCGTCGCCTGAACGATCTGGAAAGCGGGCTGGACGTTGCGCTGTTCACCCGCAACTCGCGCGGCATGCAGCTCACCCTGGCCGGCGAGAGCCTGCTGCAGCACGCGCGCCGCATGCTGCTGGCCGCGGCAGCACTGTCGTCGGAGCTGCTGGAGTACCGCCGTGGCATCCGCGGGCACATCCGCATGTTGGCCAACCTGTCGGCCATCGTGGCTTACCTGCCGGAAGAGCTGGAGCAGTTCTTCCTGACCCATCCGGACCTGCGCATCGAGCTCGAAGAGCGGCCGACCGGCGGCGTGGTGCGCGGTATCCAGGAAGGATGGGCGGAGATCGGCGTGTGCTCCGGCGATGGCGAACTGGGTGAGCTGACCGCGCTGCCGTTCCGCCGCGATCGGCTGGTCATGCTGATGCGCCCGGACCATCCACTGGCCGGCGCGGGTCCGCTCGCGTTCGCCGATACGCTGGGCTACGACCAGATCGCGCTGCATGCGGAGAGTTCCATCTTCACCCGTTCGCAGATGGCCGCACGTGATGCGGGCCGGGCGTTGCGACGGCGCATCCACGTGCCGGGTTTCGATGCGATCTGCCGCACGGTGCAGGCCGGCCTGGGCATCGGCGTGGTGCCGGAGCCCGTGTTCGCCCTGTTTGGGCGGGCGATGAACCTGCACATCGAGCCGCTCACCGACGGGTGGGCCCAGCGTGAGCTGAAACTCGTCTGGCGCGGCGATCGGCCCCTGTCCACCGCCGCCCAACAGCTGGTGGAGCACCTTCGACTAAAGGCGTAGGCGTTCGCGATATGCGAACGCTTTTTCGTCAGAAAGGCATGGCGCCGCCTGCCTCAGCGACCTACCCTGCGGACCTGCTTCCTGGGAGGGTTGATGATGTCCGGTCCATTGCATGGCATCCGTGTTGTTGAATTCGGAACACTGATCGCAGCGCCGTTCGCCGCGCGCCTGTTCGCGGAATTCGGCGCGGACGTGATCAAGATCGAGTCGCCCGAGGGCGGCGACCCCCTGCGCAAATGGCGCAAGCTGCATGGCGATACCTCGCTGTGGTGGTCGCTGCAGGCACGCAACAAGAAGTCCGTCGCGCTGGACCTGAAGTCCGTCGAAGGCGCCGAGGCCGCACGTCAGCTCGCAGCGAGTGCCGACGTGGTGATCGAGAACTTCCGTCCCGGCGGCCTGGAAAAGCTGGGCCTTGGCTGGGACGTGCTGTCCGCGCTTAACCCCGACCTGATCATGGTGCGCATCTCCGGCTACGGCCAGGATGGCCCCTACCGCGATCGGCCGGGCTTTGGTGCGATCGGCGAAGCGATGGGCGGCATCCGCTACACCACTGGCGATCCGAGTACACCGCCCGCCCGCGTGGGGATCAGCCTGGGCGATTCGCTTGCATCGCTGCATGGGGTGATGGGCGCACTGATGGCCCTGCTGCGGGTGAAGACCGGGCAAGGCCGTGGCCAGGTGGTCGATGTGTCGCTGGTGGAAAGCGTGTTCAACCTGATGGAAAGCCTGGTGCCGGAACATGCGATGTTCGGCACGGTACGTGAGCGCACCGGCGGCGCGCTGCCTGGTATCAGCCCCTCCAACACCTACCCGACGGCCGATGGCAGCTTCGTGGTGATCGCCGGCAACAGCGATCCGATTTTTCGCCGTTTCATGCAGGCCATCGGCCGCCATGATCTGGCTGCGGATGCCGCACTGGCCACCAATCCCGGCCGCGTGCTGCGCAACGCGGAGCTGGACGCGGCGATCACCCACTGGACCAGCGGCCTGCACATCGATGCCGTGCTGGCGGCATTGGACGCGGCCGACGTGCCGGCCGGACGCATCTATTCGGCCGCCGACATCGTCGCCGACCCGCACTACCGTGCACGCGGGATGCTGCTGGAAACCACCCTGCCCGACGGCCAGCCGATCACCCTGCCGGGCATCGTGCCGAAGTTGTCTGAAACGCCGGGGCAGATGCACTGGACCGGCCCGGCGCTGGGTGAACACACCGATCAGGTCCTGACGGAACTGGGTATGGCCGCCGATGCCATCGCCGCCGCCAGTGGCCGGGGAGTACGCGCATGACCGCCGACCGCCGCTTGATCGTGCAGGAAGTCTGCCTGCGCGATGGCCTGCAGATTGAACCGGTGTTCGTCCCCACCGCAGAAAAGATCCGCCTGGGTGACGCCTTCAGTGCGCTGGGCTTCGAACGCATCGAGGTCAGCAGCTTTGTTTCACCGAAGGCCGTGCCGGCCCTTGCCGATGCGGCCGAGGTGTTCGCCGGCCTGCAGCGCGCTTCGGGAACCGTCTACGTGGCGCTGGTGCCGAACCTGAAAGGTGCCGAGCGCGCGCTTGCCGCCGGTGCGGACGAGCTCAACCTAGTGATGTCCGCCGGCCAGACCCATAACCTGGCCAACATGCGCATGACCACCGAGGAAAGCTTCGCCGGCTTCGCGCAGATCGCCGCGTTGCCGCGGGGCGAGACACGGCTCAATGGCACCGTGGCCACCGCGTTCGGGTGCCCGTTCGACGGCGACCAGCCGGTGCCGAAGGTGCTCGATCTGGTCCGCCGCTACCTTGACCTGGGCTGCACCGGCATCACGCTGGCCGACACCACGGGCATGGCCAATCCACGCCAGGTGGCCACCTTGGTGGAGCAGGCCTTGAAGCTGGTCGCGGCCGATGCGTTGACCCTGCATTTCCACAACACCCGCGGGCTGGGACTGGCCAATGTGATCGCCGCCTTCGATGCCGGCGCACAGCGCTTCGATGCCGCACTGGGTGGGCTGGGCGGCTGCCCGTTCGCCCCCGGTGCGTCGGGCAACATCTGTACCGAAGACCTGGTCGCGATGTGCGAAGAGATGGGGATTGCAACCGGGTTGGACCTGCCCGCGCTGATCACCCTGTCGCGCGGCTTGCCTGCGCTGGTAGGCCACGACACCGCCGGCCAGGTGGCCAAGGCAGGACGCGTGCGCGACCTGCATCCGGCTCCACCGGGACTGCGCGCCGCGTAACCCTTTCGAACTTTCACAGCGGGCCACGGCTCCGCTCTACAGAACACGCTTCATTCCTGGGAGGGAATCATGCACGAGTGGTTTGTGCTGGCGAACGCCTTGTTCGCCATCCTGTTGATCGTCCTGTTGATCATCTACTTCAAGGTCAACCCGATGATCGCGCTGATCGCCGGCCCGCTGTATCTGGGCCTGTCATCCGGGCTGGGGTTCGGCCCGACCATCGAGGCGATCACCGACGGCTTCGGCGACCTGATGGGCAAGATCGGCCTGCTGATCGGCTTCGGCGTGATGATCGGCGCCTTCCTGCACCGCATGGGGGCCTTCCAGCAGGTGGTGCGCCTGCTGGTCCGTACCTTCAAGCCCACGCAGATGCCGTATGCGTTCGCCACGATCCTGACGTCCATCTTCCCGCCGATCTACACCGACGTGCTGCTGTTGATGTCCGCGCCACTGGCACGTGCCACCGCCAAGCGCATGGGCGGCGACGCGCTACCGAAGATGGCCGGTGCGGTCGGCGTGGGTATCTACCTCGCACTGACCATGGTGGTGCCGGGCGTGGCCGCGCTGGCGCTGTCGGCGGTGCTGGACGTGGAGCTGGGGACGATGCTGCTGGTCGGCCTGGCGATTGCGGTCCCGACCGTGTTCCTGACCTTGTGGGGGTTCCACTTCCTGCTGCGTCGCGGATTCTGGAATCCAGACACCGATGAACTGCCCGATGACCAGGCACCGGCGGTGGTTGCTGCCGAGATCAAGGACGAAGACAACGCGGTACCGCTGAAGCTGTCGCTGCTGCCGATCATCGTGCCGCTGCTGATGATCGCCACCGGCGCACTGGATCGTGCACTGGGCCTGGACATCCCGGCGCTGGCAGCCGTGGGCAACTCGACGTTCGCGCTGTTCTGCGGCCTGGTGCTGGCCTTCGTCATCGCCCGCTTCACCGTCCCTGCGCACGACCGCAGTGGTGCGGTGACCGATGCGTTCAAGGAAAGCGGTCAGATCCTGCTGCTGACCGGCGTGGCCGGCTCGTTGTCCGCGGTGGTCGCCACCACCGGATTGGGCGACATCCTGTCGGGCTACTTCAGCGCCAACTCGGCCGCACCGCTGTTGCTGGTCTGGGTGGTGGCCGCCATCCTGCACATCGCGATCGGCTCGGTATCCGCCTCGGCCATCACCGCTGCCAGCATGCTGGCCCCGGCGCTGCATTCGCTGGACGTGCCACCGGTACTGGTCGCCTTGGCGGCAGGCTCCGGGTCGCTGTTCCTGGTGCATGTCACCAGCAACACGTTCTGGCTGATGCAGACCACCTTCGGCATGACCCTGCGCGGCACGCTGAAGACCTTGAGCCTGCCGGTGTCACTGGCCTCGGTGGTATCGCTGCTGCTGATCCTGGTGGCCAGCGCGCTGTTCTGATCCGTTCTTCCATCTGTGTACGGCGGAGGGGCCGGACTCATGAAACTTGCACGCACTTCTTCATTCATCTGCCTCGGGCTGGCCAGTGCTTCGGCACTGGCCGCCGATGGCCAAGGTTTCCTGGCCGGCGCGAGCGCCGACCTGACCGCAACCAACTTCTATTACAACCGTGATTTCCGCAGTGGCAGTGGCCAGGGCAAGCGCGAGGAATGGGCGCAGGGCTTCCTGCTGGACGCGCGCAGCGGCTATACGCCGGGCGTGATCGGTTTCGGCATCGACGTGCTGGGGCTGGCCGATTTCAAACTGGATGGCCTGCAGTCTGAAGTCGGCACCGGCATCCTGCCCTACGACGAAGACGGCGCACGCTCGGCGTTCGGCCGCATCGCCGTGACCGGCAAGGCGAAGGCCGGACCTGCCGAGCTGCGCGTGGGCAGCCACATCGCCTCGGACCTGCTGCTGAAATCCAATACCAGCCGCCTGCTGCCGCAAACCTTCGAGGGTGCGACGCTGGGCGCCCGTTGGGGCAACGGTCTGGAACTGGGCTATTCGCGCTTCGACCGTTCCTGGTATCGCGACGGCACCGAGCGCGTGGACCTGACCATCACCAACAAGGACCGCCGTTTCAGCGGGACCCCGGATTCAGAGGGCTTCCAGTTGTTCAGCGCTTCGTGGGCCCCGGATGACCGCTTCAAACTGCACGTCGAGCATGGCGAACTGCTGGACCTGTACCGCCAGCAGGTTGCCTCGGTGCAGTTCAAGCAGCCGCTGCCGCTGGGCAAGCTGAGCACCGAAGTGCGCTACTACGTGTCAGATGACGTGGGTCCTGCGCTGGCCGGTGTGATCGACAACCGGGCGCTCAACGGACTGGTGGCGTGGCAGCACGCCGGCCAGGAATTCGCGGTCATGTGGCAGGACATGCGTGGCGACACGGCGATGCCGTTCGTCGGCGGCACCGATGGCAACGTGTTCAACTGGACGTTCATCAACGACTTCATGGAACGCGACGAACGCAGCTGGCAGCTGCGGTACCAACTGGACGGCAAGCAGATCAACGTGCCCGGCCTGAAGTTCCTGCTGCGCTACGTGAAAGGCGACAACGCGCGCCCGGCCACCTTCGCGGGCGAGGGCCGGCAATGGCAGCGTGATTTTGAAATCGGCTATACCTTCCAGAGCGAGGCGCTGAAGCACCTGTCGATCCGCTGGCGCAACGGATTCTTCCGCTCGAACTACCAGCGCGATGCCGAAGAAAACCGCGTGATGGTGGTGTACGACGTACCGCTATGGGCGGGCCAAGGCTAGAAGCGCACAGCAACGGCAACAGCAACGGCAACAGCAACAGCAACAGCAAGTGCAACAGCAACAGCAACAGCAACGGCCTGCAGGGCTGTGTGTTGGGCGGGGCGGGGTGGGTTGCCGGGGGACGGCAAAAACTGCGTCCTGCGTGCCTCGTTTCGCGCCATCCAT